>CAYWDO010000040.1:0-12390 GCA_964456995.1 uncultured Brevundimonas sp.
CGCGGGCCTCGGCCTTGGGGTCGATGGCCAGAACGATCCGGTCGATATAGGGCGTCAGACGGTGGTTCAGCAGGGCGTCGGCTTCGCCCAGAACGGGCACGCCTTCCACGGCATTCGGCGAGCGCGCCAGGCGGTCGTCGAACACTCCCAGGACATTGAGATCCCGGCGTTGCAGGGCCTCTCGGATCAGGCGCTCGGCGTGACGAGTCGCGCCGACAACTGCGATATTGGGGGTGAGGGCGCCCTTGCGTCGCCAATCCGTGACCAAAAGGCTCCATGCGGCGTGAAGAGCGAGCAGCAGAGCCATGAGGCCCGCGATCCAGCGGCCATAGTCGCCCCAGGGCGCGGCCGCACCGTGCAAACCCAAACCCAAAGCCAGCGTCAGACCTGCGCCGAGAGCGACGACACAGGCCACGGCCGCCAGATGTGAAATGAGGCCATGGCCCTTGTCGAACCGATAAAGACCCAGGGAGCGAAGCAAACCAAGAATAGCGGCGGCGCCAAGGACGAGGGGGGCGGCGTCGATCAGGCGGGCGCTCAGCGGCGCGCCGCCGGAAAGGCCGATAATGCCGATAAAGACAGCGGCGCCGACGCCCAGAATATCCAGCGCGCGGAAATAGAAGACGCGCAATCGCGTGGCGTTGCGCTGGCGTGTGTTCAGCCAGGTGTCGGGCCGGAAGGGGCCCCGTCGCGCTTTACCCACCCCTGCCGACGAATCATGAGCTGCTGGCGCGGAATCATGAACGCGTCGCGCCCGGAGATTGGCGCCGTCCGCTGCGGGAAGGAGGGTTTCGGCGGACGTCATGAGGCGAACGGTGTGTTCCAGAAGCTTTTCTAACCGCTATTTCTTTGCATACCGCGCGTCTATCCCCCGTTAACGCGATAGATTTCAGGTCCCCCGTTGCGCAGCGTCAAATGACTCGCTATCCACGCCGCCTGCCGGAGACGTGGCCGAGTGGCTGAAGGCAACGGTTTGCTAAATCGTCGTACCCTGTAAGGGGTACCGAGGGTTCGAATCCCTCCGTCTCCGCCAGAAACCCTCCTATCATTGCTGAGCAGCAACGCCCTTCGGGGCGAGCGTCGTTGCAGAGTCCGCAGGGACGCGGTGAAAGTCGCGTGCGGATGCGCCTTTGGCGCAGGATACGGCGTGCGATTTCTGGACAATGAAAACGTGTTTCCAGACGGAAGGGGCGACCAGCCTCGGTGGCTATGGCGGAAGCCCTTGGCATTTTAAGCCGAGGGATAGCCGGGCAATATAAAACGCTGTAATTTCGACGATCGAAGGTCCCTATGTTGCGACTGGGGTAAAATTCAATAAAAATTACCTTTTTTCATTTATAAAAAAGAATAATCAACCGTCACGATCCGACATACGTGCGACGTTTGGGTTAAAATTTCTCAGCGCCCCGCATTTTCCCCCTTGCCGAGTTCGCAGATGCAATAAACAGTTCGCAACTGCGAAGAGCATGAGGGGATACACGCATGACGCAGTTCAAGAACAGCTTACCGGGGCTTCTGGCCCTTCTCTGTCTAACCGGCGGATTGTTCGCCGTGGGCGCGGCGCTGGCCGCACCTGACGCGGCCGTGGTCAACACTATCGCCAGTGCCGCTGTGACAGCGTCGGAGCCTGCTCCGGCGCTGTTTTCACATCAGGTTCCGCTGGAACTGGACGCGGCGGGCACGGCTTGGCTGGGGACCTCCACCGCCCTGGTCCTGTTGATGACCCTGCCGGGTCTGGCGCTCTTTTACGGCGGCATGGTGCGCCGCAAAAACGTGATCGCCACCATCACCCAATCGGTCGCCGCCTTTGCGGTGGTGTCCCTGACCTGGTTCATCGCCGGCTATACCATCGCCTTCGGGACGAATGGGGATGCGGGGATCAACCAGTACGTCGGCAGCCTGGACGCCCTGTTCCTGAACGGGGTGACGGTGGACACGGCGCACAGTCTGTTGCCGGGCATCCCGGAGTTCCTCTGGGTGTCGTTCCAGTTGACCTTCGCCATCATCACACCGGCGCTGATCACCGGCGCCTTCGCCGAGCGGTTGAAATACTCGGGGATGTTGTTGTTCACGGCCCTGTGGTCGCTGATCGTCTATGCCCCGATCGCTCACTGGGTCTGGGGCGGGGGCTTCCTGGGCGCGCAGGGCGTTCTGGACTTTGCCGGCGGCGCGGTCGTGCACGTCAACTCGGGCGTGGCGGGCCTGGTCTGCGCCCTGTTCCTTGGTCCGAGGAAGGGTTACGGCGTGGAGCCCATTACGGCGCACAATCCGGTTCTGACCATGATCGGCGCCTCGCTGCTGCTGGTCGGCTGGATCGGGTTCAACGCCGGTTCTGCGGGCGCCGCCAACGGCTTGATGGGGGCCGCGCTGATCAACACCCTGCTGGCGGCGGCGGCGGCTTCGCTGGCCTGGAAGTTCGTCGAGGTCATCTACAAGAAGAAGTGGTCGCTGATCGGGGTCCTGTCGGGCGTCGTTGCGGGCCTGGTCGCCATCACGCCGGCGGCGGGCTTCGTCGATCCCAAGGGGGCGGTCATCATCGGTCTGATCGCGGGGCCAGCCTGCTACGTCTCGTCGGTCTGGCTGAAGAAGCTGCTCAAGTATGACGACAGCCTGGACGCCTTCGGCCTGCACGGCGCGGGCGGTCTGGTCGGCGCCCTGCTGACCGGCGTCTTCGCCTCCACCGCGATCAACAGCCTGTCGGAAGGGGCCAATATCGGCGCCCAGGCCCTGGGGCTGGTCTGGACCATCCTGTGGAGCGCGGTCGGCACGCTGATCATCCTGTTGATCTGCAAATACACCACGGGCCTGCGCGTCACCGACGAACAGGAAACAGAGGGCCTGGACGCGCACCTGCACGGCGAAGTGCTGGACGGCGTCTGAGGCGAGGGACGGGACGCGGCGCCTCCCTGCTGCGTCCCTGTCTCCTGCGAACCAAGGCCCGGCCGCGCTCCACCAGCGGCTGGATGAGTAGGCTTAGCCAATAACAATCAGACTTTGAGGGGATATGTCATGAGAGTTGCTCTTGCTTGCGTTTCATTACTGGCGCTGACGATGGGGGCGGGGGCTGCGAACGCCCAGGTCGAGCCCGAGGTGGCCTTCAACATCGGCGTGACCAGCGACTATGTGTTCCGGGGCTTCAGCCAGACCGACACCAGTCCGGCCGTCCAGGGCGGGGCGGATCTGACCGCAGGCGTCTTTTATGCCGGCGCCTGGGCGTCGCAGGTCGATTTCGGCGACGATACCGACGCTGAACTGGACATCTATGGCGGGGTCGCTGTGTCGAGCGGCGGCTTTGACTTCAATGTCGGCGTGATCGCCTATCACTACATCGGCGCGCCCAACGGGGCCGACTATGACAATGTCGAGTTCAAGGCGGCGGTGTCTCGCGGGTTCGGTCCCGTGACGGCGGGCGCGGCGATCTATTATTCGCCCGACTTCTTCGGCGCCGACGAGCAGGCGAGCTATGTCGAGGGCAACCTGGGCTACGCCTTGCGCGACAACGTCAATCTGACCGGCGCCTACGGCAAGCAGTACCTTGATGTCGGCGATGACTATGCCACCTGGAACGTCGGGGTGAAGTTCGGCGTCACGGAAAAAATCTCGCTCGACCTGCGCTATTGGGACACGGACGTGGACGGCGATTTGAGCGATGACCGCCTAGTGGCGACGCTGGGGGTCGGCTTCTAAGGCTGTGGCAGGCAAGGGCGGCGACAGGGCGCGACCGGTCGCCGCTTTCCCTTGCGTGATCTTGGCGCCGTCGCCGGGGCGGGCTACGCCTGCGCCTCAATCTTGCTCTTGGGAGAGACGCACATGGACCTGACCACCGTCACTGAACACATCCGCGGCGCTGTCGGCGACAACTCCGGCCTTGGCAAGACCGTCAAGCTGGACCTGGGCGACGTCGGCAAGATCTTTATCGACGGGGCCTCGTCGCCCAATACGGTGACGAATGAGGACAAGCCCGCCGACGCCACCGTCTCGATGAAATGGGACGACTTCATCGCCCTGTCGGAAGGCAAGCTGGATCCGATGATGGCCTTCATGCAGGGCAAGCTGAAGATCGCCGGCGACATGATGATCGCCCAGAAGCTGGCGCCGCTGCTGAAACGCTGATGCGTCTCTAGGCAACCAGAACAAGGACGGCGCGGCTCCCTCGGGGTCGCGCCGTTTTGCTATCGGCGCTCGAAGAAGCGCGGCTGAACACAAGGAAACGACCATGGATTTCGCCCCTTCCGAACGCGGCCTGATGTGGCGCGAGCGCCTGTCGCGGTTCATCGATGAGCACGTCGCTCCGGCCGAGGCGGAATACCGCGCCCAGGTGCACGCCAATCCGCAGGTCCAGGCGCCCGTCATGGAGGCTCTGAAAGCCAAGGCGAAGGACGCCGGCCTGTGGAACATGTTCCTGCCGGGCGACCACGGCGCCGGCCTGACCAATCTGGAATACGCGCCTCTGGCTGAACTGATGGGGCGGCGGTTGTGGTCGGCCGAGGTGTTCAACTGCAACGCCCCCGACACCGGCAATATGGAAGTCCTGCATATGTACGGCGACGCCGCGCAGCAGGAGCGGTGGCTGAAGCCGCTGATGGCTGGCGAGATCCGCTCTGCCTTCCTGATGACCGAGCCCGAGGTGGCCTCATCCGACGCCACCAATATCCAGACCAGCATCGTCCGCGACGGCGACCACTATGTCGTCAACGGGCGCAAGTGGTGGTCGACCAACATGGCCCACCCCAACGTCGCCATGACTATTGTCATGGGCAAGACGGACCCTGATGCGGCCACCCACCAGCAGCAAAGCCAGATCATTGTCCCGACGGACACGCCCGGTTTCCGTGTCGAGCGGATGCTGTCGGTGTTCGGCTATGACGAAGCGCCGATCGGCCACGCCGAGGTGGTGCTGGAGAACGTCCGCGTCCCGGTGGAGAACCTCATTGCGGGCGAGGGACGGGGCTTCGAAATCGCCCAAGGCAGGCTGGGCCCGGGTCGCATTCACCACTGCATGCGGGTGATCGGCGCGGCTGAACTGGCGCTGGATCTGATGTGCGAGCGGTTGCTGACCCGCACGGCCTTCCGCAAGGCGCTGGCTGAACATTCTGTCTGGGAACAGCGGATCGGCGAGGCGCGCACCAATATCGAGATGTGCCGTTTGCTGGTGCTCAAGGCGGCGTGGATGATGGACGAGGTCGGGGCCAAGAACGCCAAGTCAGAGATCGCCCAGATCAAGGTCGCCGCGCCGCGCATGGCGCTGAAGATCATCGACGACGCGATCCAGGCCTTTGGCGGCGCTGGAGTATCAGGCGACACCCCGTTGGCCGAGCTTTACGCGACGGTGCGTACCCTCAGAATCGCGGACGGTCCGGATGAGGTGCACAACCGGACCATCGCGCGCCTGGAGTACGCCAAGCACGGCGGCCGACGTTGACAATGAGCCGGGCCGTGGCCGTTGGTCATGGCCCGCTTGCTCAGAGACGAGCGACTGTCATGGCCGCTTTTGGGCGCGAAAAACCTGACGGTGATGGTGGGATCCGATGCCGCCCTCCGTCACGTCGCTGATGAAAAAATTGGGGCTGTGGGTGCTCGGAGGTTCAGCGCCGAAATGGCGATGGATCCATCCTTTCAGACCTGCCTCGCGAAGGCGCCGCTCCTCAGCCCCATTCAGTGGCGGCCTGTCCTGATCTGTCAGATTGCTTTGTTCGGGTTGGAGGGGGTTCAGCATGATCGACTCTCCCAAGTCTGCCCGTAGAACCGGGCAGGAGAAGCGGTGTTCCCCCGTCTAGTCCTCATCCTGGATTACATTTTGGACATCGCCAGAGGTCTCAGGGTCAAGCAGAAGAGCCAGGCGATGCCTGGCGCGGTTGACCCGGCTCTTGATCGTGCCGACCGCACAACCAGCGATATCGGCCGCTTCCTGATAGGACAGACCCGCCGCGCCGACCATGACGATGGCCTCCCGGTGTTCGGGGGGCAGTGCGTTCAGGGCCGCCTTCAGAGATGTCAGCTCAGCGGTCCATTCCTGGTTGGGCTCTGCGGTCAGGCCGGCAGCGTAGCGACCTTCCTCGTCGAGGACTTCGCGAGCCCGTTTCGCCGCGCCTGTGTACCAAGTGTTTCTGAGGATCGTGAAGAGCCAGGCGCGAAGGTTGCTGCCTGCTTCGAAGCGCGAGCGGTGCGCCCACGCCTTCGCCAGAGTTTCCTGCACCAGGTCGTCGGCGTCAGCTGAATTGCGAGACAGGGTAAAGGCAAAGGCGCGTAGAGAAGGAAGGAATTCCGTGATCGCATGGCGCCAGTCGCCAGGGTCAATGATCCCTGTGAGACGTTGGGACCGTTCATGATGGCCCGGGCCATTGTCCTGCGGCCCGTCAGGCACGCAGACTTGGGGCATGCAACGGGTGTCCTGATGCCGGGCGGCTCCCGACCGATTTCGGTAATCGCGTGCGTCGCCAACGCGGGTTGGGGCCGACCGTTCCCAATGACGCCGCAAAAGGGCGGAACCGCAGGGTTCAGGCGGCATTCAGAGGAACAGATCGATATGCTTCAGCGAGAACCTAGCGAATGAGCCTACCCCTTCTGGCGTCCCGGATCGCCGAGCAGGATGTTGCTGTCTACAGGCGAGTAAGGTCCGGGCTGCGGCGCCTTGCTGAAGGGCTTGCCGTCGAGGATCTGGCGGCCCAGTCCATGACCGACGCCAGCCCGGGAAAATGGCATCTGGGTCATTCGAGCTGGTTCTTTGAGGCCATGATCCTGGCGCGACGTCAGGACTATGTCGCAGTCGATGAGCGTCTGAACCATCTGTTCAATTCCTACTACGAATCCCTTGGAACACGGGTCGATAGAAGCGAGCGCGGGCTGATGACGAGACCGTCGCTGGACGAGGTCATGGCCTATCGGGAAGAGATAGATCGTCGCATGGAGGCGCGGCTGATTGAGGGTCTGGACGGCGAGTTCGAATACTATCTGTTCGAATTAGGCCTCAGCCATGAGCAGCAGCATGAAGAGCTGTTTCTGATGGATATATTGCATCTGATGTCGCGGTCCCCGCTGGATCCTGCAGCCTATGAGCATGAACCTCGCAAGGGGAGGGCGGAGGCATCGCTCGGCGGCTGGACGGGCTTCCAGGGGGGGCTAAGCGAAATCGGCGTCAGCGACGACAGGTTTGTTTTCGACAACGAACGCCCGGCGCACAGGGTCTGGCTCGAACCGTTCTCTCTGGCTTCTGATCTCGTTACCAATGAGGACTGGATCACCTTCATCGACGAGGGGGGCTATCGGCGGGCTGAGTTCTGGTTGGCGGACGGCTGGGCGCGGGTAAAGGCGGAAGGCTGGACTGCGCCACTCTATTGGCGCGCCGAGCCGGCAGGGTGGAGCGCCATGACGCTTGCAGGGCGACGTCCCGTCGATCTGAAGGCGCCGGTGCGTCACGTCAGCTTCTATGAGGCTGACGCCTTCGCCCGATGGGCTGGGCGACGTTTGCCGACCGAGGCGGAATGGGAGCATGCTGTGCGGACTGAGCCAGCGGCCTTCTCGAACCTCAGCGGGGAGGTCTGGCAGTGGACGGCCAGCGCCTATGCGGCCTATCCCGGTTTTCGTCCGACAGAGGGTACGGCGACCGAATATAACGGCAAGTTCATGACCAATCAGATGGTTCTGCGCGGCAGCGCCTTCGCCACGCCTGAAGGCCATACGCGGCCCAGCTATCGCAACTTCTACTATCCGCACCAGCGTTGGATGTTCTCTGGCGTCAGGCTGGCGTCAGACGGGGCGGAGGTCGAAGAGCGGGCGCCGCATGACGCGTTTCGACAAGACATGGTGGAGGGCTTGTCACGCCGCGACAAGGCGCTGCCGCCGAAGTGGTTCTACGACGCCGAAGGCTCTCGATTGTTTGAGGAGATCACGCGCTTGGGGGAATATTACCCCACCCGGCAGGAGGCGGCGCTGCTACGGCGCGTAGCTCCGAACTGGTCAAGTCGGTTTGGGCCAGGCGCGGTAATGGTCGAACTGGGCTCTGGAGCAAGCGAGAAGACGCGCATCGTACTGGACGCCGCGCCTGACCTGGCGGCCTATGTCCCCATCGACATCAGCCCGACCGCGTTGAACGAAGCAGCCGAGCGTATTCGTTCGGATTATCCTGGGCTGAAGGTCCTGCCTGTGGTTGGGGATTTCGAGCATCTGGCGCCGCCGCCTGTCGAAGCCGGCGCTGGACGGAGGATCGGGTTTTTTCCAGGATCGACTATCGGCAACCTGACGCCCGATGCGGCCGTCAATCTCCTGCGTGCAGCACGAGAAGTTCTCGGTGAGGGCAGCCTGTTCATTCTGGGTGTCGATCTGGTGAAACCATCCGACGTCTTGGTGGCCGCCTATGACGACGCAGAAGGGGTGACGGCCGCGTTCAATCGCAACCTGCTGGTCCGCGCCAACCGTGAACTTGCCATGGATTTCGAGCCCGATGCCTTCGACCATGTCGCGGTCTGGAACGGCGCTTGTTCGCGCATGGAGATGCATCTGAAGGCCACGCGAGCAATGACCGTGCATCTTGGCAAACTCGCATTCCGTTTTGCCGAAGGTGAGACAATCCACACTGAAAGCTCACGCAAGTTCGATGAAGCTTCGGTACAGGCTCTGGCCGAGGCGGCAGGATGGCGCTTGCAAGCATTTGAAACGAGCGGTTCACCGGCGGTCGCGTTGGCATTGCTGAGCGCCTAGGGCGGCAGGCAGCAAAAAGGCGACGCGCCAGATGGCTGCGTCGCCTTCATGTCTTACGGATTGGCTCAGTCCTTTGAAGGAACTTCGCCGTCCGTCTTGTTGCGCGAGCCGTGTGAGGCCTCGCCGCCCTTGCGGCCGGCTTGGGCGGCCAAGCTACGATCCTGAGAGAAGCTGCGCTTCTCGCTGGGGACGCTGGCGCCGCCCTTGCGGGCGATCTCGCGTTGGCGTTCCGGATCCATCGAGGCGAATCCTCGTTTGGAAACACCGGACCCGCGGGTGGGCTGACCTTCGGCCATTCGGCTGTTCCTTTCAAAGACGGTGGCGCTTGCCAAAAAGAACCCGGCGCCGTCGCCGTGGTTCCGCGTGAGAACGATTTCCTTGTTCTTTGGACAGTCAGTCGTGGGGGCGTGAATCGCCGGGTTGACCGCCGCCTGGCTCCAGGGGCGGCAATTCTTCCGGCGTCTGGCCAGGTTGAATGTCCGGCTCGGGCGTCGCCGGCGGTTCTATTTCGGGTGCGCCGTTAGGCGTATCGGGCTCGATGTAGGTCACGGATCTCTCCTAGTTGGGCCGCTTCAACGCTCGGGAGGAGAAGGCGGTTCGATAAGGAACCTGCGGCACATCGACGGGTTGAAAAGCGACCCCACAACAGGAGACCCGTCTATGGCCGCCCCCTATGCGTCTGAAGTTTCGCCAGAAGACATCATCAACGGCGCCTCGACAGAGAGCTTGCGCCTTGAGAGGCAGGCCGACGCCATCCTGGCTGAAGATCCGCGTCCTAGCCCGTTGCATGTAGCCGTGCGCGAGGACGCCGCTGAAGCGCGCGCATGGGCCGACAGACGCGTCAAAAAAGCGCGCGACGCCATTCGGGACGAGCCGATGCGGGCCAGCCTCTACGCGTTGGGCATCGGCGTGATTATTGGGCTGTTGGCAGCGCGCTGAGTTATGAAGGACCGGAGGCCGGGCGGGCGATAGGGGCGCGCCCCATCGCCTGATCCGAGACATAGGGATTGGTCCGCCGCTCGGCGCCAAAAGTCGAGTGCGGACCATGACCCGGCACGAAGGTCACGTCGTCGCCTAGCGGCCACAGCTTGGTTGTGATGGCGTTCAGCAAGGCGGCGTGGTCGCTGCGCGGAAAGTCTGTCCGGCCGATCGAACCCTGAAACAGGACGTCGCCGACCTGGGCGAAGCGGGCTTCACGGCTGAAAAAGATGATGTGGCCGGGCGTGTGACCGGGGCAATGGAAGACCTCCCAGGTCGTTTCACCCAGCACCAGCGTCTCGCCGTCAGCCAGGAAGCGTGTCGGGGTGAATGTGCGGGCGTCGGGCAGGCCGTACTTCTGGCCTTGGGTGGGAATCAGGTCGATCCAGAACTGATCCTCAGCATGGGGGCCAATGATCTCGACGCCGGTTTTGTCCTGCATCTCGGCGGCGCCGCCGGCGTGATCGAGGTGGCCATGGGTGATCCAGATGGCGTCCAGCGTCAGGCCGCGCCGGGCGATCTCGCCGAGAATCGCATCGACGCCGCCGCCCGGGTCAATCACGGCGGCCTTGTTGGTCCTGGTGCACCAGACGGTCGTGCAGTTCTGCTGCAGCGGCGTGACGGGCGTGACGAAGACGCCGATGGGGGAAGCGGGCTGGCTCATGGCCTTCAGATAGCGAGGCGACGACGGCAAAGAAACCCGTGCGCGTTGACCTTTCGGCCCCTACTCGACATAAGAGCGGGCTTCGAGGCGCCGCTCCAAAAGGGCGGCCCTATTGCTTTATCCACCGCGCGCGCCGTTCGGCGTCGCCACAGAGCGTCAGAATCCCGACCATGCAAGTCGTCGAAAAGTCGAACGAAGGCCTCAGCCGCGTGATCGCGGTGACCATCCCGGTAGCCGAGCTGAACGAAAAGCTCGAAGCGCGCGTCAAGGAAGTCGCGCCGCAGATGAAGCTCAAGGGCTTCCGTCCGGGCAAGGTGCCGGTCGCGCACGTCAAGAAGACCTTCGGCCGTGACTTCATGGGCGAAATCATCAACGCGACGCTGAACGAAACCAGCCAGAAGGCTCTGGACGACGCCAAGCTGCGCCCGGCCGCCCCGGCCGAGATGAAGCTGACCTCGGACATGGACAAGGTCATCGCCGGTCAGGAAGACCTGGCCTATGAAATGGCCCTGGAAGTCATGCCTGACTTCACCCCGGTCGATCCCAAGACCCTGAAGCTGGACCGCCCGACCTACACCGCGTCGGACGAAGATCTGGACGAAGCCCTCAAGGAGCTGGCCTCGCAAGCCAAGTCCTACGAGGACAAGACCGGCAAGACGGTCAAGGCCGCCGACGGCGACCAACTGACCATCGACTTCGTCGGCAAGCTGGACGGCGAAGTGTTCGAAGGCGGCTCGGCCGAAGACGCTGACCTGGTGATCGGCTCCAACCGCTTCATCCCGGGCTTCGAAGAGCAACTGAAGGGCGCCAAGGTCGGCGAAGAGAAGACCATCGAGGTCACCTTCCCCGAGGACTACCAGGCCAAGAACCTGGCCGGCAAAGCCGCCACCTTCGACGTCAAGGTCAAGGCCATCAAGGCCGAGACCGAAGCCAAGGTCGATGAAGAGTTCGCCACCCGCATCGGCCTGGAATCGCTGGACAAGCTGAAAGAGCTGCTGAAGGCCAACCTGGACCAGCAGTACGCCGGCGCCGCCCGCTTCAAGCTGAAGCGCGCCCTGCTGGACCAACTGGACGAAGCCCACGACTTCCCGCTGCCGCCGAAGATGGTGGAAGCCGAGTTCGAAGGCATCTGGGCCCAGGTGTCCGCTGACAAGGAAGCCGGCCGCCTGCCGGAAGAAGACGCCAAGAAGTCGGAAGACGACCTGAAGAGCGAGTACCGCAAGATCGCCGAGCGCCGCGTGCGCCTGGGTCTGGTGCTGGCTGAAATCGGTCGCGCCAACAACGTCGGCGTGACGGATCAGGAACTGTCTAACGCCATCATGGCCGAAGCCCGCAACTACCCGGGCCAAGAGAAGATGGTCCTGGACTTCTACCGCCAGAACCCGAACGCCGCCGCCCAGCTGCGCGCGCCCATCTATGAAGAGAAGGTCGTCGACCTGATCGTCGGCGTCGCCGACGTCACCGACACGCCGATCTCGAAGGAAGAGCTGCTGAAGGAAGAAGACGAGGGCTGATCTCTCTTCTTCGACCTATCCTAAGCAATGAATTGGCCCTCGCGTTCGCCGCGAGGGCTTTTTTATGGAATCTGACCAATCGTTGATCCTTCGCCGGTGCATCGGCCTCATTCCCGCCGGGTTGATCGGGTCCTTACTGAAGAACATTGAAATCCGGGGTGTCGGTCATGGGTGGTGCGCTTGCAGCGGGCTTGATGGGTTTGGCGGTATTGGCGTCGCTTCCCGACCAAGGGCAATCGGCGCCTGTCGACAACGGCCAGGCGACGGAACTCGAAGATATCGTGGTGCAGGGACGGCGGATCGACGAACGGGTTCGCGGCTTCATCGATGAGGTTGTGGCGGCCCCTGCGGGGCGAGGGCCTGCTCGCTGGCGCGACAATATTTGCGTGGGCGTCGCCAATCTAAGAGGGGATGCCGCGCAATACCTCGCCGATCGCGTCTCCGAAGTCGCGCTGGACATCGGTCTTGAGCCGGGAGAGCCAGGATGTAAGCCCAACATCCTGATTATCGGCACGGACGACGGCGCCGGCATGGCGC
>CAYWDO010000040.1:12490-17461 GCA_964456995.1 uncultured Brevundimonas sp.
GGTTTGGTGGCGGCTCGCCGCAACGTATTCTGGCCAGGCGGTTCCGGCATGAACCGAAGCCGAGCCGCGCTAGAGGCGTTTCAGACCAACGACCATCCGGTCCGCTGGTGGCATATCAGCCTGCCTGTCGATTCTCAGACGGGCACGCTGGCCGTACGCTTGCCGGGAGAGAACCCGCCGACGGTCGCCAAAACAACCGCGGGGCGCCTTCGAACCACCATCCGAAATGACCTGGGCCGCGTCATCATTATCGTGGACATGACCAAGGCCGATGGCCTGGACCTGCGCCAGATCGCTGACTACGCAGCCATGGTCGCGTTTTCGCAGGTTGATCCAGATGCGGACACCCAAGATTACGACTCCATTCTCAGCCTGTTCCGGCGGCCGCAGACCACGCCGCAACTGACCGAATGGGACATGGCCTATCTGAAAGCCCTCTACGCGGCAGAGCTTAATCAGTCGGCGGCTAACCATCAGGCGGGTGAGATTCAGGGTCTGATGGCGCGAGATCAGAAACGCGCCCAAGAGGTCGTTGTCGAGCCCAACTGATGCCGCGTCCCCTTAAGGCCCGCGTGCGGCCTTGCGCGGCGAGGGGAGGGTGGTGATATCCTGTGGACTAAGGTGGCGACAGCGAGTCGCGCCGACAGAATTCGAAAAAGGCCTTCATGCGCGATCCAATCGACTTCATCTCCAACAACCTCGTGCCGATGGTGGTGGAGCAATCCAGCCGCGGCGAACGGTCGTTCGACATCTTTTCGCGTCTGCTGCGCGAGCGAATCATCTTTCTGACCGGGCCGTTCGAAGACGGCATGGCTTCGCTGATCTGCGCCCAGCTGCTGTTCCTGGAATCGGAAAATCCGAAGAAGGAAATCAGCATGTACATCAACAGCCCCGGCGGTCAGGTGACCTCGGCGCTCGCGATCTACGACACCATGCAATACATCAAGTCGCCGGTCTCGACCGTGGTCATGGGCATGGCCGCCTCGGCCGGTTCGCTGATCCTGACGGCCGGTGAAGCAGGCCAGCGCGTGTCCCTGCCGAATGCGCGGGTCATGGTGCACCAGCCGTCGGGCGGGTTCCGCGGCACGGCGTCGGACATCGAACGCCACGCCGAGGACATCATCGCCACCAAGCGCCGCCTGAACGAAATCTACGTCCACCACACGGGCCGGACCTATGAGGAAGTCGAGCGCACTCTGGACCGCGACCACTTCATGACCGCCGAAGAAGCCAAGGCCTGGGGCATTGTCGACCATGTCTATGACAAGCGCACGCAGGCTGACGACGACGGCGTGAAAACGGTCTGATCCGATCAGGCTTCTAGCTACTTAGATTTGCGAGGCGGGATCCGGAAACGGGTCCCGCCTCGAATCGTTTCTGGTGTCTGAAAGCGAGGCGCTTGCCTACGGGTCTGGGCCAGCGCGCGCTTTGTGCTATCAGGCGGCCATGCAGTACACACGCGATGCCAGCGGGACCGTCGAAGTCGACGGCGAGATCTATGAGTGGGAAATCCGCCGTCAGCCGCAGCCCAAGGGCGGCGGTAAATGGGAGGGCCTGGGTATCAGCCTGCGCCTGACGGATTTCAAGCGCGAGGCGATCATCCAGTTTCCCATGCCCATGCGTCCCAACGGACGGCCGGACCTGGAGAAGCAGCGCGTCAACGTGGACGCCGTGCGCAACGCCGTGACTTCGGCCATGGAAGCGGGCTGGAACCCGACCTCGCGCGGCAAGGCCATGGTCTTTGACGTGGACGCCGACGGCCACTGATCCTCGGGGCTGGGACTCAGGGTCGGCCGGTGAAGACGCGGAAGCCCTTTTCCTTGGCGATGGCGATCATCTCGGTGTCGCCCGAGGTGTCGCCATAGGCGGCGGCCAGCGTCATGTCGTCGCCATAGGCGGCGCGCAGACGGCGCACCTTTTCCTCACCCCGGCAGTTTTCGCCTGCAAAGGCGCCGGTGACGCGGTCCCGAGAGTCGAAGGCAAGCTGGGTGCCCAGCAGGCCCTCGGCGCCCAGTCGGCGCGCGAAGGGGGCCACCGTGGTTTCGGGCGAAGCGGTGACGATGACGCGGTGCGCGCCCGTGTCGCCCCAGGCATTCCAGCAGGCGAGGGCGTCGGGGCGCATGAAGCGCTCCCAAATGTCGGCGCAGAAGGCTTCGGCCTCCGTTTCGAGCGTTGGCCGTTCCACTCCGCCGAGAAATTCACGCACCGAGGCCGCCTTGATCCGCCCCCGGTCACGGTCGCCGACATAGGCCGCCAGCGCCGGCGCCATCCTTGCCAGACCGATCGCCCAGCGGCCAACGCCTGCCCGCTGACGCAGGAAGGCGGTGAAGCTGTCGCGAATCGTCAGCGTGCCGTCAAAATCGAAAGCGACTATGGGACGGTTCCCGATAGGGGACTGGCGAAACGATTGTGCGGCGCCCATGTCTGACATTAGCCGTGATCCCCATACAAACTGCATTGTCCCTCCCTGTTAGCGACATTGTCGTGTCGCAACAGGGTTGTGGCGGAACGTGTGATGGGTGATTGTCTTTTTTTGAAGACCTTCGTGCATAGATTCACGGATCAACCACGAAGGTAAGCGCCTTCCGTCCCATGTCGGGCCGGATCGCGGGAGTGAGAAGGGTCTATGACCAAAGCCGCCGGCACAGACGCAAAAAGCACGCTCTACTGCTCATTCTGCGGAAAGAGCCAGCACGAGGTGCGCAAGCTCATCGCCGGACCGACGGTGTTCATCTGTGATGAATGCGTCGAGCTGTGCATGGACATCATCCGTGAAGAGCACAAGATCGCCTTCAAGACGACCAAGGACGGCGTGCCGACTCCGAAGGAGATCCGCGACGTTCTGGACGACTATGTGATCGGGCAGAGCCACGCCAAGAAGGTGCTGAGCGTCGCCGTTCACAACCACTACAAGCGCCTGAACCACGCGACGAAAAACAACGACGTCGAACTGGCCAAGTCCAACATCATGCTGATCGGGCCCACGGGCTCGGGCAAGACGCTGCTGGCCCAGACGCTGGCGCGCATCATCGACGTGCCGTTCACCATGGCTGACGCCACGACCCTGACCGAAGCCGGTTATGTGGGCGAGGATGTCGAGAACATCATCCTGAAACTGCTTCAGGCGTCCGACTACAATGTCGAGCGGGCTCAGCGCGGCATCGTCTACATCGACGAAATCGACAAGATCAGCCGCAAGTCGGACAATCCCTCGATCACCCGCGACGTGTCGGGCGAAGGCGTGCAGCAGGCCCTGTTGAAAATCATGGAAGGCACCGTCGCCTCCGTACCTCCGCAAGGCGGCCGCAAGCATCCGCAGCAGGAGTTCCTGCAGGTCGACACCGCCAACATCCTGTTCATCGTCGGCGGCGCTTTCGCCGGCCTGGAAAAGGTGATCTCGGCGCGCGGAGCAGGGGCCTCAATCGGCTTCGGCGCCAAGGTCAAGGAAATCGACGAACGCCGCACGGGCGACATCCTCAAGGGTGTCGAGCCGGATGATCTGATGCGCTTCGGCCTGATTCCGGAGTTCATCGGTCGCCTGCCGGTTCTGGCGACGCTGGAGGATCTGGACGAGACGGCGCTGGTCACCATCCTGACCGAGCCCAAGAACGCTCTGGTCAAGCAGTACAAGCGTCTGTTCGAGATGGAGAACGTGTCGCTGACCTTTACCGACGACGCGCTGAACGCCGTCGCCAAGAAGGCGATTACGCGCAAGACCGGCGCTCGCGGCCTGCGCTCCATCCTGGAAGGCATCTTGCTGGAGACCATGTTCGAACTGCCGACCTATGAGGGCGTCGAGGAGGTCGTGGTCAACGCCGAGGTGATCGAGGGCCGCGCCCAGCCGCTGCTGATCTACTCCGAAAGCTCCAAGAAGAAGGCTGACGGCGCCGCCTGATCGGGCGACGCCAGGTCGGAAGGGGGCGGCCCGGCGACGGACCGCCCCTTTTCTGTTCTGGCGACCTTAGTGTGCGGCCTCGGCGCCACAGACTGTCAGGGGCAGGATTGCTTTCCAGAACACGCACGCCGCATGTTTCAGCCCCGGGTCGGAACAGACCCGAACAGGACATCCACCGTGGCCGCCGAAACACGCTTCTGTGGGCCATCCGCCCGCCACGCTTGAACCTGGCGTCTCACGAACCACATACTCACACGAAAGCCGCCGGAATCGGCGGGCCGTTTTGAGGGGCCGGGGCATTCGCGCCGAGGCGTTTCAGGGCGGCGGGCCGGAGATCTCCGATGGCCCTGGAAAGTAAGCATCATGACCGAGAGCAAAATCCTCCCCGTCCTGCCGCTGAGAGACATCGTGGTCTTTCCGCACATGGTCGTGCCGCTGTTCGTAGGACGCGAGAAGTCCGTTCGGGCGCTGGACGAGATCATGAAGGGCGACAAGCAGATCCTGCTCGCCACGCAAAAGAACTCCGTCGATGACGATCCGGCGGTCGAGGCCATCTATCAGACCGGCGTCCTGGCGACTGTGCTGCAACTGCTGAAGCTGCCTGACGGCACCGTAAAGGTGCTGGTTGAGGGCAAGAGCCGCGCGCGCCTGACGCGGTTTACCGACCGCGAGGACTATTACGAAGCCGAGGCCGTCGAGGTCGCCGATGAAGAAGGCGACGCCTCACAGAGCGAAGCCCTGCTGCGCGCGGTGATCGAGCAGTTCGAAAACTATGTGAAGCTGAACAAGAAGGTCCCGCCCGAGGCCCTCAGCTCCATCCCCCAGATCAGCGATCCGTCCAAACTGGCGGACAGCGTGGCCGCCCACCTGTCGGTGAAGATCGCCGACAAGCAGGGCCTGCTGGAAACCATCGACGTGCCAGCGCGTCTGGAGAAGGTCTATGGCCTGATGGAGGGCGAGATCAGCGTCCTTCAGGTCGAGAAGAAGATCCGCTCGCGTGTGAAGCGCCAGATGGAGAAGACCCAGCGCGAATATTATCTGAACGAGCAGATGAAGGCGATCCAGCGCGAGCTGGG
>CAYWDO010000041.1:0-4423 GCA_964456995.1 uncultured Brevundimonas sp.
GTCTCGTCGCTGAGCGGCACGACCTGGTCGGTGATTCCCGACCGCATCGAGATGGGCAGCTATGCCCTGGCCGCCGCCATGGCCGGGGGCGAGGTGCGCCTGACCAAGGGTCGCGCTGACCTGATCACCGCCCTGACCGACAAGATGATCGAGGCCGGGGTTGAGGTCGAAGCGACCGCCGACGGCGTCATCGTCCGCCGTGATCCGAAGCAGCGACTGAAGGCCGTCAACGTCACGACGGCGATCTATCCCGGCTTCGCCACCGACCTCCAGGCCCAGTTCATGGCCCTGATGACGACCGCCGAGGGCGAGAGCATCATCCACGAGAACATCTTCGAGAACCGCTTCATGCACGCGCCCGAGCTGGCGCGCCTTGGCGCCGATATCTCGGTTCACGCGGGCGAAGCCCATGTTCGCGGCGTCGAAAAGCTGACGGGCGCTCCGGTCATGGCCACCGATCTGCGGGCCTCGATCAGCCTGGTCATGGCTGGTCTGGTCGCCGAGGGCGAAACCACGGTCGGTCGTGTGTATCATCTGGATCGCGGCTTCGAGCGGATGGAAGAAAAGCTTGGAGCCTGCGGCGCCGATGTGCGGCGCGTGAAAGGCGAGGCGGATGAGCACTGAAGTCGAGGCGATCTCTGGCAACGACGCGGCGGCCGAGGAATCCCTCGCCCCGATGGAGCCCTTGCGCCTGCTGGCCGAGGACGCCGTCGATCTGCAGATCATCTCGGCCGCGCTTCAGGACGCGATCCTGCGCCCCGTCGACATTAGCTGGGAAAAGGAAGCGCGGCGCCTGACCATCGTCCTGTCGCGCTTCTGCTGGGAGTGTGGCGGCACGCGCGTCATGTCCGCCATGCAGTTCGGCGACGTCGAGGCGGTCAAGAGTCGCCGCCTGCCGCGCCTGCCCGAATCGGCGCTGGAGCTGTTGGCCCTCGACTTCGAGCCGACCGAGGCGCCGGGCGGCCGCGTCATCCTGATGTTCGCCGGCGGCGGCGACCTGCGTATCGACGTGGAATGCCTGGACGCCGTGTTGACGGACCTGTCGGATCGCTGGCCTGCGCGCATGGCGCCGACCCACCTGGACGAGAACCCGTCATGAGTGGCCCGCACAAGCTGTCCTCCATCGAAGTGGACGCCGCGACCCTGCCGGCCGCAACAGCCGAGATCGAGCATCAGCGCCGCGTCGCCATCTTCGATCTGGTCGAGCAGAACAGCTTTGCGCCCGAGGGCGCCGAGGGCGGCCCCTATACCTTGCGTCTGTCCTCACAGGACAACCGCCTGGCCTTCGACATCGCGGGACCGGACTTCGCCCGCACCCACGTCCTGTCGCTGTCGCCGATGAAGACGGTGATCCGCGACTACGCCCTGATCTGCGAAAGCTATTACGAGGCCCTGCGCGGCTCGTCGCCCAGCCAGATCGAGTCGGTCGATATGGGCCGTCGTGGCCTGCACAACGAGGGCGCCGAACTGATCAAGGCGCGCCTCGACGGCAAGGTCGAGATCGACCATGAAACCGCCCGCCGTCTGTTCACACTGGTGTGCTCGCTCTATCGACGCGGCTGAACTCGACTATTTCGGCGTTTTGGTGCATTAGGCGCCTCCTTCACGGCTCGCGTTCACGCCCGACGCGAGCCTTTAGCTGTTTTTTGGGTGAGAGAGACCGCATGGCCAAGGAAGAGCTTCTCGAGTTCCCCGGCACCGTCAGCGAACTGCTGCCGAACGCCACCTTCCGCGTGACGCTGGAAAACGACCACGAGATCATCGCCCACACCGCCGGCAAGATGCGCAAGAACCGCATTCGCGTCCTGGCGGGCGACAAGGTGCTGGTTGAAATGACGCCCTACGACCTGACCAAGGGCCGCATCACCTATCGCTTCAAGTAAGGACGCGCGTGTCGCGTCCTGACCTTCCGGCTCCGAGGCTGGTTCTGGCCTCGTCGAGCCCGCGCCGCATTGAACTGCTGGCGCAGATCGGGGTGGTTCCCGATCATGTTGATCCCGCCGACATCGACGAAACCCCGCTGAAGGGCGAAACGCCGACGCGTCTGGCCGAGCGCCTGGCGCGCGGCAAGGCCGAGGTCGTGGCGGCGCGGTCGCCCGACGCTATCGTTCTGGCCGCCGACACCGTCGTGGCGGTGGGCCGTCGCCTGCTGGAAAAGCCGGCGGACGAGGCCGAGGCCAAACGCTTCCTCGAGTTGCTGTCGGGCCGCAATCACCGTGTCTTCACCGCCGTCGTCGTCATCGCAGGCGGCCAGGCCACCAGCCGTGTCGTCGACACCCGCGTTTCGTTCAAGACTCTGTCAGCCGAAGACATCGCCGCCTATGTCGCCTCGGGCGAATGGCGCGGCAAGGCGGGCGGATACGGCATCCAGGGGGCGGCCGCCGCCTTCGTGCGCCGGATCGTCGGCAGCCATCCGGCGGTCATGGGTCTGCCTCTTTATGAAGCGGCCAATCTGCTTCGGGGCGCCGGCTGGCGGCCCAGGATCGCCTGACATGGCCGCGGTCGAGGTCTTCCTCGATGAGATGCCCGGCGAAACCCGTGGCGTCATCGCCCGCAACGGGCGCTTCCATCATCTGATTATCCAGCGGGACAGCGACCGGCCGAGCGATCGGCTGGGGGCGCGGTGCGTCGGCCGTCTGGCGCGGGTTGAGCCGGCTCTGCGCGGCGCCTTTGTCGATCTGGGCGCTGGCGAGCCGTTCGGCTTCCTGCCTCTCGGTGCAAACGAGAGGGGCGGGGAGGGGGCCAAGATAGAGGTCGAGGTCACCGCCGAACCCCGCGAGCGCAAGGGGCCGGTGCTGCGCCGTCTGGGCGAGGCGTCCGGCGAGCCGCGTCTGCTGACTGCGGGCCCGGACGTTGCTGCGATTCTCTCCATTCTCGCACCGGGCGTCGCGCCACAGACCGGCGTGGCCGCGATTCGCGCCGCCCTGGAGGCTGAGGAGGACGCGCTGGCCGCCTGCGTCGTTGATCCCTCCTGTGGTCTGGACCTGATGATCCAGCGCACGCGCGCCCTGATCGCCGTCGATATCGACCATGCCCCCGCGCCTGGCCGCGATTCCCGCAAGAGCCGCGAGACGGCGAATCGCGAGGGCCTGACCCACGCCGCGCGTCTGCTGACGCTGAAAGGGTGGGGGGGGCTGGTGGTGATCGACCTGATCGGCGCGGGTCTGCACGGCGACACTATAATGAAGGGCGTCCGCGCGGCCTTCGCCTCGGAGCCTCAGGCCGCCTTTGGTCCATTGAGCCGCTTCGGCCTGATGCAGGTGTCCTTGCCGTGGAGGCGCACGCCGCTGGACGAGCGATGGCTGGATGGGGCAGGCCGGCTGACGCTGGAGACCCGAGTCCTCGCCGTCGTACGCCAGTTGCGACTGGCCCTGCTGTGCGATCCCGCCACGCCCCGCTTTATCGCGCGTTGCCAGCCAGAAGAGGCCGGGCTGGCTGCGCCCTTGGTCCTTGCCCTTGGCCCACGGGCCGGCCTGGTTGCGGATCCATCGGTCGCCGCCGGCGCCGTCAGAATTGAAGAGGCTCGATAATGTCGCTCTGTCCTATCTGCCGTCGTCGCAAGACGGACCCGGCTTACAAACCCTTCTGCTCCAAGCGATGCGCCGACATCGATTTGCAGCGCTGGTTCACCGGCGGCTACGCCATTCCCACCGACGATGCCGCCGACGATGAAAAAGATCGCTGAATTGAGTGAATTGGCGTCTGGACAGGTCCACCAGCCTCGCCTATAGACCCGCCTCTCGCGACGAGATCGCGCGCCTGGATAGCTCAGCTGGTAGAGCAGCGGATTGAAAATCCGCGTGTCGGTGGTTCGAACCCGCCTCCAGGCACCACTCCCCTTACAAATGAAGCGTCACCCTTCCCCGGGGTTCTTTGCGCAAGCTGCGCCGTAAAATGGCCTAAATTTCGCCTTGGGAATTGCATTTCAGTAACACGGCGTGATGCGACGTTTTCGTGTCGCCTTCATAACGAAAATCGCAAATTTCGTGCCGACCTGCCTGATTGCTGCACGTGCGAAGGGGAAAAGAAACTTTGCGGACTTGACGCTAAGATAGCCGTTCGCCAAAGGGTCTTAACCGCATTCCTGCTTGCAGGTCGGGGCTACCGGGATATTGTGTCCTGGACCTTGGCGGCGACGCCCGTTTTCGAACGGTCGTGGCGGGGGGCGGTCCATTCGTCCGGCTCGATCCGGGCAATGGCGCAATTTCATTATAGGGACGGCCGACTGACGCGGTCCGTGTCTTGGGTTCCACGTGTCAGACCAAAGCAGGAACTGGCGAACAATGCTCGATAGCAAGAAGACGAATATCCTCCTCGCACTGGCCGGCGCTGCCGTCCTGATGACGAGTTCGCCGGTTTTGGCGCAAGACGCCGCTACCCCGGCCGCTGCTCCGGCAGCCGCTGCTCCGGCCGCCGCTCCGGC
>CAYWDO010000041.1:4523-9874 GCA_964456995.1 uncultured Brevundimonas sp.
GCTCCGGCAGCCGCTGCTCCGGCCGCCGCTCCGGCTGCCGACGCTGCTGCTCCCGCTGACGCCGCGGCTCCCGCCGTCGACCCGACCACTGTTGCTGACTCCGTCAGCGGCGGTCACAGCGGCGGCATCACCCCGGTCTCCATGTTCATGGAAGCCACCGCAGTCGTTAAGATCGTCATGATCGGCCTGCTGCTGGCCTCGATCTTCTCGTGGACCCTGCTGCTGATCAAGCTGCTTGAGTTCGGCGCGCTGAACAAAGCCACCGACCGCTTCCTGGAAGCTTTCCGCGGCGCTCGCACCATCGCTGACATGCGTCGCGTTTCGACCTCGGAAGAGTTCGACGGCAACCCGCTGGCCGACATGGCCGCCGCCGCAACCGAAGAAATCGAACTGTCGCGTCAGGCTGGCCTGAGCGTCACCGGCGATCACCGCGACTCGGCGCTGCTGCGCGCCCAGACCGCCGTCGCCGCCGTTCAATCGGGTCTGCCCAAGCGCCTCTCGGGCGGCCAGCAGTTCCTCGCCTCGACGGGTTCGACCGGTCCGTTCGTCGGTCTGTTCGGCACCGTTTACGGCATCATGAACTCCTTCATCGGCATCGCCGAGTCCAACACGACCAACCTGGCCGTCGTTGCTCCGGGTATCGCTGAAGCTCTGCTCGCCACCGGTATCGGCCTGTTCGCCGCTATCCCGGCCGTTATCTTCTACAACTACTTCAACACGCGTATCTCGAACTACGGCACGCGTTCGGACGGCTTCAACGCTGAACTCATCAACGCCATCTCGCGTCAGCTCGACAAGGGAGCGTAAGACGGATGGCCGCCAAACTTTCCGGTTCCGGCGGCGGCAAGTACACCGTCGAGGCTAATGCCGAGATCAATGTCACGCCTTTCGTTGACATCATGCTCGTCCTCCTCATCATCTTCATGGTGGCGGCTCCGCTCGCCACCGTGTCGGTGCCGGTGAAACTGCCTCGCGCCGTTGCTCCTCCGGGCAAGAATCCGCCGACGCCGGTCTTCATCTCCATCCAGAATGATGGCGACGTGTGGATTGGCGACCTCAAGTCTTCTCCCGGTGCTCTGGGTGACGACCTGCGGGTCCAGATCGGACGCCGGAACCCTTCGGAAGAGCGTATTTTCATTCGTGCAGACCAGCAGACCCGGTACGGCGACTTCATGCAGGTCATGAACGCCCTCCAGGACAATGGTTTCTACAGCGTCGCCCTGGTTGGCGAAGACAACTCGTAAGGGGGCGGGGCGCATAGCATGACAGCTGAACCTCACGTCCACCGCGATCCGATTCTGGATCCGCCGAAGAAGAAGAAGAAGCTTTCGACCGGCGCCGTCGTGGGCATCACCGTTTCGGTGATCGTTCACGCCCTGGCGGGCCTGTACTTGTATAACAACAAGTTCGTGTTGAAGGAGATGACCTACGAGGACGAGGCCGTCGACGTCGAGCTGATGGAGGTTCCGCCTCCGCCGCCTCCGCCGCCGCCGCCGCCGCCGCCCCCGCCGGACACCCCTCCGCCGCCGAAGCTTCAGGTGCGTGAACCGCAGATCAACACCCAGGCGCCTCCGCCTCCGGTGACTGTGGCCATCGAACCGACGAAGAAGGATGACCGCGTCGAATACACGGGCCCGCCCGTGATCGTCCCTGGACCTCCGCCTCCGCCGGCTCCTCCCGCGCCGCCGAAACCTTCGGTCATCACCAACCCGAGCTGGTCTCGCCAGGTCCAACCCGAGTTCCCGGAACGCGCCCAATCGCGCGGCATCGAGTCGGGTTCGGCCAAGGTGAACTGCGCCGTGGCTCCGAACGGCAGCCTTTCTGACTGCCGCCTCGTGTCGGAAGATCCCTCCGGCGCAGGCTTCGGCCAAGCGGTTCTTCGGGCGGCCCGTTCGGGTCGTCTGGCGCCGCGGACTGTTGACGGCGCCGCCGTCGGCGCCCGCGTCGAGTTCACGACCCGCTTCCGACTGGACTAAGGATCTCATCTGAGATCAGGTTGGACGCCCCGGAGGAAACTCCGGGGCGTTTTTCTTTGCCTCGGGCCGGCCCGGGCAGGCTGGCCTTCAGCGTGAACCTTGCTCATGGTGACAGCTCAAGTCTGAGGAATACGCCGTGAAGAATTTTGTCGCTGTTGTCGCTGCTACGACGGCCCTGGGCATGGTTGGCTGCGCCTACAACGAGAGCCTGGGCCGCAATCAGTTCCTGATCGTGGACGACAGCGCCCTGATCCAACAGTCCAACGCCGCCTGGGCCGAAACCCTGAAGTCGCAGAAGGTCTCGACCAACGCGGCCCAGAACGAGCGGGTGCGCCGCGTGGGCGGTCGCATCGTTCAGGCGGCGGGCCTGGCCGGACGCCACTGGGACTATGCGGTGTTCGACGACGCCAGCCCCAATGCCTTCGTCCTGCCGTCCGGCCAGATCGGCGTCACCACCGGCCTGTTGAAGC
The DNA here is from genome assembly GCA_964456995.1 of uncultured Brevundimonas sp. Taxonomy (GTDB): domain Bacteria; phylum Pseudomonadota; class Alphaproteobacteria; order Caulobacterales; family Caulobacteraceae; genus Brevundimonas. The sequence continues at coordinate 6,970 of CAYWDO010000041.1, forward strand.
TGGTGCAGAACGACGACCAACTGGCTGCTGTCCTGGGTCATGAGGTCGGTCACGTCGTGGCGCGTCACGCGGCTGAACGCTATTCCACTCAATCGACGACGGGTCTGGTGCTGGGCGCGGTTCAGAGCCGGGCAGGGGACTATTCTCAAGCCGTGGGGGCGGTAGGCGGTCTGGGCGCGCAGTTGGGCGTCCTTCTGCCCTTCTCGCGCAATCACGAGCTGGAGGCTGACCGGCTGGGCGTCGACTACCTCGCCGCTGCGGGCTTCCGGCCGTCGGAGTCCATCGCGCTTTGGCAGGTGATGGCGCAGCAGCGCCAGTCCGGAACGCCCGAGTTCGCCTCGACCCACCCGTCCGATCAGACGCGGATCGCCGCCCTGCAGCAGTATATCGCCAGTCGCGGATGGAACTGACGGGGGATAAAGCGAAAATCCTTCACAAGCATATTGCCGACCGGGGCGAGGCCCGCTAGAGAACCGCCCTCGCGTTGATCGCGCCGCCTTAGCTCAGTTGGTTAGAGCGCCGGTTTGTGGAACCGGAGGTCCTCAGTTCAAGCCTGAGAGGCGGTACCATCACTCCAACGAATCGCTTTCAGCGACGTGGAGTGATGACGAAATGAGTGACGCTTCCCCTGCGTGGGATCCCCGCCAATACAATCGCTTTGAAGCCCAGCGCGACCGTGCCGCGCTCGATCTTCTGGTGCGTCTGCCCGAGAATCTGGACCCGGCGGAGATCTGGGATCTGGGCTGCGGAACCGGCCAGCACGCGGCCCTGCTGAAGCGCCGCCATCCCAAGGCCAAGGTCCACGGCATGGACTCCAGCATCGCCATGCTGGAACAGGCCAGGGCCCTGTCCGCCGACGTGGACTGGTCCGTCGGCGACATCACGACCTGGGCGCCGGACCGGCCCGCCGACCTGATCCTGGCCAACGCCTCTCTGCAATGGCTGGCCGACCACGCCGCCCTGTTCGCGCATCTGGCTGACGCTCTGGCCCCCGCTGGCCTATTGGCGGTGCAGATGCCGATGGCCTGGGAAACACGCCACCACGCCCTCATGCGCGAGACGGCCACAGAGGGGCCGTGGGCCTCGCTTCTGGCGGGCGTGGACACGATCGCGCCTCTGCTGCCGGTCGAGGCCTACTACGAGGCTCTGGCGCCGCGGTGCGATGACATCGACATCTGGACCACGACCTATCTGCACGTCCTGAGCGGCGAGGACGCGGTGCTGGAGTGGATGAAGGGCACGGCGCTGCGTCCCTATCTGACCGCGCTGGCGGCCGACCCGACGCTGCGGGACGCCTTCCTGTCGGCCTTGGGCCAGCAGCTGTCGCGGGCCTTTCCTAGACGGCCGGAGGGGACGAATCTTCTACCATTTCCTCGTCTGTTTCTGGTGGCGCAAAGGCGCTGACGCGGTGCCGATGCAGGTGCTCCACCGGGCATTTCAGCGTCGCCAGCGCGGCTTGTGCGGCCACATAGCCGGCTGAGACGGCGGGGTCGTAGGCCTTCCAGTCGCGGATATCGACGCCCTCGGGCCTTGGCAGGATCAGCAGGTCGGTATCGGCCCGCGCCTGCTTCAGTTCGGCCTCGGTCGTCAGGGTGGCGGCGCGCATCAGGATCGAGACGATGGGCGGCCCCTTCTTCCAGGCGCCCGACACGATCCAGCGCCACCAGGACGGCGGATCCTCCAGCGCCTTGGGATCGAGGCCGCGCGTCTGCGACACATCCACGCCGACGACGGGGCCATAGGTCAGGCGCCGCATGACCTCGCTGGGGAAGTTGCGCAACACAGCGCCGTCCACCAGCACCTGACCGTTCATCACCACCGGCGGCATGACGCCGGGAATGGAGATGGATGCCCGCAGGGCATGGCGCAGCATCCCCTCGCGGTGCACCTCGACCTTGCCCGACGTCAGATTGGTCGACACGGCGAAGAAGGGCAGGGGCATGTCCTCGATGGCCACGTCGCCATAGGCGTCCTGCATCAGCCGCTCGACCTTGCGTGCGTGGGTCATGGCGATGATCGGCAGGGCGATGTCCGACAGCGGGTCGGATACGACGAAGGCCTTGCGGATGCGCTCGTCCAGCTCTTCGTCGGACCAGCCCAGGCCAGGACCTGCGGCGATGACCGCCCCCATGGAGGAGCCGCCGATGAAATCGATCGGCATTCCGGCTTCACGCAGGGCCCTCAGCGCGCCGATATGGGCATAGGCTCGCGCGCCGCCGCCCGACAGCACCACCCCGACAGCAGATCCCGTGACGATGCGGGCGATCCGCGCCGTGTCGTCGAACATCCCCTCGACGGCATGGAACCAGCGTCCGGGCTTGTAAGCCTCCAGCCAAACGCGAGTTCTGTTCGGGCGGCCCATGTGCGCGGGGCGCAGCAGGATCAGGTCGGTCAGCGGATGGGTTTCGTCCGCGATCTGAACCGGCGGGAAGGGCGGGTGCGGTGATCGGTCGGCGTCGCCCACCACGAAGACCCGATCCACCTGACGCGCGCATAGCGAGGCCCAGCCCGGCTGGTCGGATTCGGCCACGTACATCACGTAATCATAGGCGTCCTCGACGCCTGAGAACCATTCGGCGGCCGACGACAGGGCTGTGTGGTCGATGATGCGACAGGTGAACCCCTGGGCCTCGATCGCGCGTGCGACCCGTTCGACGAAGCTGCGGATCGGCTGGGCGCGGGCGGAGATGAAGCCGAATACGCTGGCGTCTGTGCCGGTCGAGTTCCGGTCGCGGGCGCGGGTCAGCATGACCTGGCCCAGTTCCGCCATCAGCGACGGCTCGGCGCGCGCGGCCTCGAAAAAGGCGTCGCGGGGCAGGGCGACGATGTCGCTGTCGCGCAGGGCCACGACATTGGCCATGTGGGTCGTGCCGGCCAGCATGGCCATTTCGCCGACGGGATCGCC
>CAYWDO010000041.1:9974-13808 GCA_964456995.1 uncultured Brevundimonas sp.
TTCCTCCGTCGATCGCAACAGTCCTGCTTTCAAGTCGCTGGACGCGCACAATCGCGCCCTGCGGGACGAGCTTATCGAGAAGGTCGCCAAGGCCGCGCGCGGCGGCTCGGACGCCAGCCGCGACCGTCATGTGGCGCGGGGCAAGCTGTTGCCGCGCGACCGGGTCGAGCGCTTGCTGGACCCCGGCTCGCCCTTCCTGGAGGTCGGCCAATTGGCGGCCAACGGCATGTATCGGGATGAAGCCCCCGGCGCGGGCATGATCTGCGGCGTCGGGCGCGTTTCGGGCCGCGAGGTCATGATCGTGGCCAACGATCCCACGGTGAAGGGCGGCGCCTACTTCCCCCTGACGGTGAAGAAGCACCTGCGGGCCCAGGAGATCGCCGAGCAGAACAATCTTCCTTGCGTCTATCTGGTCGATTCGGGCGGCGCCAACCTGCCGCACCAGGCCGAGGTCTTCCCCGACCGCGACCACTTTGGCCGCATCTTCTTCAACCAGGCGCGGATGTCGGCCCGGTCGATCCCGCAGATCGCCTGCGTCATGGGGTCGTGCACGGCCGGCGGCGCCTATGTCCCGGCCATGTCGGATGAGACGGTGATCGTGCGCAATCAGGGCACCATCTTCCTGGCCGGCCCGCCTCTGGTGAAGGCCGCGACGGGCGAGGTCATCTCGGCCGAGGAATTGGGCGGCGCCGAGACCCACGGCCGCAGGTCGGGCGTGGTCGACCATGTGGCCGAGAACGACGAGCACGCGCTGGAAATCGTCCGCTCCATCGTCGCCAACCTGAACACGGTCAAGGACGTGCCACTGGACGTGCGCGAGCCGCGCGCCCCGGCCCTGGACCCGCAAGAGCTTTACGGCATCATCCCCGACGACGTGCGCGCGCCTTATGATGTGCGCGAGGTCATCGCCCGCATCGTCGACGGCTCGGACTTCGACGAGTTCAAAGCCCTGTACGGGACCAGCCTGGTCTGCGGCTTCGCCCGCATCTGGGGCTATCCGGTCGCCATCCTGGCCAACAACGGCGTCCTGTTTTCGGAGAGCGCCCAGAAGGGCGCGCACTTCATCGAACTGGCCTGCAAGCGCAAGATTCCGCTGCTCTTCCTGCAGAACATCTCGGGCTTCATGGTCGGCGGCAAGTACGAGGCCGAGGGCATCGCCAAGCACGGCGCCAAGCTGGTCACGGCCGTCGCCAGCGCCGAGGTGCCCAAGTTCACCGTCCTGATCGGCGGCAGCTTCGGCGCCGGCAACTACGGCATGTGCGGGCGGGCCTATTCGCCCCGCTTCCTCTTCACCTGGCCCAACAGCCGCATTTCGGTCATGGGCGGCGAGCAGGCGGCCTCGGTGCTGGCCACCGTTCACCGCGACGCCGACACCTGGACGTCGGAAGAAGCCGAGAGCTTCAAGGCGCCGATCCGTCAGAAGTACGAGGACGAGGGCAATCCCTATTACGCCACCGCCCGCCTGTGGGACGATGGCGTCATCGACCCGGCCCAGACCCGCGACGTTCTGGGCCTGGCCATCAGCGCCAGCCTGAACGCCCCCATCCCCGAAACGCGCTTCGGCGTGTTCCGGATGTAATCGACCGTCATCCCGGAAATCGCGCAGCGATTATCCGGGACCGTCACAGACGTCAGGCGTTAGAGTTTTGAGCGGTCCCGGATCACGCCTTCGCCGTGTCCGGGATGACCAGGAAAGAAGATCAGAATGACCGACCAACCCACCGAAGCCGACCTCAACGCTCTGGACGTCACCGACGCCGAGGCCGTTGAGATGAACGCCATCGCCCATCCCTTCGTCGCTGATCCGGCGCCGGATGCGAACGATGATCTGGTGCAGATCGACGCCCTGCCGTCGGGCGTGGTCTTTGTGACCATCAACCGGCCGGCCAAGAAGAACGCCTTCGACGCCGCCACCATCGCCGCCCTCTATGAAGCGTTCGAGACCCTGCACGGCGCGGACCGGGTGCGCGTGGTCTTCATCCGTGGCGCGGGCGGCACCTTCAGCGCGGGCGCCGACCTGAACTGGATGGCCGACGCCGCCGGCTGGTCTGAGAGCGACAACCGCGACGACGCCATGGGCCTAGCGAAAATGCTCAAGGCCCTGCACGACGTGCCGGCCCTGACGGTGGCCCTGGTCGAGGGCTCTGCCATGGGCGGCGGGGCGGGCATCGTCGCCGCCTGCGACATGGCCGTGGCGGTCGAGGGCGCGCGCTTCGCCTTCTCCGAGGTCAAGCTGGGCCTCATCCCCGCGACCATCGCCCCCTATGTCATCGAGGCTGTCGGGGCGCGTCGCGCCCGCCAGCTGTTCCTGACGGCCAACACCTTCGACGCCGACTATGCGGCCCACGCCGGTCTGATCGATCTGGTCCTGCCAGAAGGTTCGGTAGATGAGTTCATCTCCATGCTGACCGACAGCCTGACGACCTGCGCGCCCGGCGCCATGGGCGAGGCCAAGCGTCTGGTGAACGACCTGGCGGGCGAAACGATCGACCATCGCCTGCTGGAAGAGACCGCCAAGCGCATCGCCCGCGCACGCGTCTCGGAAGAAGGCCAGGAAGGCGTCCGCGCCTTCCTCGACAAGCGCGCCCCCAGCTGGGCGCAATAAGGTAGCCTGATGTTCAAGTCCGTCCTGGTCGCCAATCGCGGCGAGATCGCCTGCCGCGTCTTCCGCACCGCCCGCCGCATGGGCCTACGCACCATCGCCGTCTATTCCGAGGCTGACGCCGCCGCCCTGCATGTGCGCGAGGCGGACGAGGCGGTGCTGATCGGCCCGGCGGCGGCGCGCGAATCCTATCTGGATGCGGCCAAGGTGTTGGCGGCGGCCAAGGCGACGGGGGCGGAGGCCATCCACCCCGGCTACGGCTTCCTGTCCGAGAACGCCGACTTCGCCGAGGCCGTCATGGCGGCCGGGATCGTCTGGATCGGCCCGCAGCCGTCATCGATCCGCGCCATGGGCCTGAAGGACGCGGCCAAGAAGCTGATGATCGAGGCAGGCGTCCCCGTCACCCCCGGCTATCAGGGGGAGGACCAGTCGGTCGAAACCCTGACGGCCGAGGCCGCGCGCATCGGCTATCCCGTCCTGATCAAGGCGGTCGCCGGCGGCGGCGGCAAGGGCATGAAGAAGGTCGATAGGCCTGAGGACTTCGCCGATGGTCTGGCCTCGGCCCAACGCGAGGGTCAGTCCTCTTTCGGCGATCCGCGCGTCCTGATCGAGAGCTACATCACCCGCCCGCGCCACATCGAGGTGCAGGTCTTCGGCGACAGCCACGGCAATGTCGTCCACCTGCATGAGCGCGACTGCTCGCTGCAACGCCGCCACCAGAAGGTGATTGAAGAGGCGCCCGCGCCCGGCATGGATCAGGCCACGCGCGACGCCGTCACCGCCGCCGCTGTCCGCGCCGCCAAGGCCGTCAACTATCAGGGCGCAGGCACCATCGAGTTCATCGCCGACGCCTCCGACGGGCTGAAGGCCGACCGCATCTGGTTCATGGAGATGAACACCCGGCTGCAGGTCGAGCACCCGGTCACGGAATCCATCACCGGCGTCGATCTGGTCGAATGGCAGCTGCGCGTCGCGGCGGGCGAACCCATCCCGCTGACCCAGGCCGACATCCCGATGAAGGGCTGGGCCATGGAGGCTCGCCTCTACGCCGAAGACCCCGCCCACGGTTTCCTGCCCTCCATCGGCAAGCTGGATCACTTCGTCATGCCCGACGACATTCGCGTCGACACCGGCGTGGAGCAGGGCGGCGAGGTCAGCCAGTTCTACGACCCGATGATCGCCAAGCTGATCGTCCACGCCGACACCCGCGAAGCCGCCGCCGCCCGCCTGGC
>CAYWDO010000041.1:13908-15321 GCA_964456995.1 uncultured Brevundimonas sp.
CCCATGCCCGGCAAGATCGTCGCCGCGCCCGCCAAGGCCGGCGACGTCGTCACCAAAGGCCAGCCCATCGTCGTTCTGGAAGCCATGAAGATGGAGCACGCCTTGACCGCCCCCTTCGACGGCGTGGTGGCCGAGTTCAACGTCGCCGTCGGCGATCAGGTCACAGACGGCGCGGTTCTGGCCGTGGTGAAAGCCGCCGACGCCACCTAAATCCCGCTCATCCCGGCGGACGCCGGGATCCAGTTCTTTGGCTTCAGCGATGAGGCCCGGAACTTGGCTGAGCAATTTGTTGAGCGCCGCGTGCGGGGCTCTCACTGGTTCCCGGCGTCCGCCGGGAGGAGCGGAAGTCGAGGCTGCGTTTCATGCCCCTTCACATGATCAAACTCTGCGTCGGCGTGACCGAGGTCGAGACGCTGGAGGCGAACGCCGCGCGATCCGACTGGCGCATCGTCCACACCCGCATGACGCCCAAGCGCGCCGCCGAGATCGAGGACGGCGGCTCGCTCTACTGGGTGATGAAGGGCGCCGTGACCTGCCGTCAGCGTATCCTCGACATCACGACCGTGGGCGAGGGCAAGGAAAGCCGCTGCGAGATCAAGCTGGACAGTGAGGTCATCCGCACCGCGCCCCTGGCCCGGCGACCGTTCCAGGGCTGGCGCTATTTCGAGCCCAAGGACGCGCCGTCGGACCTGTCCGTGGCGGAGACAACGGACCTACCGGATGATCTGGCCCGAGAGCTGCGCGAACTCGGCGCCTGGTGACCCTTTCGTGGCTTTAGGTCGCAAGTATTGACCTTTGGCCGCCGCCGTGGCCTGTCCCGGCTCCCATGACCCACGCCCTGTTCAGCTTCAAGACCCGCGAGACCCTGTCCGAGCTGCTGAAGCTGGCCTGGCCGGTCGTGCTGGCGCGTCTGGGCATCATGACCATGGGCCTGACCGACGCCATCGTCGTCGGCCACTACGCCAGCCGCGAACTGGCCTATCACTCCCTGGCCTGGGCGCCGTCGTCGGTCGTGCTGACCACGGCGGTCGGCCTGATGATGGGGGTGCAGGTCATGACCGCCCGCCTGTTGGGCGAGGGCCGCAAGGACGAGGTCGGCGCCGTGCTGCGCCGGGGTATGGTCTATGCGCTGCAGATCGGCTTTGTCTCCATGTTCGCCCTGATGCTGCTGGGGCCGTTCGGGCTTCAGCACATGGGGCTTGAGGATGGCCTGGGCGAGGGCGCTTCGCCCGCCCTGATGGTCTTCGCCCTGTCCATGCCGGCCTATCTGATCTCGGTCGCGGCCCAGTTCTTCCTGGAGGGGCTGCATCGGCCCAAGGCCGGGATGGTGGCCATGTGGGTCGCCAACGCCGTCAACCTGGGTCTGAATCTGATGCTGGTGCCGGACCTTCTGGGGCTGGGCGTCGATGGCGC
>CAYWDO010000041.1:15421-17352 GCA_964456995.1 uncultured Brevundimonas sp.
CCTCTATATCCGTCTGCTTCCTCCCGCAGACTGGACGACCATGGCCCGCATCCTCATCACCTCGGCGCTGCCCTACATCAACGGCATCAAGCACCTTGGGAATCTGGCCGGGTCCATGTTGCCCGCCGATGTCTGGGCGCGGTTCATGCGCGGGCGCGGCCACGACGTCCTCTATGTCTGCGCCACCGACGAGCACGGCACCCCGGCCGAGCTGGCCGCCGCCGCCGCCGGCCAGGATGTCCGCACCTATTGCGACGAACAGCATCAGGTCCAGAAGAAGGCCGGCGAAGCCTTCAGCCTGTCCTTCGACGTCTTCGGCCGCAGCTCCAACGCCCCGAACACTCGCCTGACCCAGCACTTCGCCAAGGTGCTGGAGGAACGCGGCCTGATCGAGGAGCGTGTGGACCGGATGATCTATTCGATCGACGACGCCCGCTTCCTGCCCGACCGCTACGTCGAGGGGACCTGCCCGCACTGCGCCTACGAAAAGGCGCGCGGCGATCAGTGCGACAACTGCGGCCGCCTGCTGGACCCGATGGATCTGATCAATCCCTATTCCTCGGTCTCGGGCAGCCGCAACCTGGAGGTCCGCGACACCCGCCACCTCTATCTGCTGCAGACCAAGGTGGCCGACGACGTCCGCGCCTGGGTCGACGCCCGCTCCGAGGGCTGGCAGCCGCTGGCCCGCTCCATCGCCTACAAGCATCTGGACGAAGGCCTGATCGACCGCGGCATCACCCGCGACCTGAAGTGGGGCGTGCCGGTCGTCGCTCCCGACGGCGGCCCGCGTCCGGGCATGGAGGGCAAGGTCTTCTACGTCTGGTTCGACGCCCCCATCGAATACATCGGCGCGACCGAGGAATGGGCGGACGCCAACGGCGGCGACTGGCGCTCGTGGTGGCGTCTGGACGAGGGCGCCGGCGATGTCCGCTACGTCCAGTTCATGGGCAAGGACAACGTCGCCTTCCACACCGTCAGCTTCCCCGCCACCATCCTGGGCTCGGGCGAGCCGTGGAAGACGGTCGATCAGCTGAAGGCCTTCAACTGGCTGAACTGGTACGGCGGCAAGTTCTCGACCAGCATGAGCCGTGGCGTCTTCATGGATCAGGCGCTGGAGCTGCTGCCCGCCGACTACTGGCGCTGGCACCTGACGGCCTATGGCCCCGAGCACTCCGACGCCGCCTTCACCTGGGAGCAGTTCCAGGCGACGACGAACAAGGACCTGGCCGACGTCCTGGGCAACTTCGTCAACCGCATCGTCAAGTTCACGGAATCCAAGTTCGACGGCGTCGTGCCCGAGGGCGGCGGGGCCGGTCCGCTGGAAGCCAAGCTGGCGGTGGACCTCAAGGCTGGTCTGGAAACCCTGACCGCCGAGTTCGAGGCCATGGAGTTCCGCAAGGCGGCCCAGGCCGCGCGCGCCCTTTGGGTGCTTGGCAACGAGTATCTGCAGGAAGCCGCCCCCTGGACGGCGCTGAAGACCGACCGCGATCGCGCCGCCGTAGTCGTTCGCACCGGCCTGTCGCTGGTCGCCCTGTTCTCGCGCATCACCGTGCCCTTCATGCCGGGCAGCGCCGAGCGCATCGGCGCCACGGTCGGCGCGACCGACCTGTCGTGGCCGAACGCCGACGCAGACCTGCTAACCCTGGTCCCCGCCGGTCAGACGGTCGCCGCCGCCGAGGTCCTGTTCGCCAAGATCGAAGACGCCCAGGTCGCCGAATGGACCGAACGCTTCGGCGGCGCCGAGGGCTGAGCCTTCCGAATTCTGGATAAGGAAAAGGCCCGGATCGCTCCGGGCCTTTTTGCTGTTTGAGACGTTTCAGGCTGGATCAGTCCTTCCGCGCCGCAGGCAGGAAGCCCAGACGGGCTGCGCCGAACAGGGCCAGCAGACCCGTCAGCAGGATCATCGCCCATTCGGTGAGCGTCGGAACGGC
>CAYWDO010000042.1:0-9921 GCA_964456995.1 uncultured Brevundimonas sp.
CCGCGACCTTTTGAAACGCCCCCGGAATCGTCCGGGGGCGTTTTTTCTTGCGGATTCGACCAATTTCCACCCGCAACGCCCCGCTTCGGTCATGACCAGTAAGGAAACACGGCCTATATGAGCGGCGCTGCTCACCGCGCAGGCGTGCGCGCGCAGCCGGAACAGGACGACGAGAGAACATGGCGGACGATGCAGGTCAGCTGAACCAGGTCTTTGCCGAGACCAGCTTCCTCTATGGCGCGAACGCCGCCTTCATTGAGGACCTGCACGAAAAATGGGCTGCGGACCCCGGCTCGGTGTCGGGGGAATGGCGCGCCTTCTTCGATCAGTTGAAGGACAACGCCGACCTGGTGAAACAGTCGGCCGCCGCCGGTTCGTGGGGCCGTGGGGCCGCCACCGACCCGACCGAAGACACCGCCGTGTTCGACGGCCGCTGGCCCGCCCCCAAGGTCGATCCCAAGGCCGCCGCCGGCAAGCCCGGCCCGCGGCCCGCCGCCCCCACTTCTGGGAATTTGGCTGCCGATGCTGCGGGCGGATTGACGCCCGACGACGTGCGCGCCGCCGCTCATGACTCGATCCGCGCCTTGATGCTGATCCGCGCCTATCGCGTGCGCGGCCATCTGCAGGCGACGCTGGATCCGCTGGGCATCGAGCAACCGATCGACAACCCCGAGCTGACCCCCGAGTTCTACGGCTTCACCGCCGCTGACATGGACCGCCCGATCTTCCTCGACGGCGTCCTGGGCCTGCAAACCGGCTCGATCCGTCAGGTGCTTGAAATCGTCAAGCGCACCTACTGCGGCAACATCGGCGTGCAGTACATGCACATCGCCGAACCGGAAGAGAAGTCCTGGCTGCAGCAGCGCTTTGAAGGCCCGGACAAGTTCGAGCAGAACGCCTTCACCAAGGAAGGCAAGCTGGCCATCCTGCACAAGCTGATCGAGGCCGAAGGCTTCGAACGCTTCCTGCACAAGCGCTTCCCCGGCACCAAGCGGTTCGGCCTGGACGGCGGCGAGGCCATGGTCCCGGCGCTGGAGCAGGTGATCAAGCGTGGCGGCAACCTGGGCGTCGATGAGATCGTCTTCGGCATGGCCCACCGGGGTCGTCTGAACACGCTCGCCGCCGTCATGGGCAAGCCCTACAAGGCCATCTTCCACGAGTTCCAGGGCGGTTCGACCGTACCGTCGGACATCGAGGGTTCCGGCGACGTCAAATACCACATGGGCGCCTCGTCGGACCGTGAGTTCGACGGCAACAAGGTCCACCTGTCGCTGACCGCCAACCCGTCGCACCTGGAGATCGTCAACCCCGTCGTCCTGGGCAAGGCGCGCGCCAAGCAGGCCTTCGACATTCGCGACGCCAACGCCGGCAAGCCCGAGGCGGAATGGGCGCTGGACCGCACCAAGGTCGTGCCCCTGCTGATTCATGGCGACGCCGCCTTCGCCGGCCAGGGCGTGGTGGCTGAGTGCTTCGCCCTGATGGGACTGAAGGGCTACCGCACCGGCGGCACCCTGCACTTCGTCATCAACAACCAGATCGGCTTCACCACCAGCCCGCGCAACTCGCGCTCGTCGCCCTATCCGTCGGATGTGGCGCTGATGGTTCAGGCCCCGATCTTCCACGTCAACGGCGACGACCCCGAAGCGGTCGTCTTCGCCGCCAAGGTGGCGACGGAATACCGTCAGAAGTTCCACAAGGACGCGGTCGTGGACATGTTCTGCTACCGCCGCTTCGGCCACAACGAGGGCGACGACCCCACCTTCACCCAGCCGCTGATGTATTCGAAGATCCGCGCCCAGCCCTCGACGCGCGAGATCTATTCCAAGCGCCTGGTCGAACAGGGCGTGGTCACCCAGGCCGAGGTCGACGCCGAAATCACCCGCTTCGAGGCCTTCCTCGACGCCGAATTCGAAGCCGGCAAGGCGTTCAAGGCCGACAAGGCCGACTGGCTGGACGGCCAGTGGCAAGGCCTGGGCCTGCCCAAGGGCGAAGAGCTGCAATTGCGCGGCCAGACCGCCGTCCCGGCTGAAAAGCTCACGGGCTACGGTCATCGTCTGACGCAGATTCCCAACAGCGTCGACATCCACAAAACGTTGAAGCGCGTCGTCGAGGCGCGTCGCGAGACGATCACGACCGGCCAGAATATCGACTGGGCCACCGCCGAAAGCCTGGCCTTCGCCTCGCTGCTGGACGAGGGCTACAACGTCCGCCTGTCGGGTCAGGACTCAGTGCGCGGCACCTTCTCGCAGCGTCACTCGGGCATCACCGACCAGACGACGGAGCAGCGCTACATCCCGCTGAACCACCTGCGCGACGGTCAGGCCCATTTCGAAGTCATCGACTCGGCCCTTTCGGAAGAGGCGGTGTTGGGCTTTGAGTACGGCTACTCGCTAGCCGACCCGAACACCCTGACCCTGTGGGAAGGCCAGTTCGGCGACTTCGTGAACGGCGCCCAGGTGGTCATCGACCAGTTCATCAGCTCAGGTGAACGCAAGTGGCTGCGCATGAGCGGCCTGACCATGCTGCTGCCGCACGGCTATGAGGGGCAGGGCCCGGAACACTCCTCTGCCCGCCTGGAGCGCTTCCTGCAACAGTGCGCCGAAGACAATATGCAGGTCGCCAACTGCACCACCCCGGCCAACTACTTCCACATCCTGCGTCGCCAGATGCACCGGTCGTTCCGCAAGCCGCTGATCCTGATGACGCCCAAGTCGCTGCTGCGTCACAAGAAGGCCGTCTCGACCATCGCCGACATGGCCGAGGGTTCGTCCTTCCACCGCGTGCTGCGCGACGACGCCCAGCTGCGTCCCGAAGTGGCCGGTGTCTCGCTGAAGGCGGACAAGGACATTCGCAAGGTCATCGTCTGCTCGGGCAAGGTCTATTACGACCTGCTGGACGCGCGAGAGAAGGCGGGCGTCAACGACATCTACATCCTGCGTCTGGAACAGTTCTATCCGTGGCCGATCAAGTCGATCTCGGCCGAGCTGGCCCGCTTCCCCAACGCCGACCTGGTCTGGTGTCAGGAAGAGCCCAAGAACATGGGCGGCTGGACCTTCGTCGATCCGTGGATCGAACTGACGCTCGAGAAGATGGATATCAAGGCCAAGCGCGCGCGTTACGTCGGGCGTCCGGCCTCCGCCTCCACGGCGGCCGGCCTGATGAGCCGCCACCTGAAGGAACTCGAGACCTTCCTCGCCGAGGCCATGGCCTGACCGGCCCTGCCTGACCTATAGATACGCCAAGACACGAAGAGACACTGGACCCAACCATGGCCGACATCCTGACCCCCGCTCTCGGTGAATCCGTCAGCGAAGCCTCCATCGCCAAGTGGACCAAGAAGGTCGGCGACGCCGTCAAGAAGGACGAAGTCCTGGTCGAGCTGGAAACCGACAAGGTTTCGCTGGAAGTCGTGGCCCCGGCCGACGGCGTCCTGGCGGCGATCAACGCCGCTGAAGGCGACACCGTCGTTCCCGGCACGGTGCTGGGTTCGGTGAGCGAAGGCGCTTCGGCTCCGGCCGCTGCGCCCGCCGCTGCTGTGGCTCCGGCTGCGGCTGCTCCGGCCGCCGCTTCGGCTTCGGTCGAGATCGCCGTGCCGACCATGGGCGAGAGCGTCGCCGAGGGTTCGATCGGAACCTGGCTGAAGAAGTCGGGCGACACGGTCGCCAAGGACGAACTGCTGGTCGAGATCGAGACCGACAAGGTCGCGGTGGAAGTCTCGGCCCCGGCCGCCGGCGTCCTGACCATCGTCGCTGACAACGGCGCGACCGTGACCCCCGGTCAGGTCATAGGCTCCATCTCCGCCTCGGGCGCTGCTGCGGCTCCGGCGGCCGCTCCCGCCGCTGCTCCGGCCAACACCGGCTCGGCTCAGGCTCCCGCCTCGGCTCACCTGTCGCCGGCCGTTCAGCGCGTGGTTTCGGAAAACAACCTGAACCCGGCGTCGCTGTCGGCCTCGGGACCGAAGGGCAACATCACGAAGGCTGACGCCATCGCCGCCATCGGCGCCGCCGCTCCGGCTGCGTCCAAGGCTGCTGCGCCTGTCGCCCCGCGCGCCGACCAGCCGCGCGAAGAGCGGGTGAAGATGACGCGTCTGCGTCAGACCATCGCCCGTCGCCTGAAGGAATCCCAGAACACGGCCGCCCAGCTGACCACCTTCAACGAGGTGGACATGACCAACGTCATGGCCCTGCGCGCCCAGTACAAGGAAGTGTTCGAGAAGCGCCACGGCGTGAAGCTGGGCTTCATGTCCTTCTTCACCAAGGCCGTGGTTCAGGCCCTGCGCGAGCTCCCGGCCGTCAACGCCGAGATCGACGGCACGGACATCATCTACAAGAACCACTACGACATCGGCGTGGCCGTCGGCACCGACAAGGGCCTGGTGGTTCCGGTCCTGCGCGACGCCGACACGCTGAGCCTCGCGGGCATCGAAAAGGGCATCGGCGCCCTGGGCAAGGCCGCCCGTGACGGCGCCCTGACCATGGATCAGATGCAGGGCGGCACCTTCACCATCACCAACGGCGGCACCTATGGCTCGCTGATGTCGACGCCGATCCTGAACGCGCCGCAGTCGGGCATCCTGGGCATGCACAACATCGTGCAGCGCCCGATGGCCATCAACGGCGAGGTCAAGATCCGCCCGATGATGTACCTGGCCCTCAGCTACGATCACCGCATCGTCGACGGCAAGGAAGCCGTGACCTTCCTGGTCCGCATCAAGGAACTGCTGGAAGACCCGGCCCGCGCCCTGCTGGACCTGTAAGGTCCGCGATCCAGAACTGACGACGGCGGCTCCTTCGGGAGCCGCCGTTTTCAATTTCAGATCTAGTCGGCCTTGAGCCCGGCCAGCACCGCGTCCGTGTGCTGCCCCAGCCTGGGCGGGGGGGCGTCGTAGCGGACGGGGGTCTTGGACAGGCGGATGGGCGAGGCCACGGTGCGGACCGGCGTGGCCAGATCGGGGCGCATCTGCTCGACGGTCAGGCCCCGATGGATCGCCTGGGGTTCCTCGAACACCTGGTTAATGGTGTTGACCGGACCGCAGGGGACGCCGGCCGCTTCGAGCGCCGCCATCAGCGCCTTCATGGTGAAGCCCGCCGTCAGGGCCGACAGGGTCGGCGACAGCTCGACGCGGTGCTGGACCCGCAGGGCGTTGGTGGCGAAGCGCGGATCGGCGCCCATGGGCGCGACGCCCAGCGCCTTGGCCAGGGCGCGGAACTGGCCGTCGTTGCCGACGGCGATCACCACCATGCCGTCCGAGCAGGGGAAGGGCTGGTAGGGGGCCAGGTTGGGGTGGGCGTTGCCCATCCGCGTCGGCGCGGTCCCTGAGACGAAGTAGTTGGTCGCCTGGTTGGCCAGCATGGCCGCCTGGACGTCGAACAGGGCGATGTCGATGGCCTGACCCTCGCCGGTCGCCCGCGCGTGCATCAGGGCGGCCAGGATGGCGTTGGAGGCGTACAGGCCGGTGAACAGGTCCACGACCGCCACCCCGACCTTCATCGGCTCGGCGCCAGCTACGCCGTCCGGCTGGCCGGTGATCGACATCAGCCCGCCCATGGCCTGGATCATGTAGTCATAGCCGGCCCTGTGCGCGTCTGGGCCGTCCTGACCGAAGCCGGTGATGGAGCAGTAAACGAGGCGCGGATTGACCGCTGACAGGCCGGCGTAGTCGAGGCCGTACTTCGCCAGGCCGCCGGTCTTGAAGTTTTCGACCACCACGTCGCAGGTCGCGGCCAGACGGCGCACGGCCTCGGCGCCCTCTGGGCTGGCGATGTCCAGTTCGACCGACTTCTTGCCCCGGTTGGCGCACATGAAGTAGGCGGCGTCGCCCCTGGAGCCGTCGGTCGTGGTGGTGAAGGGCGGCCCCCAGTGGCGGGTGTCGTCGCCCTCGCCCGGCCGCTCGATCTTGATCACCTCGGCGCCCAGATCCGCGAGCGTCTGCGTCGCCCAGGGGCCGGCCAGAACGCGGCTGAGGTCGAGGACGCGGATGCCGGAGAGGGGGCCTTGGGGCTGGGTCATGTCTTCTGACTAGCCCGCAGCGGGCGCGTCGAGAAGGCCTAGAGACCCACGTCCCAGACGCCGGCGTTGCGCATCCGGCACTCGCGCGCCTCTTCGGCGCGGCCGCCCATGTCGCGGGCCATGCCGCGAATGGCGTCCGAGACCGTACTCTTGTGCACGCCCGGCACCACCGCGTGCGCGAAGGCGCAGCCGGCGAGACGCATCAGCTTGAAGCCGAAGCGCGACGACGCGGCCATATGCTCGAGATAGGTCTCGCTGACCTCGCGCGGATGGTCACGGAACAGGCGTGAAAAATGGCTCGACATGATTCCAACCTAACGCGGTTCCTCGCGTCCCTCTACCCGGCTTGTGCGTTTTGGCCTAAACGGACGGCCAGAACAGGGGTCGCATCGTCACGCCCGGACACCCGCGTGACGCTCTATAGAACCCCGCACACTCGCGCAGGAAACACCGATGGCCGACGGCTCGCATGCTTCGCAACAGACCTTCCGCTGGGACGACCCGTTCGACCTGCGTGGCCGTCTGACCGACGATGAGCGGATGATCCAGGACGCAGCGCGGTCCTATGCCCGCGAAGCCCTGCTGCCGCGCGTGGTCGAGGCCTTCCGCGACGAGACCTTCGACCGCGCCATCATGACCGAGATGGGCGAGATGGGCTTCCTCGGCGCCATGCTGCCGGAACAGTACGGCGGCTCGGAAGCCAGCCACGTCGCCTATGGCCTGATCGCGCGCGAGGTCGAGGCGGTCGACAGCGGCTATCGCTCGGCCATGAGCGTCCAGTCTTCGCTGGCCATGTACCCGATCTACGCCTTCGGCTCGGAAGAGCAGAAGATGAAGTTTCTGCCGAAGATGGCGGCTGGCGAACTGGTCGGCTGCTTCGGCCTGACCGAGGCCGACGGCGGGTCGGATCCGGCCTCGATGAAGACCCGGGCGGTCAAGGTGGACGGCGGCTATCGCCTGAACGGCGCCAAATACTGGATCACCAACAGCCCGATCAGCGACCTGGCCATCGTCTGGGCCAAGCTGGATGACAAGATCAGGGGCTTCATCGTTGAACGCGACTTCGACGGCTTCACCACGGACAAGATCGGCGACAAGCTGTCGCTTCGCGCCTCGATCACCGGCGACATCGGCCTGAACGACGTCTTCGTGCCGGAGGCCAACATCCTGCCCGGCGTCCAGGGTCTGCGCGGGCCGTTCAGCTGTCTGAACAAGGCGCGCTTCGGCATCGCCTGGGGGGCCATGGGCGCCGCCGAGTTCTGCTTCCACGCCAGCCGCGACTATGTCGGCGAGCGGATGCTGTTCGGCCGCCCCCTGTCGTCGCGCCAGCTGGTGCAGAAGAAGCTGGCCGACATGCAGACCGAGATCTTCCTCGGCTTCGAGGGCGCCTATGCCCTGGGCCGTCTGCTCGATACCGGCGCCTGGGTGCCCGAGGCCATCAGCCTGATGAAGCGCAACAACTGTGGCAAGGCCCTGGCCGTGGCGCGCGAAGCCCGCGACATGCACGGCGGCGCGGGCATCACTGGCGAGTTGCATGTCATGCGCCACGCCATGAACCTGGAAACGGTCAACACCTATGAAGGCGCCCATGACGTCCATGCCCTGATCCTGGGCCGGGCCATCACGGGCGAAAGCGCCTTCTAGGGCTGGTCGCTGGTCGGCGGCGCCGGCTCGTCCTGCTTTTTGCCGCCGCTGACCTCGGGCTGATAGAGGCCGGTGATGGCGCGGACGACGAAGCCCTCTGGCCGGATGCGCGGTCCGAAGCGAGCGCAGGGATCCGGGTCGGCTATGGCGCGGGGCTTGCGGTCGGTCGGGGCGAAGGCGTCGCCGACCATGTCGCCGAAGACCTCGGCCAGCTGGTGGGCGTCGCCGACGCGCGACAGGGACGGATTGTCGGTGCCGACCACGGTGGCGTTGCGCGCCCAGACGATGGCGGCGACCTGACGCCCTTCTGGGTCCAGCATCTCGGCCTCGGCGGCCAGACCGCCGGTCGTGCCGGGTGCCCTCAGACCGATCGGGCCGGGAATGAAGTAGCCGGCCACGGCCGAGGCCGCCGAGCCGGCCTGGCCTGTGGGGCTGATCCGCGTCGCCGCCAGACGCACCCTGGCCGCGCCCGGTGCAGGGCTGTCCAGCACGGTAAAGCGCTCGCTCAATTCATAGCAGACCTGGCGATCCATCTCGCCCAGCACCAAGGTCCAGTCCTCGGCGCTCAAGGCAGAAGCGGCGCCGGCCGTCAGCTCCGCACGCTCGATGTGAACCTGCTCTATGGCGCTCGCGGCCGCCTCATCCCGGCGCTGGCGCACCGAAGCGCGCACGGTGTCGGAGCGGGTCTCGAGCCCCTCGTAGCTCGAAAGATAGCCCGAGGTCGGTTCTGGCGCGGTGGCGCAGGCGGCGGCGGACAGGCCGAGGCCGAGAACCAGGGCGGCGGTCCGGGTCGATATGGTCATGAAATCCCCTGTCGCCGAAAATAGGCGGTCTTCACCAATACGCACGTTAGCCCGTTTCAGTTCATCGGCCATCGTCACGGCGGATTTCCCACGTTAGGCTGCGCGCCTGTTAAAGGGACCGACGATGACGCGACACACCCTGCTGGCCTCGACCGGCGCCGCCCTTTTTCTGATCCTGAGCGCCGCGCCTTTGGCGGCAGCGGCGGCTTCGGTCCAGACGCCAGCGGTCCAGGGCCTGCCCTATGATGCGCGGCGCGGGGTTTTCACCTTCGCCGCCGGCCTGGACGCCTCCCTGCCCGCCGTGGTTCAGGTCACGACGCTGGGTCAGTCGCGCGGTCCGCGTTCGGACGGCGATCCCAAGCCGTCGCAGGGCGGATCAGGCGTCATCATTGACGCCGCCAACGGCATCATCGTCACCAACAACCACGTCATCGAGAACGGTCAGAAATTCACCGTCGATCTGAGCGACGGTCGCCTGTTCGACGCCGTCCTGATCGGGGCCGACAAGGCCACGGACATCGCCGTGCTGAAGATCGAGGGCACGGGCCTGTCGCAGGTTCAGACGGTGGATTCCGACACCCTGCGCACCGGCGACCTGGCCTTCGCCGTCGGCTATCCGCTGGGGCTCGACCAGACCCTGACCATGGGCGTCATCTCGGGCCTGAACCGCTCGGGCATGGGTGACGCCATCGAGGACTATATCCAGACCGACGCGGCCGTGAACTCGGGCAACTCGGGCGGGCCGCTGCTGGACAGCCGGGGGCGGCTGATCGGCATCAACACTTCAATCCTGTCCGGCGGCATGGGCGGCGGCAACGATGGCATCGCCTTTGCCGTGCCCACGCGCATCATGATGTTCGTCGTCGATCAGTTGCGCGCCACCGGCGAGGTCAAGCGCGGCCAGATCGGCGTGGCCTTGGGCTCGCTGACAGCGGAGCGGGCGCGTGATCTGGGGCTGAACCTGGTGCGCGGGGCCGTGGTCTATGACGCGGCGCCCGGATCGGCCGCCGAGGCGGCGGGTCTGCGTCCAGGCGACGTCATCACCCGCATCCAGAACCGGCCGGTGGCCAACGCCGGCTCGGTCCAGGCGACGGTCGGCATCGCCCGGCCGGGCGCCACCCTGCCGGTGGTCTATCTGCGCGACGGGCGCGAAGCGACGGCCAGCCTGATGGTCCAGTCTTCCGAGTTGGAGCCTGTGCGCGTGGGACGCAGCGCCGCCATGGCGCGCGGGCTGACCTTCCGCAACAGCGGCGACGGCGCGGGCGCCCAGATCACTGTGGTCGAGGGCGGCTCGTCCGCCGCAACGGCGGGGATTCAGGCGGGCGACGTCGTGGTGTCGGCGGGCGGGGCAAGCGTCACCGACATGACGGCTTTGGCGACGGCCTTCCAGGCTGCAGGCGGTGCGGTAGAGCTGACAGTGACGCGGGACGGCGAGCGGACCACGATCAACCTGCCGGGCTGATCA
>CAYWDO010000042.1:10021-17098 GCA_964456995.1 uncultured Brevundimonas sp.
CACAAGCGGAACCATTGTCCTCGCAGGGCGGTTTGAGCCCCGAACCGAGGAGATGCGACTGTGGACGACTTCAAGCGAGACCCCAATGTGATCACGCCCTTGCCGGGCGTCGAGCACCGCGTCCAGGAGACGGTGATCATCCAGCGCGAAAGCAGCAACGCCGCCTGGTGGGGCGTCGGCATTCTGGCGGCCCTGGCCGTGGTGGTGCTGCTGTGGTTCCTCACGCGACCGGCTGAACAGGCGACCGACGCCGAGCTGCGGGTCGCCCAGGCGGAGGCCGCCGCTGAAAGCGCCCGCCAGACAGCCGAGGCGGCTCTGGTTCAGAACCAGATCAGCGGCGCCCGAGACAGTGTGGCCATCGCTCAGGCTCAGACCGCAACGGCTCGCGCCGAAGCGATCCGCGCCGCCGCTGAGGCGCGCACCGCTGAAGCTCGCGCGTCGGAGCCTGTTATCATTGAGCGTCAAACCGTGGTTCAGCCCGCGTCGAACGGCCCTGCCGTCGTGACCAGCACGACGCCGCAGTCCTAAGGCTAGGCGGCGGCCGCTTGTCCATCCGATCTGATCGCTGAGGTTTCGACCCGGCGAACAGGCGGGTCAGGCGTCCTCCCTGCGCTGATGCTCACGGCTGAGGCCCAGACAGCAAAACGCCCGCGTCGCCAGGAGGGGGAGGAGGGGCGGTCGCGGGCGTCTCTGCTTGGAGGAAGCATCGGCCCGTCGAAGCCCTTAGCGGAAAAATCCTGGGGGGCTGGGGGGGCTGTTCAGGATCCGGGACTCTTCCGAACTCCGACAGGCCGATGATGTAGATTTGACCCCCGTTCCGGGCGGGCTCACGACCGAATGGGGGCCTTTTCGTGTTCTGCGAGATTTTTTGCTCGCAGCATCGAAATCAGACTTTGGACAGGATCAGCGTGCCGTTGGTGCCGCCGAAGCCGAAGCTGTTGGACATGACGTGCGTCAACTCGCCGTCATGGCGCTTGCGCAAGATGGGCATGCCTTCGAACTCGGGGTCCAGGTTCTCGATATGGGCGCTCTCGGCGGCGAAGCCGTGCTTCATCATCAACAGGCAGTAGATGGCTTCCTGCGCGCCCGCCGCGCCGAGCGAGTGGCCCGTCAGCGACTTGGTCGAGGAGATCATCGGCATGTCGTCGCCGAAGACGTTGCGCACCGCGCCCATCTCCTTGGCGTCGCCGACCGGGGTCGAGGTGCCGTGCGGGTTCAGGTAGTCGATCTTCGGATCGCCGGCCATCTTGAGCGCCAGCTTCATGCAGCGCTCGGCGCCCTCGCCCGAGGGGGCCACCATGTCGTAGCCGTCCGAGTTGGCGGCGTAGCCGGTGACCTCGGCGTAGATGGTCGCGCCGCGCGCCACGGCGCGCTCATATTCTTCCAGCACGACGATGCCGGCCCCGCCGGCGATGACGAAGCCGTCGCGGTCCTTGTCATAGGCGCGGCTGGCCACGCCCGGCGTCTCGTTGAAGTTGGAGGACATGGCGCCCATGGCGTCGAACATGTTCGACATGGACCAGTCGATGTCCTCGCAACCGCCGGCGAAGACCACGTCCTGCTTGCCCCAGGCGATCTGCTCGGCGGCCGCGCCGATGCAGTGGGCCGAGGTCGCGCAGGCCGAGGAGATCGAATAGTTGATGCCCTTCAACTGGAACCAGGTGGCCAGAACCGCCGACGGACCGCTGGCCATGGCCTTGGGCACGGCGAAGGGGCCGACGCGCTTGGGCGAGCCCTTTTCGACGGTGGTGGCGGCGGCTTGCAGGATCACCTGGGTCGAGGGGCCGCCCTCGCCGACGATCAGGCCGATGCGCTCGTCCTTGATCTCGTCGGCGGTCAGGCCGCTGTCCTTCAGCGCTTCTTCAAAGGCGATGTGCGCCCAGGCCGTGCCGTTGGCCAGGAAGCGGGCGGCGCGGCGGTCGACCAGCGGCGCCCAGTCTTCAGCGGTCACGCCCAGCGACGGGGGCGCCCAGACCTGGGAGCGGAAGCCGTACTTGGCGTGATCGGCGGCGTGCTGGACGCCCGACCTGGCTTCGCGCAGGGAGGCTGTGACCTCGTCCTGGCCGGTGCCGATGGAGGAGACGATGCCCAATCCGGTGACGACGACACGCCGCATGGTGTTTCCTATCATTCAGTCTTCTAGGCGCCGCGTGGACCGCGGTCTGCGTTAAATGGGGTCAGGCGTCCGTGGACGCTACCGTGGCCGCACCGCCGAACAGGCCGACGCGCATGTCCGAGCAGGTGTAGATGACCTCGCCGTCGGCTTCGAGCACGCCGTCGGCGATGCCCATGACCAGCTTGCGGTTGATGACGCGTTTCAGGTGGACCTTGTAGACCACCTTCTTGATGTCCGGGGTGACCTGGCCGGTGAATTTCACTTCGCCGACGCCCAGGGCGCGGCCCTTGCCGGCGCCGCCGATCCAGCCGAGGTAGAAGCCGACCAGCTGCCACATGGCGTCCAGGCCCAGGCAGCCCGGCATGACCGGATCGCCGATGAAGTGGCACTGGAAGAACCAGAGGTCGGGATTGATGTCCAGTTCCGCCTCGACATAGCCCTTGCCGTAGTCGCCGCCGTCCGAGGTGATGGTCGTGATGCGGTCGAACATCAGCATCGGCGGGGCCGGCAGCTGGGCGTTGCCCGGACCGAACAGCTCGCCGCGGCCCGAAGCCAGCAGGCCTTCATGATCGAACGACGACGGATATTGGGACTGGCTCAAGGGGATGACGCTCCGGAAGTGTTGCGGGCGGGTTACACGACCCGGCGCGCCCGCTCAACTGTTGTCAGGTCTAGCGGCGACCCGCGCCGGCCGGGCGGGCGGCGTTGCACAGGGCGCGGTCCTGGGTTCCGAACACGGCGCGCTGCGGCACCCAGCCTCTGATCTTGCGCGCCCGGACCCGGCACCAGCCCTCTTCGCACTCGTCCAGCGAGACGATGGAGCGGGGCGACAGGCGCGCCCGTACCGAGGAGGTGGCCGAGCGGCCAGAGTGGATGGCGATTTCCTCGGCCGAGCGGTTGAAGACGCTGCGTCGGCCCGAGGCCACGGTGCGGTGGATCCAGGCGACCGAACCGTCGGGGTCGCAGATCTTGCGCCATTCCTTGGTCTCGGCGATGACTTGCACGGGCAGGCCTGCGGCGCGGTACTCCCACAGGATACGGTAATCGAGCCCGGGCCCCTGACGGGCCCGAACCTGAGAGGATTTCAGCGTGACCCAGCGCGGCACCTCCAGCCCCGTCGGGGTCGGACGACCATCAGGCATGCGGGCGCTGGCGCCGGCGAAGACGCCCAGTCCGAGGACGGCGGTGATGACGGCGATACGCCGGAAACTTTTGAACCTGACCACAGCTTTGCTAGACACCGGATCGACACGTCCCGCACGGGCGCGTTTGCCCGTCGAAACCCAGGCTCCCTATGTCCGCTCGCAAGCTTAAGGTCGTATTAACCAGACGCCTGCCCGACACGGTGGAAACGCGTCTGCGCGAACTGTTCGACGCCGAGCTGAACCTGACGGATCGGGCGATGTCGCGCGAGGATCTCGCCGCCGCCCTGCAACGCGCCGAGGTCCTGATTCCGACCATCACCGATCATCTGGACGCCGACCTGATCGCGGGGGCGGGCGAACAACTGAAGATGATCGCCAATTTCGGCGCGGGCGTGGACCATATCGACATTGACGCGGCGGTGGGTCGCGGGATCATCGTCACCAACACCCCCGGCGTCCTGACCGAGGACACCGCCGACCTGACCATGAGCCTGATCCTGGGCGTCAGCCGCCGCATCGTCGAAGGCGCCAATGTCGTCGCCGCCGGTCAGTTCGAGGGCTGGAGCCCGACCTGGATGTGCGGGCGCAAGCTATGGGGCAAGCGGCTGGGCATCGTCGGCATGGGCCGCATCGGCCAGGCCCTGGCCCGTCGCGCCAAGGCCTTTGGGATGCAGGTCCACTATCACAATCGCAAACCCGTCTCGGACATGATCGCCGAGGAGCTGGGGGCGACCTGGTGGGACGATCTGGATCAGATGCTGGCGCGGATGGACGTCATCTCGCTGAACTGCCCGGCCACCAGGGACACTCATCACCTGCTGTCGGCCGAGCGCATCGCCCGGCTGCAGCCCCACGCCATTGTCGTGAATACGGCGCGCGGCGAACTGATCGACGAGGCGGCCCTGGTCGAGGCCCTGGATCGCCGCGCCCTGTTCGGCGTCGGCCTGGACGTGTTCGAGCATGAACCGGCGGTGCATCCCGGGCTGATGGGGCGCGCCAACGTCGTGCTGCTGCCCCACCTCGGCTCGGCCACGATCGAGGCCCGCCAGGACATGGGCGACCGCGTCATCGCCAACATCATGACCTATCAGAACGGCCACCGCCCGCCGGACCGGGTCATTCCGGCCATGCTCTAGGCGTGAGTTGATCCGCACACGGGACAGGCCGGGTCCGCTGCGATCTTCACCACCCGGCTGGTTCCGGCCAGACCGTCGTAAAGCATCAGGCGGCCGGTCAGAGGTTCGCCGGCGCCGGTGATCAGCTTAATTGTCTCCAGCGCCGCCATGGCGCCGATGACCCCGGCCAGGGCGCCGACCACGCCGACGCGGGCGCAGGTCTCGGCGTCGGGCGGGGTCTCAGCCACCAGGCACTGGTAACAGGGGCGGCCGGTGAAGACCCCGACCTGACCGTTCCAGCGGCCCAGGGCGCCGGACACCAGCGGCCTGCCCGTCGCGACGCAGGCGGCGTTGACGGCGAAGCGGGTGTAGAAATCGTCGGTGCCGTCCAGCACGACATCGAACCGCTCGATCAGGCTGCGGGCGTTGTCGGGGGTCAGCCGCTCGGCGAAGGGCTCAACGGCGACATGGGGGTTGAGGGCGGCCAGATGCGTTGCGCCCGCCTCGACCTTGGGCCGATCGGCGTCGACGGTGGTGAAGATGATCTGGCGTTGCAGGTTGGACAGGGCGACCGTGTCGTCGTCGATCAGGCCCAGAGTTCCGACCCCGGCGGCGGCCAAATAGAGGGCGGCAGGCGCGCCGACCCCGCCCAAGCCGACGATCAGGACGCGAGCGCGCTTCAGCGCCTGCTGACCCGGGCCGCCGATTTCGGACAGCACCAGCTGGCGTGCATAGCGATCGACCTCCTCGTCGGAGAAGCGGACGGGCGGGGCGTGGGCGATGGGCTGGGTCACGCCCCCTGTCTAGCGCAGTCGGACGAGGGCGTCAGGCCGGAAGCGGCAGGGCCTGCGCCGCCGTGTTCAGCAGGGCCTCGGCGCGTTCGGCGCTCAACTGATCCAACGGCCCGCCGTTCAGCAGGCGCGCGGCGTCGGGAGTCATCTGGGCCAGGGCCATTGGCCATTTCGGAAACAGCCGATCGGACACGTTCTGGTCCGAAAGGACCCGCAGGTTCTCATGTCGGGGATCGGTTCTCAATCGTTTCAGCAATCGGTCGACGTCGCCGCGAGGCCCCTCGATGAGCTGGAGAAACCGCCCGGCATGGCGCATCAACACGCCGGTCAGGCCGTCACGTCGATTGTTGCGCTCCGACTCGCCAAGAATCTCGACAAGAACCAGAAGGCTGGTCGCGGCGTCGCCGACGGCGTCGCTGACGTAAATGGCGCGGTGAAGGGGCAAGACGGAAACTCGAACTGAACGCGACGCAACTGGTACTGGAAGTCTCGTGTCACGCTCAGGGTTAACAAAGCAAGACCCAGCCCTCTGCGGCATGGCGGCGTCTTGCGAGAGTGATCAATCCTCGCCATCTGATCCGACATGAACCAGACCTCGAGCTTCCCCGACTGGCACGGCACCACCATCCTGGCGGTGCGCAAGAACGGCCGCACCGTCATCGCCGGCGACGGCCAGGTCTCGATGGGGCCGACCATCGTCAAGGGCGCGGCGCGCAAGGTGCGCACGCTCGCGGGCGGCAAGGTCCTGGCCGGCTTCGCCGGAGCCACGGCCGACGCCCTGACCCTGATCGAGCGGCTGGAGGCCAAGCTGGAGCAGTATCCCGACCAACTGGCCCGGGCCTGCGTCGAGCTGGCCAAGGACTGGCGCACCGACCGCTATCTGCGTCGGCTGGAGGCCATGCTGCTGGTCGCCGACAAGGACACCATCCTGACGGTCACGGGGGTCGGCGACGTGCTGGAGCCGGAATACGGCGTGGCCGCTGTCGGCTCGGGCGGCAACTATGCGCTCGCCGCCGCCCGCGCCCTGATCGACGAAGACAGCGGGCTGGACGCCGAACAGATCGCCCGCAAGGCGATGAAGATCGCCGCCGAGATCTGCGTCTACACCAACGGCAATCTGACCATCGAAAGTTTGTAGGGCGCTATCGCGCGGCTCGCGGAGCCGCGCGGCTTGAGCGCTTGCCCGAGAATCTCTGGACCGTCTGAACCATGACCGATCTGTCTCCCCGCGAAATTGTTTCCGAACTGGACCGCTACATCGTCGGTCAGGACGACGCCAAGCGCGCCGTGGCTGTGGCCCTGCGCAACCGCTGGCGCCGCAAGCGCGTGCCTGAAGATCTGCGCGACGAGGTCACGCCCAAGAACATCCTGATGATCGGCCCTACGGGGGTCGGCAAGACCGAGATCGCCCGGCGTCTCGCCAAGCTGGCGGGCTCGCCCTTCCTCAAGGTCGAGGCCACCAAGTTCACCGAGGTCGGCTATGTCGGTCGCGACGTGGATCAGATCATGCGCGACCTGGTCGAGAGCGCCCTGGTTATGGTGCGCGACAAGCGCCGCTCGGGCGTAAAGGCGCGAGCCGAGGGCGCGGCCGAGGAGCGGATTCTGGACGCCCTGGTGGGGCCGGGCTCGCAGCCCGCGACGCGCGAGGCCTTCAGGAAGAAGCTGCGCGCCGGCGAACTGGACGACAAGGAGATCGAGATCGCCCTGGCTGATACGGCCTCACCGCTTCAGGGACTGGACATGCCGGGCGGTGGCGGCAACGTCGGTCTGCTGAACCTGTCGGACCTGCTGGGCAAGATGGGCGGCGGGCGCACCAAGACGGTCAAGCTGACCGTGGCCGAGGCCATGGCCCCGCTGACCACCGAGGAAAGCGACAAGCTGCTGGATCAGGAAAGCCTGACCAAGGAAGC
>CAYWDO010000043.1:0-11865 GCA_964456995.1 uncultured Brevundimonas sp.
AGATCACGCTGGAGGCCAACCCCACCGACGCCGAGGCGGGCCGCTACGCCGCCCTGGCGGAGGCCGGGATCAACCGCCTGTCCATGGGGGTGCAGTCATTTGACGACGCCGCCCTGACCTTCCTTGGGCGCGACCACTCGGCGGCGGAGGCCCGGCGCGCAGTTGAGACGGCGGGCAAGGCCTTTCCGCGTCTGTCCATCGACCTGATATACGCCCGTCCGGGGCAGTCGGTGGCCGACTGGACGGCGGAGCTGACCACGGCGCTGGACCTCGGCTTCGAACACATCTCGCCCTATCAACTGACCATTGAGCCGACGACGGCCTTTGGTCGGGCCTTCGCGCGCGGAACCCTGACCCCGCCGGACGAGGATCTGGCGGCGTCTCTCTATGAAGCCACGCAGGCCGTGCTCGAGGGCGCCGGGTTCGAGGCCTATGAGGTGTCCAACCACGCCCGCGACGTAGCCGCCCGCTCATTCCACAACCTGCACGTCTGGCGCGGCGGCGACTATCTGGGCCTCGGCCCCGGCGCCCACGGCCGGCTGACTCTTGAAGGCGAGCGGACGGCTGTCGTCGCCCATCGCCGCATCGCCGACTATGTCGCGGGCGTCGCCAAGCGCGCGCCCTGGGCCGAGCGCGAGCCGCTTGACGCGCCGGGCGCCGCCGAGGAACGGGTGCTGCTGGGCCTGCGCACGGTCGAGGGCGTGCCGTTGATGCTTCTCCACACCCTCGGCCTGTCGGAGACGACCGGGCCGCTGGCCGACCTGATCGCAGACGGCTTCCTCGGGCTGCAAGACGGCCGCGTCGCCGCCACGGCGCGAGGGCGGCCCCTGCTCGACGCCGTGCTGAAAGCCCTGCTGACCTAGGCGCCCGACCTAGACCCGAAGGGCCGGGGCTGGCAGGGTCGCGCCGATGTCAGACGCCTCCCTTTTCCCGCCGACCGCCCCGCCCGCGCGCTCTGTCGCGCCCGGCCTCTATCTGGTGGCCACGCCCATCGGCAACCTGCGCGACATGACGCTGAGGGCGCTCGATGTTCTGGCAGCCGCCGATCTTGTCCTGGCGGAGGACACCCGCGTCACGGCCAAGCTGCTGACCGCCTATGGTCTGCGCGCCAAGCTGGAGCGTTGCGACGACCACGCCTCGGCGCGCGCCGCCGAGATCGCCGTTGAGCGGCTGAAGGCGGGCGAGGTGGTGGCTCTGGTCTCGGACGCCGGCACGCCGCTGGTCTCGGACCCCGGCTATGTCGTGGCGCGCGCGGCCATCAACGCGGGCCTGCCGGTCCATCCCATTCCCGGCGCTTCCAGCCTTCTGGCCGCCCTGTGCCTGGCGGGGCAGCCCGCCGACCGGGTCCTGTTCGCCGGCTTCCTCCCGCCCAAGTCGGGCGCGCGAAAGACCATGCTGGAGGAACTGCGCACCGGACGTCAGACCCTCGTCTTCTTCGAAAGCGGCCCGCGCCTGAAGGACAGCCTGACCGACATGGCCGAGGTGCTGGGCGACCGTCCCGCCGCCGTCACCCGCGAACTGACCAAGCTCTATGAGGAGGCCGTGCGCGGCACCCTTTCGGAACTGGCCGCCGACCCGCGCTGCGATGCGCCCAAGGGCGAGATCGTCGTCGTTATCGGCCCCGGCGAGGCCGAGGTCGCCAGCGCCGCCGACGCGGATGCGGCCCTGACCGAGGCCATGACCCGCCTGCCGCCCGGCGAAGCCGCCGCCGAGGTGTCCAAGGCGCTGAACCTGCCCCGCAAGCCCCTCTACAAGCGGGCGCTGGAAATGCAGGGCCGGTGAAGCCCCGCCTGCGGCCCTCCCCGTCGCCGCGTCGCCCAAAAGTAGGCTGGCGTCAGGCGCTGGGCGGACGATCGCACCGCGAGGGCCACGCCGCCGAATGGATCGCCGCCGTCTGGCTGATGCTCAAGGGCTATCAGATCCTGGCCTTTCGCCTGAAGGGGCGCGGCGGTGAGATCGACATCCTGGCCCGGCGCGGCCGCACCCTGGCGGTGGTTGAGGTCAAACGGCGACGCACGATCGAGGCCGCCATCCTGTCGCTCGGCCCGGAACAGCACGGCCGTCTGGCCGCCGCCGGACAGGCGCTGGCCCGCAGCCGGCCCTCGTTGCAGGGGCTGAACCTGCGGATTGATATGGTGGCGCTGGCTCCCGGACGCTTTCCGCGTCATCTTCGGGGGGTGACGACCACAGGAACGGACATCGCGTGACCCGCGAGGACGCCGAGATCATTCTGGCTAAGGCTGGAACCGCCGAGGACGACGGCTTTCCGCTGCTCGAATGCGCCATCGCCTGCGCCATTCACGACTATCCGTTTCGCGACCCGCAGCCGGTGCGTCTGCTGGCCGATCAGGCCGCCCAGAGGGTCAGGGAGCGCGCCGCCAACGAAAGTCCCGACGACGCCCTGGCCGAGACCATGGCCTCGGATCTGCGGCTGAACGGCGACCTGCTCAATCATGATCATCCCGGCAATACCGACGTCATCGACGTGGCCGAGCGGCGGCGCGGCCTGTCGGCGGCGCTGGTGGTCTTCTACCTCGATGCCGCGCGCCGGGCGGGGCTGAAGGCGGCGGCGGTGGACTTTCCCGGCCACATCCTGTTGCGGGTCGAGACGCCCGAGGGGCCGGTGGCGCTGGACCCCTTCAGCCAGGGCCGTCTGGTCCTGCCCAGCGAACTGACGCGGCGCGCCCTGCGGGCTGGCCTGACGCCGCACGTGGCCGATCGGCTCGACCTGCTGATGGCCCCGGTCAGCGACCGCCAGGCCCTGATCCGGTTGCAGAACGTCCTGTTCGCCCGCGCCCTGATGATCGAGGACTATGACGGCGCCGAGCGCTCGGCCCTGCGTCGCGCCCTGTTGGACCCCGAGGACCACCGACCCTGGCTGGACGTCGCCGCCGCGCGCGAGAAGCAGGGCGCCCTGACCGGCGCGCTGGAGGCCCTGTCGCGCGCCCGCGCCATCGACGGCCCCGCCGACGCCCATCGCGCCAGCATGGACCGGGTGCGGATGCGCCTGAACTGAAGCGCGGCCTTGCGGCGCGTGCTCTGCGCCCTCAAGTAGGAGCCAAGGCGCTCCGGCGCTCAAGCCGCGAGCGTCCGCGACGCGAGCATAGCGAACTAAAACTAGCTCAAGCCGCGAGCGCCCGCGGCGCGAGCGATAGCGCCTCTTACTAAGGACCACTTATGCTCAAAGTCGCCATCCAGATGGATCCGCTCGAGGCGGTGAACGTCGAGTCCGACACCACCTTCCTGATGGCCCTGTCCGGTCAGGCACGCGGCCACAAGCTGTGGATCTACGATTTCCGCACCCTGTCGCTGGACGAAGGACGCCTGTTCTGCCGCGCCCGTCCGGTGACGGTGAACACGGTCCAGGGCGAGCACGCCGACTTCGGCCCCGAGGTGGTCCTCGACCTGGCCGAGGATGTCGACGTCATCCTGATGCGTCAGGACCCGCCCTTCGACATGGCCTATGTCACCGCCACCTATCTGCTGGAGCGCGTGCATCCCAAGACCCTGGTGGTCAATAACCCCGCCGAGGTCCGCTCGGCGCCCGAGAAGCTGATCGCCACCCTCTTCCCCGGCCTGCAACCGCCGACCCTGGTGTCCTCGGACCCGGTCGCCCTGGTCGATTTCCACCGCCGTCACGGCGACGTGGTGCTCAAGCCCCTGCACGGCGCCGCCGGTTCGGGCGTGGTGCGGCTGAAAGCCGACGATCCCAATCTGGAAGCCCTGATCGAGATCCACGCCGCCGGGTCGCGCGACCCTCTGGTGATCCAGAAATTCATCCCCGCCGTGTCCAAGGGCGACAAGCGCATCATCCTGGTCGACGGCGAGCCGGTCGGGGCCATCAACCGCATCCCGGCCAAGGATCAGGTGCGCTCCAACCTGCGCGTCGGCGGCACCGCCGCTCCGGTCGAGCTGACGCCGCGCGACCTGGAAATCTGCGCCGCCATCGGCCCCTATCTGAAGGAACGCGGGCTGATCTTCGTCGGCATCGACGTGATCGGGGACTATCTGACCGAGATCAACGTCACCTCCCCCACCGGCGCCCAGCAGATGCTGCAATTCAACGGCGTCGATGCGACGGCCCTGATGTGGGACGTGATTGAGCGCAAGAAGGCCGAGGCGGCATAGGTTGCTCAGTGAGATAACGCCGCTCTTGCGGTTCTCATAAGTTCGTGATTTGTTCCCTTCCGGCCAGCGGGAGGGAAGTCATGGTCGCGCGAGTGGTGACAGTCGCTTTCGACGGGGTCGAGGCGCGACGGGTCGATGTAGAGGTGCAGCAGGTGGCGACGCCCGCCGGGGCCTTCGCCATCGTCGGCCTGCCCGACAAGGCTGTGGCCGAGAGCCGCGAGCGTGTGCGCGGCGCCTTTGCCGGCATCGGTCTGGCCCTGCCGCCCAAGAAGGTCATCGCCAACCTGGCGCCCGCCGACCTGCCGAAGGAAGGCAGTCATTTCGACCTGCCCATCGCTCTGGCCCTGCTGGCCTCCATGGGAGTGATCGCGCCCGACGCCCTCGACGGTTGGGCCGCCGTGGGCGAACTGGGGCTGGACGGGCGGATCGCGGCCGTGGGCGGAACGCTTCCGGCGGCCATGGCCGTCGGGGCCATGGGGCTGGGCCTGATCTGCCCCGAGGCCAATGGCCCCGAAGCCGCCTGGGCCGGCGACGTGGCTATCCTGGCGCCCCGCTCCCTGATCGGCTTGATCAATCATTTCCGAGGCACGCAGATCCTGCGCACGCCCGATCCCGGCCCCGTGACGGCAGGCGCCGCCGGACCCGACCTGCGCGAGGTCAAGGGTCAGGAAAGCGCCAAGCGCGCACTGGAGATCGCGGCGGCGGGCGGCCACAACCTGCTGTTCATCGGCCCGCCCGGCTCCGGCAAGTCGATGATGGCGCAGCGCCTGCCTGGCCTCTTGCCGCCTCTGACGCCGCAGGAACTGCTGGAGACCTCCATGGTCTGGTCGGTGGCCGGGTTGATCCAGCGTGGCGCTCTGACAAGGGACCGGCCCTTCCGGTCGCCTCACCATTCCGCATCGATGGCGGCCCTGACCGGCGGCGGGCTGCGGGCCAAGCCGGGTGAGGCGTCGCTGGCCCACAACGGCGTCCTTTTCCTCGATGAACTGCCCGAATACTCGGCCCAGGCGCTCGACAGCCTGCGTCAGCCGCTGGAGACGGGCGAGATCATGGTGGCGCGGGCCAACGCCCATGTCCGCTATCCGGCGCGGTTCCAGCTGGTGGCGGCGATGAACCCCTGCCGCTGCGGCCTCGGTGGATCGGGGCGCGGCGCCTGCGGCAAGGCTCCACGCTGCCAGAAGGATTATCAGAACCGTATCTCGGGCCCGATGTTCGACCGGATCGACCTGACGGTGGAGACACCGCCCGTGACCGCAGCCGACATGGCCCTGCCCCCGCCCGCCGAGGGCACGGCCGAGGCGGCGATCCGCGTGGCGACCGCCCGCGCCCAGCAGGAAGAGCGCGTCCGCGCGGCCGGCTTCGATCCTGACACGGCGAGAGATCAGGGGATCAACGCCCGCGCCTCGGGCGAGACCTTGGACCGGTTCGCCACGCCGGATGATGCGGGCCGCGCCCTGCTGATGCGGGCGGGCGAGGCGGGCGGTCTGACCGCGCGCGGTTGGACCCGAACCCTGCGGCTGGCGCGCACCATCGCGGATCTGGACGGTTCGACCGGGGTGCTGCGCCGTCACGTCGCCGAGGCCCTGATGTATCGTCGAACGACAGTGGGGGCCCAGGGCGATTTCGACCGTCAGGTGTCTCACCGGAGCGACGCGCCGGCCTTCTGAAGGCTCAAGCGTCGTTCGGCCACGCTTAACCCTTGGGCGCTAGGGTGGTCGTCATGGGACA
The DNA here is from genome assembly GCA_964456995.1 of uncultured Brevundimonas sp. Taxonomy (GTDB): domain Bacteria; phylum Pseudomonadota; class Alphaproteobacteria; order Caulobacterales; family Caulobacteraceae; genus Brevundimonas. The sequence continues at coordinate 5,857 of CAYWDO010000043.1, forward strand.
GGCACGCAGAACGCACGCACCGACCGAAACCACGCCCGCCGCGCCGGAACAGCAGTTCCTGCGGCTGATGAGCCACGAGATGCGCACGCCTCTGAACGGGGTGATCGGCATGCTCGGCCTCCTGTCGCGAACCAGGCTGGACGGCGCCCAGCGCGCCTATGCCGAGGCGGCGCAGAAGTCGGCGGAACACCTGCTGGGCCTGGTCAACGACCTGCTGGATTTCGCCCGGCTGGAAGCCGGGGCGCTGGAGTTCGACGCCTCTCCCGTTGATCTGGAAGGCCTGACGCGCGGCGTGGCTGAACTGCTCAGTCCCAAGGCCCATGACAAGGGGCTGGAAATCGCCTGGTCGGTGGCCGGCGACGCGCCCGACATCGTCGCCGACGAAGGGCGTCTGCGTCAGGTCCTGTTCAATCTGGCGGGCAACGCCGTGAAATTCACCGACCGGGGCGGGGTGCGCCTGACGGTCGAACGCGTCGGCGGAACGCCGACCCGCCCGCGTCTGGCCTTCGTCGTCGACGACACCGGCCCCGGCGTGCCGGAAGAGGCGCGGGTGCGCATCTTCGACGAGTTTGGTCATGCCGACGCCTCTGACGCCGCCCGTTTCGACGGCGCGGGTCTGGGCCTCGCCGTGGTGCGCCGTCTGGCCCAGGCCATGGGAGGGACCGTGACCGTGGCCGACCGTCCGGATGGCCCCGGCGCCCGCTTCCGGTTCGAAGCCGACTTTCCCGCCGCCGACACCGCGCCACGCGTCCGCCCGCTCGACGGGACGGTGGTGGCCGTGCGTACGCCTGATCCCTTCGTGCGTCAGGCGGCCACGGCCCAGATAGAGGCCTCGGGCGGCCGCGTCGCGCGTCAGGCGGGCGTGACCCTGATCGACCACGCCGCCGCAGAAGACGGCGCCTTGATGGTGCGGCCGTCGCAGGGCGAGGCCATCATCCTGCTGAAGCCCAGCGAACGCGATCTGGTCGATCGCTATCGGTCTGCGGGTTTCCACGGTTATTTGATCAAGCCGCTGCGCCGCGCCTCCCTGGCGGAACGGGTGCTGGCGGCGGCGGGGCGTCGCAAGGGTCTGCCCGTTGCAATTGGTCGCGGTCAGGACGACGACCGCGTCACCCCGGTCGCCTTCAAGGGCGTGCGGGTCCTGCTGGTCGAGGATAATCCGGTCGGCGCTCTTCTGGCCAAGACCCTGCTGCGCCGCGAGGGCTGCGTGGTGCAGACGGCGGCGGACGGGCATGAGGCCTTGCAGACGCTCAAAGACGCCCGCTTCGATCTGATCTTCATGGACATGCGGATGCCGCGGCTGGACGGACCGGCGGCGACGCGTGCGCTGCGGGCGCGCGGCGAGCGCACCCCCATCGTCGCCCTGACCGCCAACGCCTTCGCCGAGGACCGGATCGCCTGTCTGGAGGCGGGCATGAACGACCATCTGACCAAGCCGCTGGAGGCCGACGCCCTGCGCGCCGCCCTGACCCGCTGGACGAACGTCGGCAACCGCGCCAAGGTCGGGGCTCAGTAACCACGACCGCCCGTTTTCCGGCGGCGTCCGCCGGAGACCTGCATGACTGACACGAAGACGCCCGCCGCCGCGCCCGCCAAGGGACTGGCCGGGCTGGCCGTCTATGGCGAACGGCGCGTCTTCGTCATGCTGCTGCTCGGCTTTTCGGCCGGTCTGCCCAATCTGCTGATCTTCGACACCTTGTCGGCCTGGTTGCGTGAGAGCGGCCTGTCGCTGTCGGTGATCGGCTTCTTCGCCTTGGCCACCATCTCCTATTCGCTGAAATTCGTCTGGGCGCCGCTGATCGACCGGACCAAGATTCCGATCCTGACCAAATACCTCGGCCATCGCCGGTCGTGGATGCTGGTGACCCAGGCGGTGGTGATCTTCGGCCTGTGGTCGATCTCGGGCCTGAACCCGGCGACATCGCTGATGCAGGTGGCCGCCTTCGCCGTCCTGGTCGGCTTTTTCGGCGCGACCCAGGACATCGTCATCGACGCCTGGCGGATCGAGGCGGCCGACGACAGCCGCCACGGGGCCATGGCCGCCGCCTATCAGATGGGCTACCGCGTGGCCCAGATCGTCGCCGGCGCCGTGCCTCTGGTCCTGGCCGACCTCTACAACTGGAACCTGTCCTATGCCGTCATGGCGGGGCTGATGGCGTTTGGCGTCATCGGGGTCCTGTTCGCCCCGCGCGAGAAGGCCCACGCCATCCGCCCCATCCCCGTCGCCGACGTGCCGTCGCGGCCCCGGTTGGAGATCGTTGAATGGATCGCCCGCCTGGCCATCATCGCCGTCGCCGCCCTGATCATGGGCTCCGGCCTCAGCGGCCAGGCCGGGCCGCTGAACGGCCTGCTGGGCCTGTTCGGTCTCTCGCCCGAAGGTCAGACGGCGATCAGCGACGCCTGGGCCGCCAAGCCGGAAGGCGTCTATCTGCAGGTGGTCTCGGTGTTCGGCGGTCTGGGCCTTCTGGTCCTGGCCTGCTGGCCCATTCCTCGGGTTCGCACCCGGCCGGGAGCCTATCTGGCGGGCTCGTTTGGCGAGCCGCTGAAGGATTTCTATACCCGGTTCGCCGGTGTGGCGACGCTGATCCTGGCCCTGATCTGCGTCTATCGCCTGGCCGATTTCGTGCTCAACATCATGAACCCCTTCTACCTCGATCTGGGGTTCACCAAGACCGAGCTGGCCGAGGTGCGCAAGGTCTTCGGCGTCATCGCGACCACGGTCGGCGTCTTCGTCGGCGGCTGGTCCGTCGCGCGTCTGGGCCTGATCCGCACCATGGTCATCGGCGCCTTCATGAGCCCGGTGTCCAACCTGGTGTTCGCCTGGCTGGCGACCCAGGGGCCGGACATCGGCGCCCTGTTCGTGGCCATCGGCGTGGACAACCTGGCCACCGGCTACGCCGGCACGGCCCTGATCGCCTATATGTCCAGCTTGACCAGCATCGGCTTCACCGCCACCCAGTACGCTTTGTTCAGTTCGCTCTACGCCTTGCCGGGCAAGCTGATCGCCTCGCAGTCGGGCCGGATCGTCGAGGCCTCGGCGCGGGCCGCTGAAGTCGGCGGCGTCTTCGCCCCGCTGAAGACCCTGTTCGCGCGCCTGCCCGCCGGGTCCCTGGTTCAGGGGGCGGCGACCAGCGGCGTCACCCCGGCGGCGCTGGGGGCGGGCTATGTCGTCTTCTTCCTCTATTCGACGGTGATCGGCGTTTTCGCCATCATCCTGGCCTTCATCGTCGCGGCCAAGCAGACCGCGCTCCAGGCCCGAAACGCAAATGGGGCGGCCGAAGCCGCCCCACCTGAATAGCTCAGCGACAAAGGCGCGCTGATCAATCTCCCGCCGGCGCGCCCTCGGCGTAGGCGGCGAAGGTGGCGGCGTTGATGATCTCGTTGACCGAGGCGCCCAGGGGCACGATCTGCACCGACTTCTCCAGACCGACCAGCAGCGGGCCGATCACCGTGGCGGCACCCAGAGACTGGACCAGACGGGTCGAGATGGCGGCAGAATGGATGGCCGGCATGACCAGGACATTGGCGTCGCCGGTCAGGCGCATGAAGGGATAGTTGGCCCGCGCCTCGGGGTTCAGCGCCAGTTCGGGCGGCATTTCGCCTTCGTATTCGAAGTCGACGTTCATGCCGTCGAGGATGCGGATGGCCTCGCGGACCTTTTCGCCCCGATCGCCGGGCGGATCGCCGAAGGTCGAGTAGGACAGGAAGGCGACGCGCGGCGTGCGCCCCAGATTCCTGACGGTTTCGGCCGCCTTGATAGCGATCTGGGCCAGTTCCTCGGCGCTGGGCAGTTCGTGGATCGAGGTGTCGGCCACGAACAGGGTCCGGCCCTTGGCCAGCAGGATCGACAGGCCGATCATGCGGTCCTTGACGTCCAGGACGCGTCGGACCTCCTTGAGGGCCATGTTGAAGTTGCGGGTCACGCCGGTGACCATGCAGTCCGCCTGACCGCGCGCGATCATGGTGGCGCCGAAATAGTTGCGGTCCTGGTTGATCATGCGCTGCACGTCGCGCCGCAGATAGCCGCGACGGTTCAGGCGCTCATACAGCCAGTCGGTGTATTCGACATTGTGGCCCGAGGTGCGGGCGTTGACGATCTCGATGCCCAGGTCGTCGAAGTTCAGGCCCGCCTCGGCGGCGTTCTGACGGATCAGATCCTCGCGCCCGACCAGGATGGGCGTGCCCAGCTCGGCCTGCTTGAAGGCCCAGGCGGCGCGGATGACCGACGGCTCCTCGCCCTCGGCGAAGACGACGCGCTGCTTGGGTCCCGAGCGCACGGCCGAGGAGATCTTCTGCATCAGGGCGGCCGACGGATCGACGCGCTGCTTCAGCGAGATGCGATAGGCCTCCATGTCCTCGATCGGCTTGCGCGCCACGCCCGTGTCCATCGCCGTCTGGGCGATGAAGGGCGGGATGTACCAGATCAGGCGCGGGTCGAACGGGGTCGGGATGATGTATTCCGGGCCGAACTTCAGCTTGCGCCCGCGATAGGCGGCGGCAACCTCGTCCGGCACGTCTTCGCGGGCCAGCGCCGCCAGGGCGTGGGCGCAGGCGATCTTCATCTCGTGGTTCACGCGGCGCGCACGCACGTCCAGGGCGCCCCGGAACAGGTAGGGGAAGGCCAGGACGTTGTTGACCTGGTTCACATAGTCCGAGCGGCCGGTGGCGATGATGGCGTCCGACCGCACCGACTTGACGTCTTCCGGGGTGATTTCCGGGTCGGGGTTGGCCATGGCGAAGATGATCGGATTGGGCGCCATGGAGGCGACCATTTCCTTGCTGATCGCGCCCTTGGCCGACAGGCCCAGTACCACGTCGGCGCCGACCATGGCCTCGGCCAGGGTGCGCAGATGGGTGTCGGTGGCGTGCGCCGCCTGCCACTGCGAGACGTTGTCGCGGCCCTTGTAGATGACGCCTTCGCGGTCGCAGATGACGGTGTTCTCGGCCTTGACCCCGGCGGCCTTCATCAGGGCGATGGACGACAGGCCGGCGGCGCCGGCGCCCGACAGGACGACCCGAACGTCTTCCAGCTTCTTGCCGGCGACGTAGCAGGCGTTGATCAGGGCGGCGGTCGAGATGATGGCCGTGCCGTGCTGATCGTCATGGAAGACGGGGATGTCCAGCAGGTCCTGCAACTGGGCCTCGATCTCGAAGCATTCCGGGGACTTGATGTCCTCCAGATTGATGCCGCCCCAGGTGTCGCCGATGTTCTTGACCACGGTGACGAACTCGTCCGGGTCGGTGGTCTTGACCTCGACGTCGAAGCTGTCGACGTCGGCGAAGCGTTTGAACAGGACGGACTTGCCCTCCATCACCGGCTTGGAGGCCATGTGACCCAGGTTGCCCAGGCCGAGGATGGCCGTGCCGTTGGAGATGACGGCGACCAGATTGCCCTTGGAGGTATAGTCGTAGGCCTTGTCCGCATCGGCGGCGATGGCCAGGACCGGCACGGCCACGCCCGGCGAATAGGCCAGCGACAGGTCGCGCTGGGTCGCCATCGGCTTGGTCGGGGCCATGGAGATCTTGCCCGGCGTCGGAGCGCTGTGGAACTCCAGAGCGTCGTCGTCGGAGAAGGTCTGTTTATCGGTCAATTCGGGCATTTCGATCTCGGCAAGGGCAGGCGCCCCTTGTTCCTAGATCGTGGGACGGGGCGGGACAACCGCTGACGCTACGTCAGGGTTGATTGTGGTCAGGCTTGCGGCAGGAAGCCGGTGCGTTCGACCTCGACCGGGCCGGTCATGAAGACGTGGCCGGACGTCTCGTCCCAATCGATGGTCAGTTCGCCGCCGTCCACCACCACCGTCGCCTTGCGCTCGGTCAGGCCGCGCCGCGCCGTGGCGACCAGCGCGGCGCAGGCGCCGGTGCCGCAGGCCAGGGTCAGCCCCGCGCCGCGCTCCCACACCCGCAATCGGATATGATCTCGGTCCAGCACCTTGGCGAAGCCTACGTTGACCCCTTGCGGAAACAGCGGGTGGTGTTCGATCAGCGAGCCTGAGCCGCGCACGAAGG
>CAYWDO010000043.1:11965-16175 GCA_964456995.1 uncultured Brevundimonas sp.
CCTTGCGGAAACAGCGGGTGGTGTTCGATCAGCGAGCCTGAGCCGCGCACGAAGGCGTCGTCCTGCCGGTCGGTGAAGAAGACGACGTGCGGATTGCCCATCGAGACCGCACCCGGCGTGTGCAGCAGGGGCGCGTCGATCGGCCCGACCTGCAGCTCGATGCCGCGCGTGTCCATCTCCTCGGCCAGAGGCACCTCGGTCCAGTCGAGGCGGGGTTGGCCCATGTCCACCGTCACCTGATGATCGCCCGCCCGCCGCGCCGCCGTCGGCCCGCCGAGCGTATCGATCACCACCTCTTCCTTGTCGGTCGCTTCCAGCAGCAGCCAACCGACGCAGCGCAGGGCGTTGCCGCAGGTCTCGACCATGGAGCCGTCGGCGTTCCACACCCGCATGAAGGCGTCGGCGCGCTCGGACGGCTCCACGCCGATCAGCTGGTCGAAGCCGCCCAGGCCCGCCGCCGGGTCGGCCAGGGCGCGCACCTGATCCTCGGTCGGATGGAAGCCCTCCTCGAAGGCCTGGACGACGATGAAGGCGTTTCCGGCGCCGTTCATGCGGATATAGGGGCGAGCAGCCTGGGTCATGATCGCCTTCATATAGGATTTCTCGCCAGTTCATGTATCGCTGGCGGCGATGGCGTCAGATCAGAGCGAAACCGGCAAATCCGAAGGTCTGCGGCTGAGGGCGCGGCTGCGCTATCTTTATCACGGCACCCAGCCCAAGGCGGTCAAGTTCCGCCTGATGGTCATCGTCATCGATATCGCCATCATCGGCTTTTTTCTGGCCACGCCGATCCTCAAGGAGGCGGGCTGGGTCTTCTACGTGGCCGACTATGTCATCGCCGCCATCCTGGGCCTGGACCTGGCGGCGCGGGCCTATGCCTTTTCCGACGTCAAGGACTGGTTGAAGAAGCCGATCGTCTGGATCGACCTGTTCGTCCTGGCCACCCTGCTCTTCCCGGTCTGGCTGGCCAACCTGGGCTTCCTGCGGTTGCTGCGATTGTGGAGCCTGCTGAACAGCGATCTGTTCTGGCGCACCATCGGCCGCCGCTTCGACGACACGCGGGTCGAGGAGATCACCCGGGCGCTGGCCGCTCTGATCACCTTCGTCTTCGTCGTCACCGGCTTCGTCTATGCCTATTTCCGGGGCAAGGCCGAGCATATCCATGGCTATCTCGACGCCCTTTATTTCACCGTGGCGACGCTGACGACGACCGGGTTCGGCGACATCACCTTGCCGGGCAATGGCGGACGGGTCGTCTCCATCATCGTCATGCTTGTGGGAATCACCCTGTTCATCCGCCTGGCCCAGACCCTGATCCGGCCGCATAAGGTCAAGTTCCCCTGTCCGACCTGCGGCCTGCAAAAGCATGACCCCGACGCCGTCCACTGCAAGGCTTGCGGCCAGATCCTGTGCATTCCCGACGACGGCGCCTGATCCCCTGCGACCAAAGATGACAGGCTTGTAAGGTTTACGCCGCTTGCCGCCGTCCTCGCGTCTCGCCAAGGTGCCGCCCAAATTCTGTTGGGGCCCACTATCTTCTGGGGAATAATAACATGATCCGCACTCTGGCGTCCGCCGCCGCCCTTCTTCTCGCCGCCGGAGCCGCACCCGTCGCCATGGCCTATCCGTCTGACACGCCCGCCGCCGCCTCGACCGCGCCCGGTTTCGCGACCAGCGACGCGACCGACCCCTATATCTGGCTGGAAGAGGTCGAGGGCGAGCGCGCCATGGACTGGGTCAAGGCCCACAACGCGACGTCGCTGGGCACGCTGCAAGGCGACCCGCGCTATGAGACCCTGCATCAGCAGGCCCTGGACATCGTCCAGTCGCGCGACCGCATTCCCTCGCCGGGCTTCACCCACGACGGCCACATCGACAACTTCTGGCAGGACGCGACCCATGTGCGCGGCATCTGGCGCCGCACGACGCTGGACTCCTATCGCACCGAGGCGCCGACCTGGGAGACCATCCTCGACATCGACGCCCTGTCCGCCGCTGAGGGCAAGAACTGGGTCTACAAGGGCGCGACCTGCCTGCCGCCCGAGGAACGCTACTGCCTGCTGTCCTTGTCGGACGGCGGCAAGGATGCGGTGACGATCCGCGAGTTCGACAGCGTGACCAAGACCTTCGTGGAGGGTGGCGTCTCCCTGCCGGAATCCAAGGGCGGCGTGGCCTGGATCGACAAGGACACCCTGCTGATCTCGCGTGACTTCGGCGAGGGGTCGCTGACGGACTCGGGCTATCCGCGCACCGTCCGCCTGATGAAGCGCGGCCAGAGCGTCGATCAGGCGGTCGAGGTCTTCGCCGGCCAGAAGACCGACGTCTCCGTCTCGGGCTACACCCTGCGCGACGCCGACGGCGTGGTGCAGGCTGTGCTGCTGAACCGGGGGATCAACTTCTATGAAAGCGAAACCTGGCGCCTGAACGCCGACGGCACGACGACCCAGCTGGAACTTCCGCTGAAGGGCAATATCAACGCCTTGGTCGCCGGCCAGATGGTGGTGACCACGGATCAGGACTGGACCGCGCCCTCGGGTCAGGAATTCAAGACCGGCGACGTCATCGCCTGGAACCTGCAAGCCTGGCTGGCCGATCCCAAGACGCCCGCTCAGCTGGTCATCCGTCCGGGCGAGCGCGAGGCGATCGAGGGCATCAACGCCACCCGCAACACCTTGGTCGTGGCCCTGTATGAGAACGTGCGCGGCTCGGTCTACGTCTATCGTCCGAACCCTGCGGGCGAATGGGCGCGCACCCGTCTGGACCTGCCGCAGAACGTCACCGTCGGCGTCGGCTCGGCCTCGGAAAAGGACGACAAGATCTTCGTCAGCGTCGCCGGCTATCTGAACCCGTCCAGCCTCTATCTGGCCGACGCCGCGACTGGCGCGCTCTCGCTGACCAAGTCCCTGCCCGCCAAGTTCGACGCCACGGGCATGACCGTGGATCAGTTCGAGGCCCGTTCGGCCGATGGCACGATGATCCCCTATTTCGTCGTCCATAAGGACGCCATGGCCATGGACGGCTCGAACCCGACGCTGCTCTACGGCTACGGCGGCTTCCAGTCGTCGCTGCTGCCCGGCTATTCGCCGACGGTCGGCAAGCTTTGGCTGGAGCGTGGCGGCGTCTATGTCATCGCCAATACGCGCGGCGGCGGCGAGTTCGGACCCAAGTGGCACCAGGCGGCCCAGCAGGAAAACCGCCAGCGCGCCCACGAGGACTTCCAGGCCGTGGCCCAGGACCTGATCACGCGCAACATCACCAGCCAGCCGCACCTCGGGATCATGGGCGGCTCGCAAGGCGGCCTGTTCATGGGGGCCATGCTGACCCAGCGCCCGGACCTGATCAACGCCGCGGTCATCCAGGTGCCCCTGTTCGACATGCTGCGCTTCCATAAGCTGCTGGCTGGCGCCTCGTGGATCGGTGAATACGGCAACCCGGACATCCCCGAACAGCGCGCCTGGATCGAGGCATACTCGCCCTATCAGAAGCTGGCGGCGGGCCAGCCCTATCCCGAGGTCTTCATCCACACCTCGACCAAGGACGACCGCGTCCACCCCGGCCACGCCCGCAAGGCGGCGGCGCGTCTGGAGGAACTGGGCTACCCGGTCCTCTTCTATGAGAACACCGACGGCGGCCACGCGGCCGGCGCCAACCTGCGCGAAACGGCCCGCCGCATCGCGCTGGAATACACCTATCTGACGCGTCGCCTGATGGACGAACCGGCGCAGCGGTAAAGCGCCCAACCGCTCATCCCCGCGGAGGCGGGGACCCAGGTTTGAGCCTCACGCTCGAACCTGGGACATGAGCGAACAGTCTGACGGCGGCGGTTGAGCCAAAGTTCTGGGTCCCCGCCTCCGCGGGGATGAGCGGAGAAAATCATGAAGTCCCTGTTCCTGTCCGCCGCCCTGCCGGTGCTGATCCTCGCCGCCGGTCCGGCCCTGGCCCTGGCGCCAGTCGATCCCGCCACTGTCGCCGCGACCACCCCGCCGCCCCACTTCCCGCGCGACCTGTCGCCCGAGGGGGTCAGGGCCGCCGACGATCATCTGGCGCTGGAAGAGGTGGACGGAGCCGAGGCCAAGGCCTTTGTCGCCGCCTCGAACGAAAAGGCCCTGTCGGCCCTGACCGGCGACCGTCGCTACGAGCCCTTCCGCCAGCAGGCCGAGGCTATCCTGACGGCCACAGACCGCATTCCCGGCGTCAACTTCCTCGGCGA
>CAYWDO010000044.1:0-15715 GCA_964456995.1 uncultured Brevundimonas sp.
CGGCGTCGGCGCTGGGCGTCACCGTCGCGGCGTTGGCGGCCCACATGGGCGAGGCCGAACAGGCGGCGGCGGCGAAGGCCGGGGCGTCGCGCCAGGCCTTGGCCAGCACCGTCTTGTCGGAGCCCGAGAAGCCGAGCGAACGCAGGAAAGGGATGTTCGGCCGCTCATGCGGGGGCAGGACGAACTGGGGCAGGCCCAGGTCGGCCAGCCGCTTCATCTTGTCGAGACCCTGCAACACGGCCGCGCGCGGGTTCGACGCCTCGCCCTTGTTCAGGCTGGAGGCGAGGTTGCCCGGCGACAGGCCCGCATAGGAATGGGTCGGCCCGATCAGGCCGTCGGCGTTGGCTTCGATGGCCTTCATGTGCGTCCTCGTGAGCCCTCCCCCTCGAGGGGGGAGGGTTGGGTGGGGGTGTTGGCAGGAGGCTTGTTGGTGGATCGCGCGAGACGGGGCTGCGCCTCTTGCGTCATTTCCTGATGCGTTGCGGCTTCACCCCATCCCCCAGCCCCTTCCCCCTCGAGGGGAAGGGGGGCTTTGAGGCGGATGGCCTGGGTGATTTCCGCGACGACGGCGTCGAGGTCGCCGGGGATGCGGCGGCTGTCGATGCGGAGGACACGGTAGCCCTCTCTGGCCAGCCATTCGTCGCGTTTCAGGTCGCGTAGTGCGACGTCGGTGCGGTTGTGGACGCCGCCATCGACTTCGATCACCAGTCGTGCGCGCAGGCAGGCGAAGTCCATGACATAGGGACCGATCGGGGCCTGACGCCGGATGCGGATGTCTAGTTTGCGGAGCCGGTCCCAGAGTTTGGCTTCCGTCCATGTGGGCGCGGAGCGAAGGCGGCGAGCGCGGGCGCGTTCACGCGGGGCGACGCGAGATGGGGTGGTGAAAGGTTCGGACCCGGTCATTCTGAGCGACCTTGTTCAGAGGTCGGTTGGAGCCTCTTGCGCATGAGTGGGAGAAGGTGTGGGCGCACCCCCTCCCAACCCTCCCCCCTCGAGGGGGAGGGCTCTTGTGCATGGAAGATCGCGCGGTAGGAGAAGATCAGCGCAGCCCCTTGATCTCGCTTTCGATGTTCTTGACCGCGTCGGCTTCGAAGCTGGCGACGGGGTAGGCGCAGTAGTCGGCGGCGTAGTAGGCGCTGGGGCGGTGGTTGCCGCTGGCGCCCAGGCCGCCGAAGGGCATGTCGCCCGCCGCGCCGGTGGTCGGGCGGTTGAAGTTCACCACGCCCGCGCGGATGCGGTTGATGAAGCGGTCCCAGTTTCGGGCGTCGTCGCTGACCAGACCGGCGGACAGACCGTATTTGGTGGCGTTGGCGGCTTGAATGGCGGCGTCGAAGGTCGGGACGCGGATGATCTGGAGGAAGGGGGCGAACATTTCCTCGTCGTCGACCGCGACGCCGGTGACGTCGATGATCGCGGGTTTGACGAAGGCGCCGGGCAGGTTGTCGACCGGGCCCGAGGCGCGGATGACCTTGGCGCCCGCGTCGATGCGCTGTTGCAGAGCGGTGAGCGCGGCCTGAGCGGCCCTTTCCGAGATCAGAGGTCCGGCGTAGGGCTCGGGGTCGCTGTCCCAGGGAGCGAAGTTCAGGCGGTCGGACATGGCCGCCACGGCTTCGACGATGGCGTCGCCCGCCGCGCCTTCGGGCAGGATCAGCCGCCGCGCGCAAGAGCAGCGCTGGCCGGTGGTGACGAAGGCGGACTGGACGACGATGCCCGCGACAGCCTCGGCGTCGGCGGCGTCCCAGACGACCAGCGGGTTGTTGCCGCCCAGTTCAAGCGCCAGGATGACGTGCGGATCGTCGGCGAACTTGCGCCGGAAGTGGGCGCCCGCCGCGCCCGAGCCGGTGAACATCAGGGCATCAATGGGCTGGTCCAGCAGGGCTGCGCCCGTGTCGCGTCCGCCTTGGACCATGTTGAACACGCCCGTCGGCAGGTCGGCGGCGTCCAGGCATTCGGCCATCAGCTGGCCGGTCAGGGGCGTTTCCTCGGACGGCTTGAACACGACCGTGTCGCCCGCCAGCAGGGCCGGTACGATGTGGCCGTTGGGCAGGTGGCCGGGGAAGTTGAACGGGCCGAGCACCGCCGAGACGCCGTGCGGGCGGTGGCGCAGAGTGGCGCGACCGAAGGCGGTGTCGCTGCTGCGCTCGCCGGTGCGCTCGTCATAGGCGCGGATCGAGATGTCGACCTTGCCCGCCATCGAGGCCAGTTCGGTCTTGGTTTCCCACAGGGCCTTGCCGGTCTCGCGACTGATGGCCTCGGCCATTTCGGGCGCGCGCTCTTTCAGGACGGCCTGATAGCGTTTCACCGCGTCGATGCGGTCCTGACGCGGGCGGTCGGCCCAGTCGGGGAAGGCGGCGTGCGCGGCCTCGACGGCGGCGCCGACCTGTTCCGTGGTGGCGGCTTCGCCTTCCCAGACGGTTTCGCCGGTGGCGGGGTTGGTGGAAACGAAGTGGGTCATGCGTTTTCTCCCCTTCTCCCCTTGCGGGAGAAGGTGGTCGCGTCAGCGACCGGATGAGGGGTTGCGGCGACGTCTGACAGGGCGGCGCTGTGGCTAAGATAGGAGGCGGACGTCGCGGCGACACCCCTCATCCGACCTGCTTCGCAGGCCACCTTCTCCCGCAAGGGGAGAAGGGTGTTTTCGTGCGCTATCGCCTGCGGCCGCTTGAGCGCAGGCGTCACGACTTCACCCGAACCGTATCGCCGTCCTTGATCTTGAGGGCGGCGGCGACGTCGGGGGTCATGCGGGCCAGGTCGCCGTCGATCAGGACGCGGGCGCGGACGGCGCGGAAGGCGGAGACGCTGTCGGTCGAGACCAGGCTGGGCAGTTCGACCTCGACCGACTTCTCGATCCGGGCGGTCAGGACGCGGGCGTCGCGGACGGTGCGGATGTTGTCGCGACCACAGGCCACGGTCGGGCCGGCGTCGAAGATGTCGACCAGGCCGTTGGGACGGAAGCCCTCGGATTCCAGCAGGGCCATGGCGGGTACGCCCTGGGGGTGGACCTTGCCGATCACGGCGCGGGCCGGTTCGGGCAGCAGGTCGATGTAGATGGGGTGGCGCGGGGCCAGGTCGAGGATGAACTGCTTGTCGGTCGAGCCGCTCATGCGGTCGGCGTCGTCGAAGTCCATGGGGAAGAACTTGTGCGCCACATGGTCCCAGAAGGGACAGTAACCGTCGGGGGTGAAGACGCCGCGCAGTTCGGCCAGGACGTTGTCGGCGAACAGTTCGGGCTGGGCGCCGATCAGCATGTAGCGCGACTGGCTGAGCAGGCGCCCTGCGCCGCCCTTGCGACGGTCGGCCTTGAGAAACAGCGAGCCGACCTCGGTCCAGCCGGTGCATTCGTTGACCAGAACGAGCGTCTGATGGTTCAGCTTCATGCCCAGCGAGGGCGACTGGACCGTGTTGTTGACCACGCGGAACGAGAAGAAGGGGCGCTTCAGCCCCACGGTCGCCTTGACCGAGCCGATGCCGTCGACGTCGCCGGTGTCGCCGTCTTCCAGCATCAGGGTGTACCAGGCCTCCTGAGGCGGGACGCGGCCCTCGAAGCTGGCCTGACTGAGTTCCAGACGCTCGCTCAGCACGTCGGCGTCTTCGGGCAGGCTGGTGAAGCCGGGGCCGGACAGGATGGCCAGTTCAAGCAGATGATGGAGGTCGGCGGGGCCGGCGGGGCGAACAAGGAGCATACGGTTACATGGTCTCCAGTCGGAGCTGTTTCAGTTTCAACGCGTCAATCTCGCCCGAGGCGATCTTGCACAGGATAAGGGCCGACAGTTGGGCGCGTTCGAAGAAGCTGGCGGGCCAGGCGAACTCCTGATCCGAATGGATCTCGCCGCCGACGACGCCGAGGGTATCGACGTTGGGCAGGCCCGCGGCGTGCAGGTTGTTGCCCTCGCAGACGCCGCCGGAGGGCTTCCAGGCGATGGTTTGCCCCAGCAGTTCGCCCGCGTCGCGGACGGCGTGGAAGAGGGCGGTCTGGCTGGCGTCCATCGGCTTGGGCGCGCGGGTCATGCCGCCGTGCAGGTCCAGGGTCAGGCCGGGGAAGGGCGGCTCGGCGGCGATGGCGCGCACCGCCGCGTTGATCCAGTCTGAGGCCGCCTGATCCGGCACGCGGACGTTAAAGCGGACCACGGCGTTGTCGGCCACGACGTTCAGCGCGCCGCCGCCGGCGATCTTGGCCACGTTGACGGTGACGCCCTCGCGCTGGCCGTTCAGGCCGTGCAGGCGGGCGGCGATGATGGCGGCGCCCGCGACCGCATTGGCGCCCTCGTGGAAGGCGCGGCCCGCGTGGGCGGCCTTGCCGGTGACGATCAGGTGGAAGTTGCCGCTGCCCTTGCGCGCTCCGGCCAGCGTGCCGTCGGACAGGGCGGGTTCATAGGTCAGGCCGACGTGGCCGCGCGCGCCCAGTTGGGCCAGCAGGGGGGCCGAGGCGGGCGAGCCGATCTCTTCATCGGGGCTGAGCAGCACGGTCCAGCCGACGCGGGCCTTGTCCGGGTGGGTCTCGAAGGCTTCCAGCGCGGCCAGCATGACGCTGATGCCGCCCTTCATGTCGGCGACGCCGGGCCCGTTCAGGGCGCCGTCGGCGCGCGTGACGACGGTCTGGAAGGCGCTGTCGGCGGGGAAGACGGTGTCGTAGTGGCCGGTCAGGACGACCTGGATCGGGGCCTCGGGCCGGGCGGTGAGGGTCAGGCAGTCGGCGTAGCTTTCGGGGATCACCGCGCCGCTGTCGGCCACGGTGGTGGAGCCCTCAGTCGGGACGCGCACGACCTCGGCGGGCAACCGGCGGGCCTCGGCCTCAAGCACGTCCAACATCTGCGCCAGACCGGCCGCGTGGCGGCTGCCGGAGTTGATATTGGCCCAGTCGATGGTCCGGGCGACGATCACGTCGCCTCGGGCCGCGACATGGTCGAGGACAGCCTGGTCGTGAGGTTCGATCCGCATAACGGCGACCCTAGACGGGGCGAGGGCAAAGGTGAAGGCGAGGCGGTTTCTCGCTCTGGGGCTTGGGAAAGCGTGGCCGCGCGGGATAGGTTTGCCGCCGCATTCGAGGAGTCGCGCATGAACCGTCGTTTCAGCTTCCCCAATCCGTTCGGACCCGTCGATTCGGCTGTGAGCGCGACGGCCATGGCGCGCCTCAGCGCCCTGGGCTTCTGGCTGTGGGCGGCGACCGGGCTGATGCAAGCCGGTCTGGTCTGGTTCGGTGCGGGCGAAGAGGAGGCAGCTTTCCGAGGCGCAACGACGGGGTTCGCAGTCGTCTTCGCCGTCGCCGCTGCGGTTCTCGGACTGGTGCAGTGGCGTCGGCCCAACAGGATCATGCCAGTTTTCGGCCTGGCCTGGGCCCTGTATGAACTGAGTGCGTTCGGGGTCAGCCTGCTGGTCGGGGCGCCGCTGGGCGTGGCGGGCGTGCCGGTCTGGGGCAGCGCGGTCGCCGGGGTCGCCATGCTGATCTGCGCCGTTCTGCACGTCGGCGGCCTGCGCGGCTCGGCGGCGATGGCGCGGTACGGCCTCAAGGCCCAGGGCCGAGGCTCATAACCACCAGGCTAGAGATTGCGGCGCCTCGACAGCGCTGCGTCGATGCACGGCGTCAGTGTTGCGCCTGCGGGAGGGGGATTGCGCCGAGCGCCAGTCGTGTCTCTTCGGACTCGGCCAGCAGGGCCGCGCGCCGGGTCTCTCCAAAGCTGTCCAGCGTACGGTAGGGCATGGCCAGGCGTGGGTTGTCGCCAAGACGCGAGCGGTTGCGTTCGAGGAAGCCCCAGTAGAGGCGGTTGAACGGGCAGGCGGCGTCGCCGCTCTTGCCCTTCACGTCGTAGCGACAGGCGCCGCAATAGTCGCTCATGCGCTGGATATAGGCGCCGGAGGCGGCATAGGGCTTGGAGCCGACGATCCCGCCATCGGCGAAGGTCGCCATGCCGCGCGTGTTCGGCATCTCCACCCACTCATAGGCGTCGGCATAGACCGTCATGTACCAGTCATCGACCGCGTCGGGATGAACGCCCAGCATCATGGCCAGATTGCCCGTCACCATCAGCCGCTGGATATGGTGGGCGTAGGCGTGGGCGCGGGTGCTCGACACCACGTCGGCGACGCAGGCCATGTCCGTCTCGCCTGACCAGAAGAACCAGGGCAGGGCGCGGTCCGCCTCCAGAAAGTTCATGCGCCCGTACTCGGGCGTCTTCAGCCAATAGACCCCGCGCACGAACTCTCGCCACCCCAGGATCTGACGGATGAAGCCCTCGACCGCGTTCAGGGGCGCGGCGTCGGCGCGATAGACGGCCTCGGCCCGCCGGCAGACGTCCAGAGGATCCAGCAGGCCCATGTTGATCGCCGTTGAGACCAGGCCGTGCCACATCCAGGGCTCGCCGTGGGCCATGGCGTCCTGCCAGTCGCCGAAGGCGGGCAGGATGCGCGTCAGGAAGGTTTCCAGCGCGGTTTCGGCCTCTTCGACGGTGGTCGGCCAGCCGAAATCGTCCAGGTCGCCGAAGTGATCGGGAAACAGGCGCGCGACGTCGGCGATCGCGCCTTGGGTTATCGCTGATGGGCCGGTGCGCAGCCGGTGCGGCGGGCGCAGGCCCTTCGTCAGCTTCTTGCGGTTCTCGGCGTCGAAGTTCCAGCGACCGCCCTCGGGATCGGCGCCGTCCATCAGCAGACCCGTCTCGCGGCGCATTTCGCGATAGAAGTATTCCATCCGCAGTTGGCGCTTGTCGGCGGCCCAGCGTCGGAACCGTGCATGGGAGCATATGAAGCGCCGGTCTTCACGAATGTCGACCGGCAAACCCGCCGTCGCGGCGAAGGCGGCGAAGGCTTGGGCCAGCCGCAGTTCGCCGGGCTCGGTGATCACGACGCGAGCGAAGGTCTCGTCCGTCAGGGCGCGGTGTAGTTCGCCGATGATGGACTGGCTGTTGTCAGGCGCGTCGATGCGGACATAGCGGACGGTCACGCCGCGCCTTGTCAGCCGTTCGGCATAGGCGCGCATGGCGGCGAAGGTCAGCGCAATCTTCTGCTTGTGGTGTTGGACATAGGTCGCCTCGTCCTGCACCTCCGCCATCAGAACCACGTCCCGCGCGAGGTCGAGATCGTTCAGGCCTGCCAGGCCATCAGACAACTGATCGCCCAGCACGAGCCGCAGGGCGCCGCCTTCTTCCACTTGGCTCATGACGGGCGCGTCGAACCCTGGCCGGGATCCAGCGCTCTATGGTTGGACGCCTTTTCCGAGGCGCAACCTGTGCTGCAGTAGATCACATTCGGCCAGTCTCTCTGCCACTTCTTGCGCCATGAAAAAGGGCGGGCGCAGACGGGGCAGGTCTTGGACGGAAGGTCCCGTTTCTGAATACGCCGCATCCTCGCCACCCTTCCGCGCCGCAGATGAGGCTTTGGACAGCCTCATTACGGTCGACGCCGTGGCTGGATCAGTCGCGCTCGCTTCTTTTTATCAGGCGTGCAGAGCCGTCGTTACATGCTCACGTAGATCATTCGTCGCACCATGAGGCTTCAGGCGACGTTGCGTGCCGGCATGGGAAAGAGGGTGTCGGCGTCGACCAGGCTCTCGAATGTCGGTCGGGCCAGGACGTAACCCTGAATAAGGGTCGCGCCCAAGTCTTTCAGGGTCTGAAGTTCATCCTGGGTTTCGACCCCTTCGCAGATCGTTTGCACGCCCAGATCGGCCATCAGGCCGAGCATGGAGCTGACGATTTTCTGTTTGGCCTGATCGCGGTCGATGTCGCGGATCAGCTCCATGTCCAGCTTGACGATGTCGGGCTGGAATTTCGACAGCAGGCCCAGGCCCGCATAACCGGCGCCGAAATCGTCGATCGCCGTCTTGAAGCCCATGGCGCGGTAGGTGCGCAGGATGTTCAGCAGGTGGTTGGTGTCGAGCTTCTCGTCCTCGGTGAACTCGAAGATGATCCGATCGAGCGGAAAGCCGGTGCGGATGGCGGTCGCAAGGGTCAGGCGAATGCAGGCCCTGGGCTCATAGACCGCATTGGGCATGAAGTTGATCGACAGCCGCGCGCCGTCGCGAGGCAATTCCAGAGCGGTGGCCATCTCGATCGCCTTGACGCGGCACTGCTGGTCAAAGGCATAGCGATTGTCGTCCGCGACCTGATTCAGAACGGAGTAAGCGCCTTCGCCACCCACGCCGCGCACCAGGGCTTCATGGGCGAAGACTGTCTGACTGGCGATATCGATGATGGGTTGGAAAGCCATTGAGAACGGCAGATCAAACCCGGCGCCGTCGCGGCACCCCTCGCATCCTGTCGCCATAGTCACACTCCCCACTGATTAGATATTTCACCATAGGAGGGCGCACCTTTATGGAACCTTGCGTTCGACGCTCCTGTCACAAACGTCTCATGCGGGGCTGGACCAAGGGGCGATACGGGCACGTTTTCTTAATGCACCCACTCCTAGAAGCCGCGCCCCTGTCCGCGTTTTGGGCTGTAGTTTCGAGACGATCATGTTTGCACGTTCACGCGACCGACAACTGGCCGACACGGAAGTTCGCGAGATGCGCGCGATGCTGTCAGCCTTGCAACGCTCGCAGGCGGTCATCGAGTTTGACCTTCAGGGTCACGTCCTGACCGCCAACCAGAACTTTCTGAATGTGCTGGGTTACGCCCTGGACGAGGTGCGCGGCCGTCACCATCGGATGTTTCTGGATCAGGACGAGGCGGGTTCGACGGCCTATGCCGACTTTTGGGCCCGCCTGAACGACGGCGAGTTCATCGCTGACAAGTTCACGCGCTTTGGCAAGGGCGGCAGGCGTGTTGTCATCGAGGCGTCCTATAATCCGATCTTCGACGAGAAAGGCGTGCCCTATAAGGTCGTCAAGTTCGCAACCGACGTGACCGCCGCCGAAGATGAGAGCGCACGCCGCGCCGAAAGCGATCGGCTGGCGGCGCAAACCCAGGCGGCGGTGGTGATGGGCGCCGGCGGGGCGCTGGAGGCGCTGGCGGCCGGCGATCTGACCTATCTGATCACCACGCCCTTTCCTGAAAATTACAGCCTGCTTCGCACCAATTTCAACAAGGCGATCACGTCGCTGCATTCCGCCATGGGCGTCATCGGGTCCAGCGCCGGCGCGATGCAGTCGGGCGCGATCGAAATCAGCGGCTCGGCCGAAGACCTGATGCGGCGCACCGAGCGCCAGGATGAAAGCCTGAAGAAGACGACGGTCGCGCTGGAACAGGTCGCCGCGACCGTGCGCCAGACCACCGATAATGCACGCGCCGCCGATGACGTGGTGGTGCAGACCCGCGCCCTGGCGGAAAGCGGCATCGCCGTGCTGGGTCGGGCCGTGGGCGCGATGGAAGAGATCGAACGGGCGTCGCGCCACATCGGCGAGATTATCGGTGTCATGGACGAGATCGCCTTTCAAACCAATCTGCTCGCCCTCAACGCCGGGGTGGAGGCTGCGCGCGCCGGCGATGCTGGCCGCGGCTTCGCCGTCGTGGCGGCGGAGGTCCGGGCCTTGGCGCAGCGGTCCGGTGACTCTGCGAGGGAGATCAAACTGCTGATCTCGTCCAGCACTGCCAAGGTCGATGACGGCGTGGCCCTGGTCCGGCAGTCGGGCGAGGCCCTGACCGCCATCAACTCGGGCATCAGGGAAGTCAGCGACCTGATGACGGAGGTTCGGGGATCGACCGCCGATCAGGCGCATCGCCTGGCCGAGGTCGACAGCGCCATAGCCGACATGAACCAGGTCACCCGTCAGAACGCCGGCATGGTCGAACAGTTGAGATCGGGGAGCCTGAGCCTGCGCGCCGATTGCGCCGAACTGACTGACTTGATCGCACGCTTCAGGATCACGACGGATCAGCCTCTGGCCTTTGAAGGAAATTCGCGGGCGGCCTGATCCAGGCCCGATAATGCCGCGTAAACCGGGCGCTGTCTGACAGGACAGATTCGTTTTATGTGCCAGCGAGATGTTACGCTGGCTCGTCGAAGGCGCGTGACTGGAGCCTTGCTTCTCTGTGGGCTTCGGGCGTCGCGTCTCGCCGTCATGAAGGGATGAAGAATGTTCAGGACGATCTTGCTTTCAACCGTCGTCGCGCTTTCGGCCGCAGGCGCGACCCAGGCTCAAACCGCGACCGGTCGCTGGACGGTCAGCCTGGAGGCCGGGGCCGAGTTCCCGACCGGTGGCGACGTGCATGGCGGGGCGGCGGCGGAGGTGCCGGACCTTGGCCCGCTCAATCCCGACTTGGCCGGGGTCAACGCCGAACTGCGCATCCAGTCGCGCAGCTTTGACGACATCTACGGCGAGGGCATGAACCTGGGCGCCGAGTTCGCCTATGGCATGAGCGACAACGCCGAGGTCTTCGGATCGGTGCGCTACATGCAGGCTGATGAGGGCCGCGTTCAGGTGGGCGGCGCCTTCGTGCCGGCCTTGGCCACGACCTTGCCGGTGTACGGGACCTTCGGTGAATACAAGGCCTATGCCTTGGAAGCCGGCTATCGCCAGTATTTCGGCGCGGGTGCGCTCAAGCCCTACTTAGCCGGGCGTTTGGGGGCGGTCTTCACCGACAAGATCGACGCCACATTCGAGATCCCGGACGCCGCCATCACGATCGCGGATGCGCCCTTCTATGACAGTTCCACCAGCTTTACGGCGGGCGTGGATGTTGGCCTGTCCTACGCTTTCAACGACCGGTTCTCGATGCAGGCCGAGACGGGGATTCGCTATATCTCCAGCCTGAATGATGACGACAGCGCCATCGGCGGTCTGGGGCTGGCGTCGATCAATGGCGTCGGCGACCGCACCTATGTGCCCGTCACCCTGCGGGCCAAGTTCGCCTTCTAGGTCGTGAGGCTCCGGAGCCTTTGATCAGCTCCGGAGCCTTGGCGGGGCCAGCGGCGCCTTGCACCAAGAGGGCAGGGCGTCGTGAACTGATCTAAAGGCCGAAATGGACCGTAGTTGACGAACGTCGAGTGTGGAGTTCCAGCAGCCGTGAAGCGCTTTCAAGATCAGACAGAGGCGCCGGCGTCCAGCATGATCGTCTATTACGACGGGCAGTGTCCGCTATGCTCTCGTGAGATCAGGGTCATGCGGCGGCTGGACCGTCATCGCCGCCTGTCCTTTCTCGACGTGACGCGTCACCCGGTCGGGGATCTGGACCGTGATGAACTGTTGCGCCGGTTTCATGTCCGCGGATCGGACGGTCAGACCGTCAGCGGAGCGGCGGCTTTCGCGGCGGTGTGGCGTCAGCTGCCGGCGCTGAGCTGGTTAGGCCGGTTGGCGATGGTCGGGCCTGTCGCCCGGATCCTGGAGCGTGCCTACGCACTGTTCCTGAATATCCGTCCCGGCCTGCAGGCCGTCGCTCGTCGCCTGGAGCGTGGGAGTAACCGGCTGTGATCAGCACGCCGCGCGGGGCGATGATCCTGGGTTGGTCAGGCGTCCTGCCTTTCGTCGGACTGGCCGCAGCCCTGGCGGTCGGGCTGGGGGGGGCTGACCAGGTGTCGGACGTGCTTCGTCTCTACGGCTCCATCATTCTGTCGTTCATGGGCGGCGTGCACTGGGGCGTTGCGATACTTCGAAACGATGATCGGCTGTCTGCCTATGCTGTCAGCGTCGTGCCGGCGCTGTGGGCCTTCGCCTTGGCGTTCACGCCCGCGACGATCGCTTTTTCAGGGCTGGTCGTCGGCTTCGTGGGGCTGCTGATCTATGATGTGGGATGTGTAGGGCGGGGCCACTTGCCTGAATGGTACGGCCGGCTGCGCCGGTGGCTTACCTTGGCGGTGTGCGCCTGTCTTGTCGCGGCGGCGGTTGTGAGCTGAAACATGGCCAGGCGTAGCGGCGGCGGCGGCCCCTGATTTCCCAAAGCCTGGAGCATGCTCGCTAGGTGGCTGGTCCTCGCGGGCCTGCGGGCTCATAGAGGGGGATAGCGAGCCGGCGAGAGGCCGCCAAGCGATAGGGACGCCCCTGACTTGATCGAACAATATGGATGGACTGATGTGCTGGCGGCGGCCTTCGCCTCGCACGCGCGCGCAGGTCACACGCCCGGACGCGTCATCCTTCAGCAAAGGGATGGCTATGTTGTCGTGACGGATGAGGGGGAGCTGCGGGCCAAGGCGGCTGGCCGCCTGCTGCACGAGGCCAAGGAAATCGGCCACCCCGCTGTCGGCGATTGGGTGGCGCTGTCACGGAACCCGCAAGAACGCACAGCGACCATTCACGCCATCCTGCCGCGCCGCACGGCCTTCGTCCGCAGGGCGGCGACGGACAGCGCCCGAATGTTGCAGATCATCGCGGCCAATATCGACGTGGCCTTTGTCGTGACCTCCATGAACGCAGATCTCAATCCTCGCCGTATACAGCGCTATCTCGCCGCTGCTTGGCAGAGCGGGGCGCGGCCGGTGGTGGTGCTGACCAAGGCGGATCTCTGCGACGATCCGCAAGTTGCAGCGAGGGAGATCGTCGCTCTGGAGCCGGGCTGCCCGGTTCTGTTGGTTTCAGTCCGGCAGGAATTGGGCCTTGATGAGCTGCGGGCCCAGGTCAAGCCGGGCGAGACCTGCGTGCTCATTGGATCGTCCGGCGTGGGCAAGTCGAGCCTGGTCAACGCCTTCCTGAAGGAGGACCGGATGGCGACCCAGGCCATTCGTGAGGCCGACGATCAGGGACGCCACACCACAAGCCATCGGGAGCTGATCCTTCTGCCCGGCGGCGGGATGATCCTCGACACACCCGGCATTCGTGAAGTGGGTCTGGTCGATGCGGAGGAGGGGGTCAGCGCTGTCTTCGACGACATCGAACAGCTGCCGCAGGACTGCCGGTTCAATGACTGCAGTCACGCGAACGAACCAGGCTGCGCCGTGCGCGCCGCTTTGGAAAGCGGGGCCCTTGATCCAGATCGCTGGGCGCATTTCCAGAAGCTGAAGCTTGAACTGGCGGCGGTGGAAGAAAAGGCGGAGCGGGTGGCCAAGGACGTCGAACGCCGTCGCCTGGCGGGGCTTCAGAAGCACTATCGGGCCACCAAGAGGAATGACCGGGGCATCCGCGATTGATGATGTCGGAGAGCGCTGTTTCCCTGAGATATTCAAGATATTTTGCAGAATTATAGCCTGCTCCCAACCGCAAACGGGTTAGGTGGGAGCTCGCAATTCAAAAGAGATGCCCATGCCCGCGTACACCGTCGTCACCACCAGCGCCACCGAAGGCAGCGATGCCGTTGAAGTCAGCACGCTTACGGACGAATTCGGCAATGAGAGCGAAGCCCTGGGCTACTCACGCCGGATGGCCGAAGAAATGGTCGGCCTTGCCAACCAGCTTCTGCTCGACTTCGACTACAGCAATGTAGGCCTCTATGACGGAGACCTGCTCGACGAGGACCTCACGCCGGAACATCCTTCTTTCCTGGGCGTGTGGGTGCTGGACAACGAAGGCGTCGCCTTTGTCACCGCAGACGAGTTCCGGGAAGGTGAAGCCGAGGTCGAAGCCGAGCCTTCATAGCCAGAGCCTCCATCGATCTCTGCGGCCAAGCCGGCGACACCCGGATTTCGCGCTTGGCCGCCAGATCGATACCCCGGACGGCCGAGCAGAGCGGCGGGGCTGCCAGCAAGACCTGTCGCTAGACACCCTTTGAAAGGTTCCGGTCTTGCTCGGCCTGGTCTGCCTCATCGCGATATCGGCGAGCGATGCGATTGAAACGGTCACGGTCTGCGGCGAAGGGCGAGAGCCGGGCCATTCTTTCGGCCTCCTGCTGAAGAGCGCGCAGGTTGGAGACGGATGGGTCGGGCGGTCGAGCCATGGCGAATTTACTCTTGAAGGGGTTACTGGAGGCGCTTGGTCGAATTCGCCTTACGACAAGACATAGGGGGTGGATCACCCGTTGGTTCCTCTGTCCGCCCGAACGATTGTCGATCGCCATGGCCTCCGCCACGAGCCGTTTCGCCGCGGCCGCATTGTTCTTCACCCGTGGGGCGGGGCGTGTTCTAAGGCGGAATGCGCCATGTCTCTCTCGCCGTTTCCGCCCTTTCCATTTCGCTAGTGCTGGCAGGATGTAACGCTGGAGCCTCCGCGCGTGGGGGCGCCGAACAGGTCGGCGCTGGGTTTGGAAACGCCGTGACGGCCCCGCTGGACGATCTGAACCTGCGTCGTCAGGAGATTCCGACCATTCTGCTGCAGGCGGAATCCAGCCCCTATGATCTGCGCAATCTCAATCATTGCCGGACCATCGGCGCCGAGATCGCACGGCTCGACGAAGCCTTGGGCCCGGATACGGACGCGCCGCCGTCGCAGGACGGTTCCTATCTGAGCGAGCGCGCGGCCGACGCTGCGGCGGCGGCTACGCTGGATGCCGTGCGCGACACGGTGACGGACTTCATCCCTGCGCGCAGCTGGGTGCGACGTCTGACCGGCGCGGACGCCCACAGCAAGCATGTGCAGTCGGCGATTCAAGCGGGGCTGCGACGCCGCGCCTTCCTGAAGGGTGTGGGGATGCAGCGCAACTGCGCCCCGCCGGCGGCGCCGGCGGGGTTCGTGCCGCGCAGGGGCCGCAGCTAGGCCTTGACGTGACGGGCGCGGAAGTCGCGCCGGAACTGCTCGAAGCGGCCTTCGCTGATCGCCTCACGCATGGCTGCCGTCAGGGCCTGGAAGAAGGCGATGTTGTGCCAGCTCAGCAGGATCTTGCCGAGGATTTCGTCGGCGCGGATCAGGTGGTGCAGGTAAGCCTTTGAATAGTCGTTGGACGCAGGGCAGGGCACGCCCATGTCCAGCGGGTCCTGATCCTCGGCGAAGCGGGCGTTCTTGATGTTGATGGGTCCATCCCAGGTCCAGGCCTGGCCGTGACGGCCCGCGCGGGTCGGCAGGACGCAATCGAACATGTCGACGCCGCGATAGACCGCCTCGACCAGGTCGATCGGCTTGCCCACGCCCATCAGATAGCGGGGGCGGTCCTTGGGCAGGAACTCGGGGGCGTAGTCCAGGACCTCGCACATGGCCTCATGGCCTTCGCCGACGGCTAGGCCGCCGATGGCGTAGCCGTCGAAACCGATTTCTTGCAGCCGTTCCGAGGATTCCCGGCGCAGGTTCTCATAGGTCGAGCCCTGCTGGATGCCGAACAGGGCCTGAGTGTCGCGCGTGCCGAAGGCGTTCTTGGACCGCAGCGCCCAGCGAGCGGACAGCTCCATGCCCTGACGGGCGCGCTTTTCCTCGGCGGGCCAGGCGACGCATTCGTCCAGTTGCATGACGATGTCCGAGCCCAGACGGTCGGCCTGAATCTGGATCGAGCGTTCCGGCGTCAGGACGTGCTTGGAGCCGTCGATATGGCTGGAAAAGGTCACGGCCTCTTCGGTCAGCTTGGAAATGCCCGACAGGCTCATGACCTGGAAACCGCCGGAGTCGGTCAGGATCGGCTTGTCCCAGCGCATGAAGTTGTGGAGACCGCCTAGACGCTCCATTCGCTCCGGGCCGGGGCGCAGCATCAGGTGGTAGGTGTTGCCCAGCAGGATGTCCGCGCCGGTCTGCTTGACCTGATCCACCGTCATCGCCTTGACCGTGGCGGCGGTGCCGACCGGCATGAAGGCGGGGGTGCGGATGTCGCCGCGCGGGGTCTTCAGAACGCCGGTGCGGGCGCGGCCTTCGGTGGCGGAAATTTCAAACGGGAAGGGCACTAATAACTCCGGGGGAGGGTCAGCTAACGCAGGCTTTCCAGCATTTCCGCGCGTTGCAGGTCTTTGGGGCGGCCGAACAGGCGGCAGGTCTCGATCTGTTCGTTGATCGAGGGGGTGA
>CAYWDO010000045.1:0-4583 GCA_964456995.1 uncultured Brevundimonas sp.
TAGCGGCGGAACGGATAGTCGTGCTCGCGCGCCAGCTTCCAGATCAGCTGCTTGGTCCGGTCGTTGACCGCCGGATGATCATTCAGGGCGCGCGACGCCGTGGAGATCGACACGCCCGCCAGCTTGGCCAGGTCTTCCAGTCGCGTGGACTTGCGGCTCAAGGGTCGCGGGCTCCGAAACGTAACGCTGCAAAATTTGCTGCAAATCTTGCTCTTTCATGCGCCCGCCAAACGGCGTCTGGCAAGAGCCTTGGTATCAGGACGTGA
The DNA here is from genome assembly GCA_964456995.1 of uncultured Brevundimonas sp. Lineage (GTDB taxonomy): Bacteria > Pseudomonadota > Alphaproteobacteria > Caulobacterales > Caulobacteraceae > Brevundimonas. The sequence goes on from CAYWDO010000045.1 coordinate 267, forward strand.
AAATGTTGAAACGCCGCTCCTTCCTCGCCCTCGGCACCGTCTCCGCCCTGGCTTTCGGCGCGCCCGCCGTGGCGCAGACCGCCTCCAACGCCGTGCGCGCCTCGTCGCCGGGCGGGGTGCTGACCATCGAGATGGCCACCGACAACGACGGTCGCCCGACCTATTCGGTCAGCCGTCTGGGCAGGAAGGTGGTGGAGACGTCGCGGCTGGGCTTCCTGCTGACCGACGCCCCTGTGCTGGAGCGCAACATGATCCTGACGGCGGGCCAGCCGGTCACGGTCGACGAGACCTGGGAGCAGCCATGGGGCGAGCGCCGCTATGTGCGCAACCACTACAACGAATGGCGGGTCTCCTACGTCGAGAAGGCCGGTCTGCGCCGTCGTGTCGATGTGGTCTGCCGCCTCTATGACGACGGCCTGGGCTTCCGCTACGAATTCCCCGAGCAGGACGGGCTGAAGACCGTCCGCATCGGCGCCGAACTGACCGAGTTCAACCTGGCCGAGGACGGCGAGGCCTGGTGGATTCCGGCTTGGGAATGGAACCGCGAGGAATATCTCTACAACCGCACCCGCATCAAGGAAGTGGGCAGCGCCCAGACGCCGATGACGGTGCGCGGGAACTCCGGCCTGCACGTCTCGATCCATGAAGCGGCCCTGATCGACTATTCGGGCATGAACCTGCGCCGCGCCGAGGGGCTGAACTTCCGCGCCCAGCTGACCCCCGGTCTGACCAACGCCGCCGTGGTGCGCCAGGCCCCCTTCCACACCCCGTGGCGGACCTTGCAGATCAGCGACACAGCCGCCGGTCTGGCGGAATCCAGCCTGATCCTGAACCTGAACGAACCCAACAAACTGGGCGACGTCAGCTGGTTCAAGCCGATGAAATACCTCGGCGTCTGGTGGGAGATGCATCTGGAGCTGAAGTCCTGGGGCGCGGGCGCCAAGCACGGCGCCACCACCGAGAACGCCATCAAGCACATCGACTTCGCCGCCGAGCACGGCTTCGGCGGGGTGCTGGTCGAGGGCTGGAACAAGGGCTGGGACGGCGACTGGTTCGCCAACGGCTCGGACTTCAGCTTCACCGAATCCTACCCCGATTTCGACATCGAGCGGGTGACGGCGCACGGCCGGGCCAAGGGCGTGCAGCTGATCGGCCACCACGAGACCGGCGGCAACGCCTTCCACTATGAGCAGCAGCTCGAACCGGCCATGGCCCTCTATCAGCGGCTGGGGATGCACTCGGTCAAGACCGGCTATGTCGCCGACGCCGGCGGGGCGCGGGTGGCCGGCCCCGACGGTCGCGCCGTCATGGCCTGGCATGAGAGCCAGCCCATGGCCCAGCACCATATGCGTGTCGTCGAGACGGCGGCCAGGCATCAGGTCGCGGTCAACGCCCACGAGCCGTTCAAGGACACCGGCCTGCGCCGCACCTATCCCAACATGATCAGCCGCGAGGGCGCGCGGGGCATGGAGTTCAGCGCCTGGGGCCAGCCGGGCAACCCGCCCGAGCATGAGGCCAACCTGGTCTTCACCCGCCTGCTGGCCGGGCCGATGGACTATACGCCCGGCATCTTCGGCATGGAGACGCGCAGCCCCGGCGGCATCCAGACCACCTGGGCCAAGCAACTGGCCCTCTATGTCGTCATCTACAGCCCGATCCAGATGGCGGCGGACCTGCTGGTCCACTACGAGGCCAACCCGGCGCCCTTCCAGTTCATCAAGGACGTGCCGGTGGACTGGGCCGAGACCCGCGTGCTGGACGGCGAGATCGGCGACTTCGTCGTCATCGCCCGCAAGGATCGCCACTCCGACGTCTGGGCCCTGGGCGCCGTGTCGGACGAGCATCCGCGCAGCCTGAGCGCCGCGCTGGGCTTCCTCGACGCCGGTCGCCGCTATCGCGCGGAAATCTATCGCGACGGTCCCAACGCCGACTATCGCGGCCAGCGCGAGGACATCGTCATCGAGCAGCGCGAGGTGACCTCGGCTGATACCCTGACGCTGAACCTGGCCCCCGGCGGCGGTCAGGCCATCCGCTTCGTGCCGCTGGGCCGCAAACGCTGATGCGCCCCGCCCCCTCGCCCACAGCCTCGTCCCCTCTGCGCCACGCCGTCATCCTCGGGCTTGTCCCGAGGATCCAGACGCGTGACGCTTGCCGTCAGGATCGGACCCGTCGAGGCTCTGGATCCCCGGCACGGAGGCCGGGGATGACGCAGCAAGGGGGCGAGGCATGAGCCGGAATCCAACAGGAACCCTGGGGGCGCCTGCCGTCCGCGCCACGCGTCCCCGCCTGCCCATGTGGGCGATCTGGAATATGTGCGTCGGCTTCTTCGGCATCCAGATCGGCTTTGGCCTGCAGAACGCCAACACCAGCCGCATCTTCCAGACCCTGGGCGCCGAGATCGACAGCCTGGCCATCCTGTGGATCGCCGCGCCGGTGACGGGCCTGCTGGTCCAGCCGATCATCGGCCACTTCAGCGACAAGACCTGGGGGCGGCTGGGCCGCAGGCGACCCTACTTCCTGGTCGGCGCCCTGCTGACCTCGGCGGCCCTGGTGCTGATGCCGAACAGCCCGACCCTGTGGTTCGCCGCCGCCATGCTGTGGATCATGGACGCCTCGATCAACATCACCATGGAGCCGTTCCGCGCCTTCGTCGGCGACAACCTGCCGGAGGAGCAACGCACCACCGGCTATGCCATGCAGAGCTTCTTCATCGGGGCGGGGGCGGTCTTCGCCTCCGTCCTGCCGTGGCTGCTGTCGAACGTCTTCCACGTCGCCTCGACGGCGGCGGAGGGGGCCGTGCCCCTGTCGGTCAAGATCGCCTTCTACGTCGGGGCCGCAGGCCTGCTGGCCACGGTGCTGTGGACCGTCTTCACGACCAAGGAATACAGCCCCGCCGAGGTCGCGGCCTTCGACGGCGTGGCCGAGAACGACCCGGTCCCGGCCTCGGCCCAGCGTGGCGCCGGCCTTTATGGCCTGGGCGGCCTGACCTTCCTCGGCCTGGGGGCTGCGGTCGCCGCCGTGGTCTTCGCCTCGGGGTGGGAGAAGGAGCTCTATATCCTGGCGGGCGCGCTCGCCGTCTTCGGCGCGCTGCAACTGGCGACCGCCGCCTACCGCCGGGCCGAGCGGACCAATGGCCTGACCGAGATCCTCGACGACATCTTCGCCATGCCCGACACCATGAAGGGTCTGGCCGTGGTCCAGTTCTTCAGCTGGTTCGCCCTGTTCGCCATGTGGATCTACACCACGGCGACGGTGACGGCGGTCCACTATGGCTCATCCGACCCGACCAGCGCGGCCTACAACGCCGGGGCCGACTGGGTCGGGGTGCTGTTCGGCGTCTATAACGGCGTCGCGGCCCTGGCCGCCTTCCTGATCCCCGTGGTGGCCAAACGCACCGGACGACGCGGCGCCCACGCCATCAATCTGGTGCTGGGGGGTCTGGGCCTGATCGGCGTCGCCGCCATTCGCGATCCGGCCCTGTTGTGGCTGCCGATGATCGGGGTGGGCTTCGCCTGGGCCTCGATCCTGTCCATGCCCTACGCCATCCTGGCGGGCGCCCTGCCGGGGCGGAAGATGGGCGTCTATATGGGCGTCTTCAACATCTTCATCGTCGTGCCGCAGCTGCTGGCCGCGACCATCCTCGGCCTGATCCTGAAGCACCTGTTCGAGGGGCAAGCGCTCTACGCCCTGATCATCGGCGGCGTCAGCTTCTTCATCGCCGCCGTCTCGGCCCTGTTCGTCCGCGAGCACAGGGCCTGAGCCCGTCATCCCCGATTATCCTGCTGCGCCTGCCTGAGTGAGAGACCGCCCCATGACCCTGTTCAAGAGCCTGATCCTGGCCGGCGCCGCCGCCTCCGTCCTGACGGGAGCCGCCTCGGCGCAAACGGCCCCCGGCGCGCCGGGCGAGACCCCGACCTGGGCCTATGCCGCCAAGGTGGGCGCAGGGACCGCCTATGAGGCCTATGTCGACGGCGCCTATCGCGACGGCGGGCCTACGGGCGCCGTGTCCAAGGTCTGGTTCTCCATTGCCGACGGCGTCCTGACCGAGACCATGTACGGCCTGATCCACGAGGCCCAGATCAAGCAGCTGCGTCTGGCCGTGGCCACCGACAGCGGTCTGGCGGTCGAGGGCGCGGACACCGACTTCACCATCGACTACCTGCACAAGGATTCCGAGGGCCGCCCCCTGTCGCCCGCCTATCGCGTGACGACGACGGACAAGGCCGGGCGGTTCGCCATCGACAAGCAGGTCTTCACCGACCCGGACGGTCAGGCCCTGATCCTGCGCGTCACTGTGCGGGCGCTGAAGGGCGGCGT
>CAYWDO010000045.1:4683-15586 GCA_964456995.1 uncultured Brevundimonas sp.
AGCCGCGACTTCGTCATCGGCTTCGGCGACAGCCGCGCCGCCGCGGAAGCCCAGGCCGACGCCGCTTTCGCCACCGGCCTCGACGAGGTGCTGAAACGCTTCAACGGCGAGGGCGAGCGGGTGGGCTGGTCCGACTATGTCGCCTCGCTGACCGAGCTGCCGCGCGTGGCGGCGCAGGGCACGGACGGCGGCAAGCTGGCCTACGCCTCGGCCCTGATGCTGAAGGTGCAGGAGGACCACACCCACGCCGGCGCCCTGATCGCCTCCCTGTCCAACCCCTGGGGCGATACGGTGGACGCCTCCAAGCCCTCGACCGGCTACAAGGCCGTCTGGCCGCGCGACTTCTATCAGGTGGCCATGGCCTTTGCGGCGCTCGGCGACAAGGAAACGCCGCTGGCCGCCTTCCACTATCTGCCGCAGGTCCAGGTCGGACCGAACACGCCGAGCAACAAGGGCGACGGCGGCTGGTTCCTGCAAAAGACCCACGTCGACGGCACGCTGGAATGGATGGCGGTCCAGCTGGATCAGACGGCCATGCCCATCATGCTGGGCCACCGCCTGTGGACCCTGGGCTGGCTGTCCGACGCCGACATGGCCGAGATGTACGCCAGGATGCTGAAGCCCGCCGCCGACTTCCTGGTCGATGGCGGCGCGGTCGATCTCGGCTGGAACCAGAACGAGATCCGCCCGCCCTTCACCCAGCAGGAACGCTGGGAAGAGCAACAGGGCTATTCCCCGTCCAGCACCGCCGCCGTCGTGGCCGGCCTGACCGTGGCCGCCGAGATGGCCCGCGCCGCAAACGACGCCCCGGGCGCCGCGCGCTATCAGGCCGCCGCCGATCGCTACGCCTCACAGATCGAGGCCAGCATGTTCACCACCAGCGGCGACTTCGGCGACGGGCGCTACTATGTCCGCATCACCCGCAACGCCAATCCGAACGACAAGGCCCCCATCGGCGAGGCCAACGGCCAGATCGCACCACCCGAGGATCAGGTCATCGACGGCGGCTTCCTGGAACTGGTGCGCTATGGCGTGCGCGCGGCCGACGACGCGCACGTCGTGGCGACCCTGGGCGAATATGACGACACGGCGCGCGAGGACCTGTACCGCGTCCGCTACGACTTCGGTCCTGCGGGCGACACCACCCCCGGCTGGCGCCGCTACGGCGTTGACGGCTATGGCGAGGACGTCTCGGACGGCAAGGGCTACGGCGTCGGCGGGGTCATGGCGCCGGGCCAGCGCGGCCGGGTCTGGCCCTTCTTCACCGGCGAACGCGGCCACTATGAACTGGCCCGCGCGCTTGAGGCCGGGACCGCCGACGCGGCCTCGCTGACCGCCATCCGCCAGACCTATGTGCGCGGCATGGAACGCTTCGCCAACGCCGGGCTGCTGCTGCCCGAACAGGTCTGGGACGGCGTTGGCGTGCCGACTGCGCATGGCGAGGCCATGGGCCAGGGCACCAACTCGGCCACGCCCCTGGCCTGGACCCATGCCGAATACCTGAAGCTGCTGCGCTCGCTGGCGGACAGGGCGGTGTGGGACCGTTACGCCCCCGTAGAGAAGCGCTTCATAAAGTGAGCAAATAATCGGCCCGGATCAGCCCGATCCGGGCCGAACTGTTTCGCCAAACACACATGGTGCAGCGCACACGTTCCGCCGACGCTCGACAAACGCAAAAACTGGTCTAGGGATCGCCCAGGGTTGTCCGCGTAAGGTCCAGACCAATGAAGATCGCAGTCCTGGGCGCCGGCGTCATCGGCGTGACGACGGCTCACTATCTGGCCAAGGCCGGCCACGAGGTCACGGTGATCGACCGCCAGAGCGGCCCGGCGCTGGAGACCAGCTTCGCCAATGCGGGCGAGATCTCGCCCGGCTATTCCTCGCCCTGGGCCGCGCCCGGCATCCCGGCCAAGGCGGTCAAGTGGCTGTTCATGCGCCACGCCCCGCTGATTTTGCAGCCTCAAGTCAACGTCGCCACCGTGCGCTGGCTGCTGGCCCTGCTGCGCAACTGCACCTCGGCCCGCTATGCGCTGAACAAGGCGCGGATGGTGCGTCTGGCCGACTATAGCCAGGAGGTCCAGACCGCCCTGAACGCCGAGCTGGACCTGCAATACGACCACCGCACCCAGGGCACGTTGCAGCTGTTCCGCACGCAGAAGCAGCTGGACGGCATCTATAAGGACACCGCCGTCCTGCGCGAAGGCGGCGTGCCGTTCGAGGTGCTGGATCAGGATGGCTGCATCAACGCCGAGCCGGGCCTGGCGGCCACGCGCGACCTGTTCGTCGGGGGCCTGCGCCTGCCGAAAGACGAGACCGGCGACTGCTTCAAATTCACCAATGCACTCAGTGATGTGGCCGCCTCTGAGGGTGTGACCTTCCTCTACGACACCGCCATCACCGCCCTGACGACCGACAAGGGTCGCATCTCGGGCGTCCAGACCGACAAGGGCGTGATCACCGCCGACGCCTATGTTCTGGCTCTGGGCTCCTACTCGCCGCAGATGGTCAAGCCGCTGGGCATGACCCTGCCGGTCTATCCGGTGAAGGGCTATTCGATCACCGCGCCCATCATCAATGAGCCCGCCGCCCCCGTCTCGACCATCATGGACGAGAGCTACAAGGTGGCCATCACGCGCCTGGGCGACCGCATCCGCGTCGGCGGCATGGCCGAGATTTCGGGCTACAACAACGTCCTGCCCGAGCCGCGCCGCAATACGCTGGAGCATTCGGTGGGGTCGCTCTTCCCCGGCGCGGGCGACCTGAAGGCGGCCAGCTACTGGTCCGGTCTGCGGCCCATGACGCCGGACGGCACGCCGGTCATCGGCGGGACCCGGTTCGACAACCTGTTCCTGAACACCGGCCACGGCACCCTGGGCTGGACCATGGCCTGCGGCTCGGCCCAGGTCATCGCCGACATCGTCAGCGGCCAGACCCCCGACATCGAGACCGCCGATCTGGGGATTGCGCGGTACGGGTGACCGCGCTCAAGCAGTCCGAAGGGCGTTAGCGCACTAAAATGCCTTCTCCCCTTGAGGGAGAAGGGCTAGGTCCGCGCCTTCGCGGCGACGGAGCGCAGGCCCATCAGCAGGGCGTCGCTGGTGGCGTCGGCCTGACAGCCGCCGGTCAGGATCATGCGCATGGCGCGCACATGGACCTGGACCGAGGGCCAGTTCCAGGCGCCGCTGACGGCCATCCGGTCGGCGACCTCGCACAGGCTGTAGCCGGCGTCATACAGGGGGCCGGTGTCGAAGAAGCCCGCCATGTCCAGCAGGGAGGAGGCCAGCTTGTACACCTGCGGCTCGCTGCCGGGCGCGGCGGCCGAGGCCACCAGCTCCAGTTCGGTGATGGTCCCGGCCACCGTGATCATGACGTCGTCGCGGTGCCGGTCCAGCCGCTCGTTGGCGCGGCGCTCAACGTCGGCGACGGTGCGGCCGCCGGGCTGGGCCATCTGGCGCGCCAGGCTGGTCTTGATCTTCAGGGTGCGGGCTTCGGTCATAGCGCGACCCTCTGGGGTTTAAGCAACATGTCGATGTCGGATTGATCCATATTGGCCTCGACGGCGGCGCCGACGTGGGTCGACAGATCGCCCTCGCGCCGGCCCGGAATGCCCAGAGGCGGGCCGAAATTGCGGACGCGACGGTCGGGTCCGACGTAGTTCGCGCTCTCGACGAATTCGCGCTCGTCGCCGGCCAGCCACAGGATGCGGCGCAGCAGGACGGCGGGCGTCAGGGGCTTGGTGACCACGAAGCTGACGCCGCAGTCGCGGCCTTCCTGCACCTTGGCCTGCGAGGCGTGGCCGGTCAGCAGCATGACGGGCGTAAAGCGCAAGGGCGCCGGGGTCTCGCGCCGCAACCAGCGGGCGAAGGCGTAGCTGTCCATCTCGGGGTCAGCGCAGTCGATGACGATCAGGTCCACGGCGCGTTGCTGCAGGATGCGCACGCCGGCGGTCGCCGAGGCGCACTTGATCTGCTCCTTGACGCCGAACCCCTGGAAGACGGAGCTGAGCATATCCAGCGCCTGCGGATTGTCGTCGATCAGCAGGACGGTCGATTGTTCGAGATTGACGCGGTCATGAACGCTCATCAGATCAGAACAGCAACAGATCGCCACAGACGGCCACGGGGGCGGACCTCTCCAACGGCTTCACGCGCAATGACAGCTCGCGGAGACGGTCGGCCATCTCGGCCAGCGGCAGGGCGGCCAGGGCCGTATCCATCGGCTGATCCTCGGCCAGGGCCTGGGCCAGTCCCGACAGGGCGTCAACGCGCTGGCTCAGGACGTCAAAGGCCTGCATCCGCGTCAGATAAGTCAGCCGCTGCTCGGGGGCAGCGCCCTTGACCAGGTCGGACACCAGGTCGCCCGCCTCGTCGATCCCGGCGCGGATGTCGGCCAGTTCGGCCGAGACCGCCGCCAGCAGAGCTCTCGTATCGTGTTGGCTCATCAGAACAACTCCAGCGCACCAGATTCGGCGGGCGGCGGCGCAGGGGGCGGCGTGGGGCGGCGAGCGACCGCGTCCGTGACGCCGCGCTGCAGCGCGCGACCGCTGACCGGCCAATAATGCAGACGACGCCCCCCGGCGCCCCTCAGACTGCCGCCGACGACGGGAATGCCCTCATCGGCCAGAAAGCGTTCGGCGAAATCGGCGTTGGAGCAGCCCACGTCCTTCAAGGAGTCGAACATCCGTCCGCCGCCGAACAGCTTGGCCTCCAGCCGCTCGCGACGGCCGCCGGCCTTCAGCACTTCGTTGATCAGAAGCTCCATCGCATAGGCGCCGTAGCGACGCCCCGCGTCCGTGCCGGCCCCCGCCCCTTCGGGCAGGAGGAAGTGGTTCATGCCGCCGATCCCGGCCACAGGATCGCGCAGACACATGGACACGCAACTGCCCAGGACCGTGGTGAGCATGACCGCAGGATCGGACGTCACATGGTGATCGCCCTGACCGACGTGGATGCGCCGTTCCACCAGTTCCTGAGCAACAGCCATGTTCATGTCAGAGGGCCGAACACGCCTTCCAGCTTCTCTTTCAGCTGGGCGGTGGTGAAGGGTTTGACCAGATAGTTGTTCACGCCGAACTGGACCGCGCGCTGCACCAGTTCACGGTCGGCGCGACCGGTCAGCATGATGAAGGCGGTCTTGGACGTCGGCGGATGGGCGCGGATGGCGCGCAACAGGCCCAGGCCGTCCAGATTCGGCATGTTGAAGTCGGAGATGATCAGATGGACCGGCTTGGTGATGGCCGAACGCAGACCAATCTCGCCGTCGGCGGCCTCCGAGATCTCGCGCACGCCGATCTGTTGCAGGCTGTTGCGGATCAGGGAGCGCATGGTCAGTTGGTCGTCGACGACCAGAACGTTGAGGGCGGAAGCGGCGGGCATAGGCAGTCCTTACGCAACAGGCTTTGAGGCGGGCGCACCGGCGGCGCACAGGTCGAGGATGGCGGGGGCAAGGCGGGGGAGAGACAACTGACGCTCGACAGCGCCCAGCTCGAAGGCGGCGCGCGGCATGCCGTAGACGACGCAGGACTGCTCATCCTGACCCAGGGTCCGGGCGCCGGCCTGGCGCATGGTCAGCAGCCCCTTGGCCCCGTCCTTGCCCATGCCGGTCAGGATCACGCCGGTCATGGGCCGGCCCAGACGCGCGACGGAGTTAAACAGCACATCCACCGAAGGACGGTGACCGTTGACCGGATCGGCGCGGACCAGACGACAGCGGCCGCCGACGACCTCCAGATGGGTCTCGCCGCCGGGGGCGATATAAACATGACCCGGCTTCAGCGGCGCGCCATCCTCGGCTTCGGTGACCGTGGCGCCGGACATCTTGTCCAGACGGGCCGCGAAGCTCCTGGTGAAGGTCGCAGGCATGTGCTGCGTGACCACCGTCGCCGGGCAGTTGGCGGGGAAGGCCGACAGGATGGTCAGCAGGGCTTCGACCCCGCCGGTCGAGGCGCCGATGGCCAGGATATGGTTCGGGTCGGCGCGATAGGCGCCGTCCACGGCCTTGGGCTCACGCGTCTCCAGCGCCCGAACGCGGGAGCGGGCGGCGATCTTCACCTTCTCGGCCAGATCGCCGAAGGCTTCCTGGGCCGAGACGCCGGGCGCGGGCTTGGCCACCGCGTCCACGGCGCCGATCTCCAGCGCCGCCAGGGTCACGTCGGTGCCCGCCTGGGTCAGGGTCGAGACCATGACCACCGGCATGGGCCGCAGCCGCATGATCTTTTCGAGGAACTCCAGCCCGTTCATGTTGGGCATTTCGACGTCCAGGGTGATGACGTCGGGGTTCAGTTCCTTGATGGCGGCGCGGGCCTCCAGCGGATCGGCGGCGGTCCCGACCACCGAGATCTCGGGGTCGCGGCGCAGGACGGCGCTGATCAGACTGCGCATGGTGGCGCTGTCATCGACGACCAGGACGCGGACGGGGTTGCTCATGCCCGGCCTCCCAGCTTGTAGGCGGTCAGGCCGCAGGTCTGCAGCTGGCTCGTCGCCGGGCCGCTGACGCGTTCCGAATGGCCGATGTAGAGCGTGCCGCCCGGCGCCATCAGCGGGGTGAAGCGGCTCCACACCCGTTCCTGGGTCGCGTCGTCAAAATAGATGACCACGTTGCGGCAAAAGATGACGTCGAACTTGCCCTTCATCGGCCAGTCGCCGATCAGGTTCAGCTCGCGGAAGGAGACCAGGCGACGCAGGGTGGCGTCGGCGCTGAACTGGCCGGGGCTGCCCGAAACCGGCGGGAAATGCTTGCGGCCAGAGCTTGGCACCGGCGACAGCAGTTCGTCGGAATAGATCCCCGCCGCGCCGTCGGTGACCATGTTAGGGTCGATGTCGGTGGCCAGGATGCGCACGTCCAGATCCGCAGCTTCCGGCAGGACGTCCAGCACGGTCAGGGCCATGGAATAGGGCTCCTGTCCGTTGGAACAGGCCGCCGACCACAACCGCACCCGGCCGCCGGCCCGCGCCCGCGCCGCCAGTTCCGGCATGACCTGATCGCGCAGGTGATCGAAATGGTGCGGCTCGCGATAGAAGCGGGTGACGTTGGTGGTCAGGGCCGCGGTCATGGCCTGACGCTCATCCACGCCCTCCACGCCCTCGATCAGGGCGCAGTAGTCGCGGAAGCTGCGCAGACCCAGAACGCGCAGGCGCTTGGCCAGGCGCGAATAGACCAGCGCGGCCTTGCCTTCGCTCAGCGATATGCCGGCGTAGGCGTGCAGGGTCTGGGCGATGTGGCGGAAATCATCGGCCGTGAAGACGAACTCGCCTTCAACCAGGGATCCCCGCCCGGAGGCGGTGTTCATGCGGCTTCGGCTTCGCTGACGGCGGGCAGGACGTGGTCGAGGTCGATCAGGCTGATCATGCGACCGCCCTCGACGGCGAAGATGCCCTTCACGAAGGTCTTCACATGGTCGCTGGCGACGTCGGGCGTCGGCTGGATGGTCGAGTCCGTCAGCTGGACGATGTCCGACACGGCGTCGACCAGCAGGCCGACCATGCGGTTGCCGATGTGGGCCACCATGATGACGTGGCGGGCGGTCGGCTCGGCCGTGGCCAGACCGAAACGGGCGCCCAGATCGATGATCGGCAGGACGATGCCGCGCAGATTGATCACGCCCTTCATGTAGGACGGCGAACGCGGCAGCGGGGTCGCTGGGGTCCAGCCGCGGATCTCGCGCACATTCATGATGTCGACGCAGAATTCCTGCTCGCCGATGCGGAAGGCGATCAGTTCCCGGTCGGTGCCGGCGACGTTGGAGGTGACTTCGGTCATGGTGCTCAGCTCGCCATCTTGAGTTCGGGGCGGTTGGATTTGCGGCGCCCGGCGGTGACCAGGGCGTCGATGTCGAGGATCAAGGCGACGCTGCCGTCGCCCAGAATGGTCGCGGCGGAGACGCCGTCGACGTGGCGATAGTTGGTTTCCAGGCTCTTGATCACGACCTGGCGCTGGCCGTTGATGGCGTCGACCAGCAGGGCGGCGCGCGAGCCGGCCTCGGTCTCCACGATCATGACCACGCCGCCGTTCAGGACCGTGGCGTCGTCGCGGAAGCCCATGACGCGGCCCACGTCCACCAGAGGCACGAACTCCTCGCGGAAGCGGATCACGGCGTCATGTCCGCCGACGTAGTGGATGTCTGCGGCCTGGGGCGTCAGGCTCTCGACGATGGCCGACAGCGGCGCGACCAGGGTCTGTTCGGCGGCCGAGACGACCATGCCGTCCAGCACGGCCAGGGTCAGCGGCAGGCTGAGGGTGAAGGTCGAGCCCTTGCCCGGAACCGAGCTGATCGAGATGCGACCGCCCAGGGCCTGGATGGAGCGGCGCACCACGTCCATGCCCACGCCACGACCCGAAACGTCCGTAATGGTCTCGGCGGTCGAGAAGCCGGGCAGGAAGATCAGGTTGTCGACCTCGTCGTCGGTCAGGACGGCGTCTTCGGCGATCAGTCCACGATCCACGGCGATGCCGCGCACGCGGGGGCGGTTGATGCCCTTGCCGTCGTCGGCGATCTCGATGACGATCCGGCCCGAGCGGTGCAGGGCCGCCAGACGGACGGTTCCTTCAGCAGGCTTGCCCAGGGCTTCACGCTCTTCCGGGCTTTCCAGCCCGTGGTCGATGGCGTTGCGCAGCATGTGGGTGATCGGCTCGGCCAGGCGTTCGACCACGGTCTTGTCGACCTCGGTGTCCTCGCCAGCCGTGACCAGGCGGACGCGCTTGCCGGTCATTTCGGCGACTTCGCGGACCAGGCGCGGCATACGCTGGAACACCGACTTCACCGGCTGGGCGCGGATGGCCATGACGCTGTCCTGGATGTCGCGCGTCAGCAGCTCCAGATCTTCCAGACCCAGGGCGATGTCCGACGAGCGGGCCAGGCCGCTCTCCATCACGCGCTGAGCCAGCATGGCCTGCTGGATGACCAGTTCGCCGACGACGTTGATCAGGCGATCGACGCGGTCCAGATCGACGCGGATGGTCACGGGCGCGGGGCCGACCGGGGCCGCAGGCGCGGCGGCCTGAGCCGGAGCAGCGACCGGGGCCGGAGCCGCGGGCTTGGACGCAGTCACGGGGGCGATGGGGGCCGGAGCCGGAGCAACAACGGGCGCAGGGGTCATGTCGGTCGCGGCGGCGGTCGCCTGGGCCAACAGGGTCGCGATGTCGAAATCAGGCTCGACGGGCGCGGCGGCCAGAGTCGGCAGCTCGGGCAGGCCCGGCAGTTCCGCCGAAGCGGCGGGGGCCAGGGCGGTGACGCTCAGGTCGCAGTCCATCTCGACGAAGTCGAAGACGTCGCGCACGGCGGCTTCCGTCGCGTCGCTGGTCAGTTCGATGGTCCAGATCAGATGGGCGTCCTCGGGATCCAGCGCATCCAGCGACGGCAGGCCGCTGTCGTCCAGCTGGACGGAGGTCTGACCCAGGCGGGCCAGTTCGCGCAGCAGCAGGCTGACGTCGTTGGCGCTGGCGTAGAGACGCGGATGCGGACGGAAGACGATGCGCCACCCTGCGGCCGACGCCGCAGCCAGAGGCGGCAAGTCGAGCGACGGCAGCTCCAGCGACGGCAGCTCGACCGGCGCGCCAAAATCAGCCAGATCGAGGGTCAGCGGCGTGAAGCCGAAATCGTCCTCAACAGGCGCGGCGGCGACCGGCGCAGCCGGCTTGGCCTGACCGTGGGTCAGGACTTCCAGTTCGGCGACCAGACCAGCCGAGCGCGCGACGTCCACCGGCGGCTTCGTGCCCTGAGCGGCGGCGATATGGTCGGCCAGCACGTCCGAGGCTCGCAGCAAGGTCTTGATCGTGACGTCGTCGCATTCCTTACGGCCCGAGCGCAGCTCGTCCATCAGGGTCTCGAAGACGTGGGCGAAGCGGACCAGGTCTTCCAGGCCGAAGGCCCCTGCCCCGCCCTTGACCGAGTGGACGGCGCGGAAGACGGCGTTGATCGTCTCCCCGTCGCCCTCGCCGGTTTCCAGCGCCAGCAGATTGGCTTCCAGATCGCCCAGCAGTTCGCTGCACTCCTGGAAGAAGGTGACCTTGATGGCCTCGAACGGATCGTCGCTCATCGTCTGATCCTCAGGCCGCGACGCGGCGCACGGCCTCGACCAGCTTGGCCGGGTCGAAGGGTTTGACGATCCAGCCGGTGGCGCCGGCGTCGCGGGCGCGCTGCTTCTTGGCGGCGTCGCTTTCGGTGGTCAGGACCAGGACCGGCGTGGCCTTGTGGTTCGGATCGGCGCGCATGCCCTCGATGAAGCCGAAGCCGTCCATCCGGGGCATGTTGATGTCAGTGATGACGATGTCCGGGTTCTCGGCCTGGAGCACCTCCAGGCCATGGACGCCGTCCTCGGCCTGGACCACGCGATAGCCCGCGTCCTTCAACGCCAGCATCAGCATGTCCCGCATGGTGCGGGAATCATCGACGGTCAGAATGGTCTTGTTCACGCGGCGTGTCCTTGCGGATCAGTATCGAGGGCGGGCGCCCCAAAGGCGGCCCATTGGATCGTGAAGGCGTCGGAAGCGGGCGCGATCTCCAGCGCCTGTCCATCGGCGGCCCAGGTCTGGCGGGCCGACAACAGGACCTGGAGGCACAGGCCGCCCAGGCGTTCCACCGAAGCCGCATCGAGGGTCAGAGGCTGGCCGCGAACGGCCAGAATCTGCGCCTTCAGAGGCTCGGCGGCGCGCAGGTCAAGCACGGCAGGCAGGGAGATCGCGGCCGACATCAGAACTCCTCCCAGCCGTCTTCGACGGCCATGGGCGCGGGCTTGCGAGCAGCGCCGCCGTAGCCGACCGTCTTCATGGCGGCGACGGTCTGGGCCACCGGCTGCGGCCTGCGGGCCGGCGCCGGGGCCGGCTTGTGTGCGACGGGGGCGGCGGCCTGGCCGGTGCGGAAGCGAGCAACCGAAGAGGCCAGAGCGTCCGCCTCCTGGGCCAGCGA
>CAYWDO010000046.1:0-13747 GCA_964456995.1 uncultured Brevundimonas sp.
TGATCATGGTCCGACCCCGCACCCTGGGGCAGGCCGGTCGGATCGAAGGCATGACGCCGGGGGCGCTGACGGCGCTGTTGGGCCATGTGAAAAAGGCGACCACGTTCGCCGCAGAAGTCGAGACCATCGTCGCGTGAGCCTGGACCCCGTTGCCGCCTTCCGCGCCCACGCCGGCGCCAGTGAAACCCAGATCGCCGATCTGACTGCCTTCCTCGGCATGCTGACCGAAGCCAATGCGGTGATGAATCTGGTCGGGCCCGACAGCCTTCCAGACTTCTGGAACCGCCACGCCTGGGATAGCGCCCAACTGCTGGCCTTGGCCCCCGAGGCCCTGACCTGGGCCGATCTGGGCGCCGGCGCCGGCTTCCCCGGCGTGGTCTTGGCCATCCTGCTGAAGGATCGACCGGACGCCCATGTCTGGCTGATCGACAGTCTGGGCAAGCGCTGCCGGTTTCTCGATCAGGTGGTTGAGGCCCTGGATCTGCCGGCCACGGTCGTGAATGGGCGGGCCGAGGAACAGGACGTCGAGGTCGACATTGTCACCGCCCGCGCCGTGGCGCCGATGGAGAAACTGCTGGCTTATGCACAACCTTACTTCCAGCTCGGTGCACAAGGTCTGTTCCTGAAGGGAGAGAAGGCCGAAGCTGAGTTGAAAGAGGCGGCCGTGATCTGGCAGTTTAAGAGCGACCTCTCCGTCTCGCGCAGTGACCCGCGCGGCCGCATCGTCCATATTCGGAGTCTTCGCCGTGCCCGCTGATCGCGAGAAACAGACCCGCGTGCAGGAAACCAGAGTCCTGGCCGTCTCCAACCAGAAGGGCGGGGTGGGCAAGACCACGACCGCCATAAACCTCGGCACCGCCCTGGCCGCAATCGGTGAAAAGGTCCTGATCGTGGACATGGATCCGCAGGGCAATGCCTCGACGGGTCTGGGTGTTCCACGTGAAACACGCCGAGCAACGATCTATGACGTCATCGTCGACGGCCGCCCCATCGATCTGTCGGCGGTGGAAACCTCGGTTCCGGGCCTCTTTATCGTTCCTGCTGACGCCGATATGTCGGGCGTAGAAATCGAGTTGAGCCAGGCGGATCGACGGTCATACCGTCTGCGAGACGCCTTGGCGGCCCAAGGCGGCGAGGGCCATACTCGGTACGACTATGTGCTGATCGACTGCCCGCCTTCGCTGAACCTGTTGACGTTGAACGCCATGGCCGCCGCCGATGCGGTTCTGGTGCCGCTGCAATGCGAGTTCTTCGCGCTGGAGGGCCTGACCCAGTTGATGCGCACCATCGACATGGTCAAGCAAAGCCTGAACCCCTCGCTGGAGATCCAAGGTCTGGTCCTGACCATGTATGATCGCCGAAACGCTCTGTCGGGACAGGTGGCCGCCGATGTGCGCAGCCATTTCGGCGACAAGGTCTATGACAGCGTCATTCCCCGCAACGTTCGGGTGTCCGAGGCGCCGTCGTTCGGCAAGCCGGTGCTGATCTACGACCTGAAATGCACCGGCAGCCAAGCCTATCTCAAACTGGCCCGCGAAGTCGTCGCGCGCGAGCGTCAGCGCCGTCTGGCGCTGGCCGCCTGATAGAATACAGAAACGGAAACAGTATCTTGTCCGAACGTCAACGTGGTCTGGGGCGCGGTCTGTCTGCCCTTTTGGGAGAAAACGTCGCCGAGAGCGCGCCGGTCGACGGCGGCGTTCAGCCGACTGGCGTGCGCGCCGTGCCGATCGAGAGCCTGAAGCCCAATCCCGACCAGCCGCGCAAGCAGTTCGGCGCCGAACACCTCGAAGAACTGACCGCCTCGATCCGAGACAAGGGCGTGTTGCAACCCATCCTCGTGCGGGCTCAGCCCGGCGAGGACGGTCTGTGGCAGATCATCGCCGGCGAGCGTCGCTGGCGCGCCGCTCAGGCTGCGCGTCTGAAATTCGTGCCGATCATTGAGCGCGAGATGGACGACGTGGAGGTGATGGAGGTCGCCATCATTGAGAACGTCCAGCGCGCCGACCTGAACCCGGTCGAGGAGGCCATGGCCTATGGCTCGCTGATCTCGCGTTTCGGTCGCACCCAGGACGCGCTGGCCGGCGTGGTCGGCAAGAGCCGCAGCCATGTGGCCAACACCCTGCGCCTGCTGCAACTGCCCGACAGCGTCCTGACCCACGTCATGGAGAACCGCCTCTCGGCCGGCCACGCCCGCGCCCTGATCACGGCCCCCAACCCCGAGGCCCTGGCCGAGCAGGTCCTGTCCAAGGGCCTGAACGTGCGGCAGACCGAGGCCCTGGCCCGTCGCGCCGCCGATGGTCCCAAGGCGTCGAAGGCCAGACCGGCGGCAAACGGGGAGGGCGCCGCCGACGTCGCCGCCCTGGAGCAGGATCTGGCCGACGCCCTGGGTCTGAAAGTCCAGCTGGCCGACAAGGGCGGCAAGGGGGAGCTGACCATCAAATATGCCAGCCTGGAACAGCTTGACGATCTGTGCCGGCGCCTGATGCGCGGCTGAGGCGTCTTTCCGCTGAGAATGTGTTAGTCTGGGTTCATGACTGATCAGACCGACAAGACCAGCGCGACCGACGCCCTGAAACGCGCCCTCGCCGCCAAGAAGGCCGGAGCTCCCGGCGGCCAGCCCGGCGCCAAGACCGTCGGCAAGGCCCCCGAAAAGGCTATGCAGCGCCAGGCGGCGGCGGCGAACAAGCCGGCCTTCCGCAAGGCTTCAAAGCGGGGCTAGTCCTTGCTTTCCCTCTCCCTGTGGGAGAGGGCTTGAGCCTCCAAGAGCGTAGCGATTGGTTAGGCGAAAGGGTGAGGGACTGACCCTTCAGTCGGCGTGGGTCGTGGTGCGACGGCTTACGCCGAAGGCAGCCAACGACCCTCGTCCGGCCCTGCGGGCCATCTTCTCCCATCGGGAGAAGGAATAGAAAATTGAGGGCCTCAAGTAGGCCCTCCAATCAGAGCCCCATGCGCTTGGCGCGGGCCGAGATTTCCAGCAGCAGGCGTTCCGCGATTAGGGCCTCGGGCATTCCCGTAGTCTTGGTGGCGATGTCGGCGGTGTTGACGCTGTCCTGGACCTCGTCGAGCAGTTCCAGCCGCCACGCGCGGGCCTGACGCAGGATCTCGGCCTCCTGTTTCCAGAAGACGCCGGCGGACTTGGCGGCCTCCTTGGCGCCCGCGCCGGAGGCTTGGAGGACGTTGATGCGGCGCAGTTTTCCTAGATGGATGGCGGCCATGCGCACGGCCATGACGGCGCTTTCGCCCTCCGCCAGGGCGCGGCGCAGGCCCGATTGGGCCGGGCCGGGGCGTCCGCCGAAGGCTTGCAGGGCGGCGTCGGACAGGGAGGCGTCAGGCTCGACGCCCAGATGCTCTTCCAGTTCAGGCACGTCGATGGTGCGGCCCGAGCCGGGGCCGATATAGAGCACCAGCCGCTCGATTTCTTGCCGCATCAGGCCGCGTTCGCGGGGCAGGCGGGCGACGAAGCGGTCAAGGGCGTCGCCGGTCAGGCCCACCTTGTCGGCGCCCAGGGCCTCGCGCGTCATGCGGGCGACGTCGCCGACCTCGTCCTCGTAACAGGCGATGCCGACCGCGCCGGGGGACTTCTCGGCGGCTTTGCGCAGGGCGGATTCGCGGCCCAGAGCCCCGGCCTCGATCACCAGCATGGCGTCGGGGTTGTAGCCGCCGTCGGCATGGATGGTCAGGGCGGCGGCGATGGCCTTGTCGACGCTGGGCTTGCCGTCCGACAGGCGGATGCGCACCAGACGACGCCCGCCGATCATGCTCAGCGCCGTCAGCGCCTCCTCCAGCTTGACCGCGTCGCCGTCGATGTCGGCCTCGGTCAGGAAGGTGACGTTGAACGGGTCGTTCAGGTCTGGCGTGATGGCCTTGTAGAGGGTCAAGGCGCGCTCAGTGACGCCCGACCGGTCCTTTCCGTGGATCACAGCCGCGCGGATGTGGCCGTCCGGCGACTTCAGGAAGCGATCAACTTCCGGCCGTTTGGCCAGGATCATGCGAAGATCCCCTTCAGTATGGGGCTCACTGGCCCGCCAGGGCGCGCATCATGTCCAGCCGGATCAGGCGCGCCAGATCGGCGGCGGCCCGGTCCTCTCCGTCCTGCTGGGCGGCGATGGCGGCATAGGGCTGGTCGGCCGCGGCATAGGTGGTGGTCGTGGTCTGCGAACCCTTGATGGGCGCGCCGCCGCTGACCGGGGTCAGGGTCCAGTCTGCCTTGACCGTCAACTCATAGCGGCTGGCCGTGTCGTCGATGCGCCGACCCAGAGGACGCCGCTCCTGCGTTACCTCGGTCGTCAGGCGATAGAGGGGCGTCGCCGCTCCATTCCAGCCGAAGGCGTCCTCCAACTGCTCACGCAGTCGATAGCCCAGGCGATTGTCGGGCGTGGTCACGGCGATACGCGACAGACCCGTGCCGACCCCCATGTCGCCGTACATCGGCGTAAAGCCGCAGCCCGACAGCAGGGCGGCGCCCGCGACGGCGATCAGGGCGAGGGCGCGACGCATCAGCCGGCCACCAGATTGACGATACGGTCGGGCACCACGATCACCTTGCGGACGCTCAGGTTGTTGGCGGCAAGGTAGGCCTGAACCGTCGGATTGGCGAGAGCGGCGGCCTCGACCGTCGCATTGTCCGAGCCGCGCGGCAGGACGACCTCGCCGCGGCGCTTGCCGCCGATCTGGACGGGCAGGGTGACTTCGTCGTCAGCGGCCAGGGCGGCGTCAAAGACGGGCCAGGGCGCGTCCAGAACCATGCCGTCCTCGCCCAGACGCGCCCAGGCTTCTTCGGCCAGGTGGGGCGTGAAGGGAGCGATCAGGCGGGCCATGGTGGCCAGCGCCGTCTTCCTGGCCTCTCCGCCCGCCTTGTCGTGCTGACGCAAGGTCGCCAGGAAGGCGTAGAGCTTGGCGATGGCCGAGTTGAAGCGGAAGCCCTCGACGCCCTCGCTGACGGCCTTGATGGTCTTGTGCGTCTCGCGGATCAGGCTGGCGTCCACATCGGCGTTGGCCGGGGCGGCAGGGTCGAAGCTGTCGAACTCGGTCCAGACACGCTGGACGAAGCGGCTGGCGCCCTCGACGCCGCCGACTGACCACTGGACATCGCGCTCGGGCGGGCTGTCGGACAGGACGAACAGGCGACCGGCGTCCACGCCATAGGCCTCAATGATGTCCTGGGGGGCCACCACGTTCTTCTTGGACTTGGACATCTTTTCGATGTCGCCGATCGTCAGGGCGGCGCCGGTGGACAGTCGGGTGGCGACGCGTTGGCCGTCCACCGTCTCGATGCGCACGTCCGAAGGTTCGACCCAGCGCGGCTTGCCGCTGGGCTCCAGGCCCTCGTAATAGGTCTCGTGGACGACCATGCCTTGGGTGAACAGGCCGGCGAAGGGCTCCTTCACGTCCATCAGGCCGGCGTCCGACAGGGCGCGGGTGATGAAGCGTGCGTAGAGCAGGTGCAGGACCGCGTGTTCGACGCCGCCGATATACTGATCGACCGGCAGCCATTTCGACGCGGCGGCCTTGTTGATCGGCGCATCCGCCTTGGGATCGGTGAAGCGGGCGAAGTACCAGCTGGAATCGACAAAGGTGTCTAGGGTGTCGGTCTCGCGCCGCGCCTGAGCCCCGCACGACGGGCAGTTGACATGCTTCCAGGTCGGATGACGGTCCAGCGGGTTGCCGGGCACGTCGAAAGTCACGTCCTTGGGCAGTTCCACGGGCAACTGGTCGGCCGGAACCGGCACGACGCCGCAGGCCTCGCAGTGGATGAAGGGGATGGGGCAGCCCCAGTAGCGCTGGCGGCTGACGCCCCAGTCGCGCAGGCGATAGATGGTCTTGGCCTCGCCAACGGCCGCCGCCTCGATGCGGGCGATGGCCTCGGCCTTGGCGGTCTCGATGTCCAGGCCGTTCAGGAAGTCGGAATGGAAGATGGAGCCGGGGCCGGTATAGGCTTCCTTGCCGACCGCAAAGTCGTCGCCGGCGCCTTCGGGACGGACGACCGGGATCACCGGCAGGCCGTATTTGCGGGCGAAGTCCAGGTCGCGCTGGTCGTGGGCCGGGCAGGCGAAGATGGCGCCCGTGCCGTACTCGGACAGAATGAAGTTGGCGATCCAGACCGGAACCTCGGCCCCGGTGAAGGGGTGGACGACCTTCAGGCCCGTGTCCCAGCCGATCTTCTCGGCCTGTTCGATCTCGGCCTGGGAGGCGCCGCCCTTGCGGCATTCGGCGACGAAGGCGGCGACTTTGGGATCAGCTTCGGCCAGTTGTTTCGCGATCGGATGATCGGGGGCCAGGCCGACGAAGCTGGCGCCGAACAGGGTGTCGGGCCGGGTCGTGTAGACCTCGACCGCCTCGTGCCCGGCGGGGGCGGCGTCGGGCGCAAAGGCCCACTTCATCTGCAGGCCCCTGGACCGGCCGATCCAGTTTTCCTGCATCAGGCGGACCTTGTCGGGCCAGCGGCCTTCCAGTTCGGACAGGCCGTCGATCAGATCATCCGCATACTGAGTAATGCGCAGGAACCACTGGTTCAGCTTGCGCTTCTCGACAGGTGCGCCCGAGCGCCAGCCGCGTCCGTCGATGACCTGTTCGTTGGCCAGGACCGTATTGTCGACCGGGTCCCAGTTGACCACGCCGTCCTTGCGATAGACCAGACCGCGTTTGTACAGCTCCAGGAACCAGGCCTGCTGCTTGCCGTAGTAGGCCGGGTCGCAGGTGGCGAACTCGCGGCTCCAGTCCAGCGACAGGCCTAGCAGTTTCAGCTGGTCGCGCATGGTGGCGATGTTGGACCAGGTCCAGTCGCCGGGGTGGACGCCGCGCTCCATGGCCGCGTTCTCGGCCGGCATGCCAAAGGCGTCCCAGCCCATTGGATGCAGGACGTCGAACCCTTGGGCGCGCTTGTGACGCGCCACCACGTCGCCCATCACATAGTTGCGGGCGTGGCCCATGTGGATGTTGCCCGATGGATAGGGGAACATCTCCAGCACATAGTATTTGGGCCGGCCGGTGTCGGCGTTGGACACCGAAAAGGCGTCGGCGGCCGCCCAGCGGGCTTGCTGGCGGGGTTCGGCGGTCTTGGACTCGTAACGAGTGGCCACGGCGTATCCTGAGGCAGCGCCTCAGGCGCGAAGCATGAGGCGAGCCTGAGGTCAGCGTTAAGTGGCGAAAAGAAGCGGTTCTAGCGAGCCGCGTTGGCGAGGTTGAGCTGACGCGCCTTGGTCAGGATGGCGTTTTCCAGATCGGTTTCGGTCTGGGCCGCAACCGGGGCTGCGGTCCAGGCGCCGGCGGCGTCCTTGACTTCCTTGGTCACTGACACGTTCAGGGCGTCGGCGCGCAGGCGACGATCCAGGATGAAGACGGTCGCCTTGAAGCGCTCGTTCGGCGCCTGCGGATTGACGTACCAGTCATAGTTGACGACGCCGCCCCAGGGATCAGCGCCGGCCAGCGGCATGAAGGACAGGGTGTCGAGGGTGGCGCGCCACAGATAGGCGTTCACGCCGATGCCCAGTTGGACATCAGCCTTGGGGGCCTTATCCTGGCTGCCGACGAAGGGCAGGCTGGAACAGCCGCCGAGCAGCAGTCCCGACGCAATAAGGGCGACCGCAGCGCCGCGAACAAAAGCCATTCCGAGGTCTCCGTGAAAGGTTCGAGGCCGAGCCGCTTTGCGAACCCTGAACGCACGCGTCCTTGATCCGCGCACGTCTGCGCCGCAGCCACGCTCTATAACACGGCGAAAAGGGGCCGTGACAAGGCGAAGCGATGTTCCATCGACGGTAAGTCGACTTATTGGCGTGGTGTCAGCGCCACAGGACACGCAAGAGTCGTGCGGAACGCCCTGTGGATGACTACGTTTCGTTGACCGGGTGGACCAGCGGTGTCTAATCGCTGTGTTCTTGAGTTTCGGCTCGGGTTCAGGAAACAAGGGTCGGCGCGTGAACGTCGATCTCAAGGGTTGGAAGATGCGTTTCGTTGCGATCATCGCTGCGACTGTGGGCATCCTGGCTATCGCCGGGACGGCTGACGACGCCTCGGCCCAGGCGCGTCGCGCCCCCGCCGTCTCCCTGACCGAAGCCGCCCAGGCTTCGCCCGCGACGCCGGCGCCGCAACGTCGCGGCCTGCGCTGGAACGACAGTGGCCGCTGGGGCCTGAACTTCAACCTGAACCAGCCTGTCGGCCGCGAGACCGACTGGGGCGACGTCGAGGCGGGCGCCTACTATCGCCTCAGCCCGCGTCTTCGCGTCGGCGCCGCCGCCAACCTGGCCTCGCCCGAGCTTGATCCGGCCCGCGCCCCCGAAGGCGACCGCCGCGCCGCGCCCCGCGTGCGTCTGGAAACCATCTTCAAATTCTGATTTCGGCCTAGGCTGTCAGGCGAGGAAGGCCGTCTGCACGGCGTCCACGCCTGCGATGCCGCATGCGCCGGATCCGATCAGGGCCGCCGCATTGGCCGCGCTGATCCCGCCCAAGGCATAGACGGGGCAGGGCGCATCGGCGGCCATCGCCTGAAACCCCTCGACCTCCAGCGCTATCTTGCCCGCGGAGGCGCCGCCCGCCGGAAAGACCGGCGACAGGATCAGAGCGTCCAGGTCGCGCGCCGCCTTCATGGTCTTCGCCGAATGCGCCGCGCCGGTCAGCAGCCAGTCCGGGCGTCGCCCCGACAGGGCGTAGGCGGCAGACAGAGCGCGCTCCGGCAGGTGGACCCCGTCCGCCTCGATTCGCTCCGCCAGCTCAGCGTCGAGCCCGACCAGCAGACGGAGGCCCGCCTGCCTCGTGACCGCCCGCAGCCGCTGGCCGATCTCCAGCGCATCGGTCGCCCCGAAATGACGGAAGACAACGCCGGCCCCGGCGGGCAGGCGCGCCGCCGTTTCCCACGGCCGGGGCGTGCGCGCCGGGTCGGTGAAGAACAGGAGCGGGGGCAGGGGGACTTTCGACGGGCTGACAGCCGCCGCCGCACGGGCTAGAGCCGTCGCTGTCTGCCACAGCGTGCGCGCGTCTTCGGACAGGGTCATGACCGCCTCTAATCCCGCTTCTGCCGTTCCGTCCATCCATGATCGTTTCGCCGCCGTGCGCGACCGGATCGCCTCGGCCTGCGTCGAGGCCGGTCGCGATCCGGCCTCTGTCATCCTGACCGCCGTGTCCAAGACGCAAGGCCCCGAGGCGCTTGAGGCGGCTCTGGCCACGGGCCAGCGCGTCTTCGGCGAGAACCGGGTGCAGGAGGCGCAAGGCCACTGGGCAGAGCGCCGAACCGGCTTGCCCGACCTCGAACTGCGCCTGATCGGCCCGTTGCAGACCAACAAGGCGGTCGAGGCGGTCGAACTCTTCGACGTCATCGAGACCCTGGACCGCGAGAAGCTGGCGATCGCCCTGTCCGCCGCGATGAAGAAGACGGGTCGAATCCCGCGCGTCCTGGTTCAGGTCAACACGGGGGCCGAGCCGCAGAAGGCCGGGGTCCTGCCGGACGACGCCGACGCCCTGATCGCCGCCGCGCGCGACCGCCACGGCCTGCACGTCGAGGGCCTGATGTGCATCCCCCCGGCCGACGCAGCGCCGGAGCCGCACTTCAACCTTCTGGCCGAAATCGCCGCCCGAAACGGCCTGTCGGTGCTGTCGATGGGCATGAGCGGCGACTATGAAACCGCCATTCGCTGCGGTGCGACCCATGTCCGGGTCGGTTCGGCCCTGTTCGGGGAACGAAATACGTCCCTGAAACCCTCTTAAAGCGATGAAATAGCGGAGCACCCTTGGCGAACCCCTCAAGCCTCGCCATTCTCTACCCATGCCAACGCCCAAAACCATCCTGATCATCGACGACGACGACGACCTGCGCGAGGCCTTGGCCGAACAGCTGGCCCTGCACGAGGAGTTTCGTCCCGTTCAGGCCTCCACCGCCACCGAGGGGGTACGGCAGGCGCGCGAGATTCGCGCCGATCTGATCCTGCTGGATGTGGACCTGCCCGACATGGACGGCCGCGAGGCCTGCCGCCTGATCCGCAAGGCCGGGGTCTCGACCCCGGTCATCATGCTGACGGCGCAATCGTCGGATTCCGACGCCATCCTGGGCCTCGACTCGGGCGCCAACGACTATGTCACCAAGCCCTTCCGCTTCGCCGTCCTCCTGGCCCGCATCCGCGCCCATCTGCGCAGCCACGAGCAGTCCGAGGACGCGGTCTTCCAGGTCGGCCCCTACGAGTTCCGACCGGCGTCCAAGATGATGCTGGACGACAAGGGCAAGAAGGTCCGGCTGACCGAGAAGGAAACCAATATCCTCAAGTACCTCTATCGCGCCGGCGCCAAGCCCGTTTCGCGCGAAGAGCTGCTGACTGAGGTTTGGGGCTATAACGCCGGGGTCACTACCCACACCCTGGAAACCCACATCTATCGCCTGCGCCAGAAGATCGAGCCCGAACCCGGCCAGGCGCGCCTGCTGCTGACCGATGCGGGCGGCTACCGCCTCCAGCCCTGATCTAAGATGAGCGAGCGTCGCCCGACCCCGCCTCTGGTGGCGCTTCGGGCGTTCGACGCCGCCGCTCGGCTCGGCAGCTTCCGCGAGGCCGCCGAGGAACTGGGCGTCACCCCCGGCGCGGTCAGCCGCCACATCAAGGCGCTGGAGATGCGGTTGGGCCTGCGTCTGTTCGACCGTTTCAACCGCTCGGTGGTCCTGACCGCCGACGGCCGCCGTCTGGCGCAAGGCGTGGCCGACGCCTTCGAGCGGCTGGAAAGCGCGCTGGAGGCCGTGCGACCGGGCCGCAGCCGCCAGCTGCGGATCTCGGCCCTGCCGTCGCTGGCAGGCAAGTGGCTGTCGCCGCGTCTGCACCGCTTCAGCGAGGACAATCCGGACCTCGACCTGATCGTCTTCGCCGAGGACCGCATCGCCGACCTGTCGAACGGCGAGGCCGACGTGGCCCTGCGCTACGGCGAAGGCCCCTATCCCGGTCAGGTCGCGCGGCGGTTGATGAGCGAACGCCTGATCCCGGTCTGCGCGCCCTCGCTCGCGGCCGCGCGCGCCATGCGCACCCCGGCGGACCTGCTGGGCGCAGTGCTGATCCATGAAAGCTGGCACGATCTGCCCTTCGCCGACCGCATGGGCTGGAAGGCCTGGTTCGAGAGCGCGGGCGTCGTCGATCCGCGCGTCCACAATCTGCGCGGCCCGGTCTTCAGCCACAGTCATCTGGCGCTGGAGGCCGCCCTGTCGGGACGCGGCGTGGCCCTGACCTCGGCGCCGCTGGCCGCTGACGACCTGAGGGAGGGTCGCCTGATCCAGCCGGTTGATCACGCCCTGACCAACGACCTGGCCTACTGGGCCGTGGTCTTGCCGGAGCGCGCCGACGAGCCCAAGCTGAGGCGCTTCCTGAACTGGATCGAAGCCGAGGCCCACGCCGGTCCCGTCGAGTGATCTGAACTCACTCGACCCAGCCTAACCGTGGTTTGTCCACAGCGGGTCGATGGACCATGTTCGGTGCATTCGGATCTCCCCGCCGAAAGGACCAAGACATGAAACTCGTGCACCCCCGCGCCGACGCCTTCTCGTTTGAAGCCGTCGTCGTCTTCACCGGCAGCGTCACCCTGATCCTGCTGGGCGTTTTGGCCGGCGCCAAGCTGCTCGGCGCCGCCTGAGACGTATAGCGAAATCGGTTCAGATGCGATCGCATCTGAACTCAGATCTTCGCGCCAGGCTCTAAGGACAGGCGGTCGCTCCCCCGACCGCCTGTCATTTTCTCATCTGAACTTCTCTAGACGTCCAGGTCCATCACCACGGGGGCGTGGTCGCTGGGCCGTTCCCATTCGCGCACCGTGTCGAGGATGCGCGCGCTGCCCTTGACCACGGCGGGCGTCAGGCCCGGCGAGGTCCACAGATGGTCCAGCCGCAGACCCCGGTTCGACACGCGGAAGTCCTTGGCGCGATAGCTCCACCAGCTGGCCAGCTTGACCGGGTCCGGGATCTGATCGCGCACCACGTCCGCAAAGCCCCCGGCGTCTTGCAGACGACGCAGGGTCTCGATCTCGCCGGGCGTGTGGCTGACCACCTTCAGCATGAATTTGTGATTGAAGACGTCGTTGTCGCCAGGCGCGATATTGAAGTCGCCGGCCAGGACCAGGGGCCGCTGCTGGTCGCGGGTCTTCATCTCGGCGGTCAGCCGCTCATAGAAGTCCATCTTGTGATCGAACTTCGGGTTCAGCTTGCGGTCGGGAGTGTCGCCGCCGGCGGGGATATAGAAGTTCTGCACCTCGACCCCGCCGATCAGGCCCGAGACGCAGCGGCCATGACCTTCGCGGCAGACGTCGAGCGCAGGGCCTTCGCCGTCGAGAATGGGCAGCTTGCTGGCGATGGCCACGCCGTGCCAGCCCTTCTGGCCGCGGATTTTTAGATAGGGCAGGCCCATCTGCTCAAAGGCTTCCCGAGGGAACTGGTCCTCGGTGCACTTGATCTCCTGCAGGCACAGGACGTCGGGCCGATACTCGGCGACGAAGCGGGCGACTTGGTCGACGCGCAGGCGGACCGAGTTGATGTTCCAGGTGACGATGCGAAGGCTCATGGCCCGGCCTTAGCATGGTCGCGGCCCCGACAAAGGCATGAAAAAAGCGCCCGGAACGGGTCCGGGCGCTGAACAGGTTCGTCTCTCTCGCCGCCGGGAGGGGATGATTCCATGGCGGACAGAACGACCGCCGTCGTTCCTGTGCTCAAAGTGTCACAGCTGAGAAAAAAGTCAAATCATCAAAATGCGTCAGGGCTGTGGAGGTCCTGCGACGCCCGTCCTGGTTGCAACTAGTTTCGACCGGGGCGGCGGGTCGGGTCGCGTAGCTGGAACAGGCTGGCGGCCAGACCCGAGGCCGGCTGCAGCGAGGTCAGCTGGATGCGGGTGCGCGAGCCTTGCGCGTCGGTGATGCTCCATTCCTGCAGCCGCAGCGGCGAACCGGCGAAGGCCAGGATGACCGAACCCTCGGCCGGCTTGGAGGCGTCACGGGCGGTGATGGCGAAGGCGCCCGACGCCATGCGGGTGACGCGATCGACGCGCACGCCCTGATCCAGACGAACCTCGCGGGCCAGGAAGGTCGACAGCGGCGTGGCCCCCAGCGGCACCTGACGGAAGACGTTCAGGCGCGGGTCGTAGCGTTTGACGTTGTTTCCGTCGGCCACGACCAGCAGGCCCGCCGGCTCGGTGTATTCAAAGCGCATCTTGCCGGGGCGCTGCAGCCAGAACTTGCCGGTGCGGCGTTGGCCGCCGGGCCCAGTCTCGACAAAGTTGCCTTGGGCCGCCGTCAGGGCGGTCAGATAGGCCTGAGCTTGACGCAGCACGGCCTGATCCTCAGCGGACAGGTTGGACTGGGCCGAGGCGGGCGCGGCGGCGACGAGGGCGAGAGCGGCGGCGCTGAAGCCGAAGGCGCGGCGTGAAATGGTCATGTCTTGTCTTCTCCCGTTCGGGATGAGGGTTCGGATCGTCATCAAGCCCGAAGCAGACGGCGACCCCATGACGCCAGCCTGACCATATTTCGGCGGTCCGATGAAGCGGTGTTCATTGTTCTAGGGGTCCTAATGCTCGCGCCGCGGGCGCTCACTGCTTGAGGACATGGGCGCTTCAACGGGTCTGGGAGGAGGGCGGTTCCGTTTCACCCTGTCTGCTTCGGCGCTGAAGCAGCGAGCGACTGCGTCGCGAGCGATAGCGCCCGGCAGCGAAGCTGCCGCTTCGGCGCAGCCGACTAGGTCAAGGAGGAGGTCCGGCCAGGATGTCGCGCTTGCCGGCGTGGTTGGCGGGGCTGACGACGCCTTCCT
>CAYWDO010000046.1:13847-15265 GCA_964456995.1 uncultured Brevundimonas sp.
CCGGCCAGGATGTCGCGCTTGCCGGCGTGGTTGGCGGGGCTGACGACGCCTTCCTGCTCCATGCGCTCGATCAGGGTGGCGGCGCGGTTGTAGCCGATCTGCAGGCGGCGCTGGATGTAGGAGGTCGAGGCCTTGCGGTCGCGGGTGACCACGGCCACGGCGCGGTCATAGAGGTCGTCCCCGGACCCGCCGCCGTCCTCGTCAAAGGCGCCGTCGCCGTCGCCGTCCGGTTCGTCGGTGATCAGGTCGAGGTAGTCCGGCTCGGCCTGGCTGCGCAGGTGCTTGCACACCTCCTCGACTTCCTGGTCGGTGACGAAGGGGCCGTGCAGGCGGGTGATGCGGCCGCCGCCGGCCATGTAGAGCATGTCGCCCTGACCCAGCAGCTGCTCGCCGCCCTGTTCGCCCAGGATGGTGCGGCTGTCGATCTTGGAGGTGACCTGGAAACTGATGCGGGTCGGGAAGTTGGCCTTGATGGTGCCGGTGATGACGTCCACCGACGGACGTTGCGTCGCCATGATCAGGTGGATGCCGGCGGCGCGGGCCATCTGGGCCAGACGCTGGACTGCGCCTTCCACGTCCTTGCCGGCGACCAGCATCAGGTCGGCCATCTCGTCCATGACCACGACCAGATAGGGCATGGGCTCGGGGCGGATCTTCTCGCTCTCGTAAACCGGACGGCCCTGCTCGTCGAAGCCGGTCTGGACGGTGCGCTCGAAATGCTCGCCCTTTTCCTGGGCCTCGCGGGCGCGCTCGTTGTAGCTGGCGACGTTGCGGACGCCGAGCTTGGACATCCGGCGATAGCGGTCCTCCATCTCGCGCACGGTCCACTTCAGGGCCACGACCGCCTTCTTCGGATCGGTCACGACCGGCGCCAGCAGGTGCGGGATGCCGTCATAGACCGACAGCTCCAGCATCTTGGGGTCGATCATGATGAAGCGGCACTCGGCGGGCGAGTGGCGGAACAGGATCGACAGGATCATGGCGTTGACCCCGACCGACTTGCCCGAGCCGGTGGTGCCCGCGATCAGCAGGTGGGGCATGCGCGCCAGGTCGGCGACATAGGGCTCGCCGCCGATGGTTTCGCCCAGGGCCAGCGGCAGCAGATGGCTCTTCTTGTCGTATTCGCCGGACGCCAGCAGGTCGCGCAGGTAGACGGTCTCGCGCTTGGCGTTGGGCAGTTCGATGCCGATGGCGTTGCGGCCCTGAACCACGGCGATGCGGCAGGCGCGGGCCGACATGGAGCGGGCGATGTCGTCGGCCAGGGCCACGACGCGACCGTGCTTCACGCCCGGTGCGGGCACCAGTTCGTACAGGGTGACGACGGGGCCGGGGCGGATCTGGTCGATGGCGCCGCGCACGCCGAACTCCTGCAGCACGCCTTCCAGCATCTTGGCGTTCTGCTTCAGCGATTCCTCGTC
>CAYWDO010000047.1:0-1107 GCA_964456995.1 uncultured Brevundimonas sp.
TCCAGCGCCTGCCGGTTTACGCCGCCGAGGAAACCGACGCGACGCCGCCCGCCGATTTCGACGCCGTCCTCGTCCACTCCCCCCGCGCCGCCCGCGCGCTGGCTGCGACCCTCACGCCCCAGACCGCCGGCCAGCACCTCGCCGTCTGCATTTCCGCCGCCGCCGCCGCCCCGCTCGCCGCCCTCGGCTTCGCCGAAATCCGCATCGCCGACGCGCCCGATGAAGCTTCGATGCTGACAGCGCTTGGCAAGTCCGTTTCCGCCGTATAAAGACCCGACCTCGCGCGGCCCTCAGACAGCTTGTCAGGCCGCCGACCGGAGCCGCTTTAGCTCAGCCGGTAGAGCACATCATTCGTAATGATGGGGTCAGGTGTTCGAGTCACCTAAGCGGCACCACCGTCCTTTCCGACATTAGAAGTCAGACAAAGACCGGCCTCGGCCGCCGCGGGTCGCTGCGCCGCCGCCTTGATTCCGCGCAACGCTTCGGTCATCACTTGAACGTATAAGCATGTCTTTATATGTTTGAAGCCCTCTTCGTCTCGCAGGAGCCTGCCTTGGCCCGTTCGTCGTTTCTGTTTACCTCCGAGAGCGTCTCGGAAGGCCACCCCGACAAGGTCGCGGACCAGATCTCCGACTCGATCGTCGATCTGTTCCTGTCGAAAGATCCTGAAGCGCGCGTGGCGTGCGAGACCCTGACGACGACCAATCTGGTGGTTCTGGCCGGCGAGATCCGCGGCAAGGGCATCATGGACACTGAGGGCAACTGGGCGCCCGGCGTTCAGCAGGAGATCGAGGACACGGTCCGCGGCGTCGTGCGCGCCATCGGCTATGAACAAGACGGCTTCCACTGGAAGACCTTCCAGTTCCAGAACCACCTGCACCCGCAATCGGCCCACATCGCCCAGGGCGTGGATGCGGCCGAGGACAAGGACGAAGGCGCCGGCGACCAGGGCATCATGTTCGGCTACGCCTCGAACGAGACGCCCGAGCTGATGCCGGCCACCCTGCAATACAGCCACAACATCCTGAAGGCCCTGGCCGACGCCCGCCATTCGGGCCAGGAGCCGGGCCTGGAGCCCGACGCCAAGAGCCAGGTGACGCTGCAGTA
>CAYWDO010000047.1:1207-6130 GCA_964456995.1 uncultured Brevundimonas sp.
GCCCCCCACGGCGGCGGCGCCTTCTCCGGCAAGGACCCGACCAAGGTCGATCGTTCGGCCGCCTATGCCTGCCGCTACCTGGCCAAGAACGTGGTGGCCGCCGGCCTGGCCGACCGCTGCACCATCCAGATCTCCTACGCCATCGGCGTGGCCAAGCCCCTGTCGGTCCACGTCGATCTGCATGGCACCGGCAAGATCGACGCCGCCGTGCTGGAGGCCGAACTGCCCAAGCTGATCGGCGGCGCCACCCCGCGCGCCATCCGCGAGCACCTGGGCCTGAACAAGCCGATCTACGCCCGCAGCGCGGCCTATGGCCACTTCGGCCGCAGCCCCGACGCCGACGGCGGTTTCAGCTGGGAGAAGACCGACCTGGTCGACCAGCTCAAGGCCCTCGTCTGAGGCCAGCCTTCGCCTGAATGAAGACGGGCGTCGCGGCTTCGGTCGCGGCGCCTTTTTCATATCTGCGGCCCACGACACAATCATGCCCTTGCATCACGGGGCGTCTGGTCCTTTAAGCGCGCCAGACACGCCTCCCCGCGCCCTGACAGGATATTTCGACCCATGACCTCGCCCGCCCCCAAAGACCGGCCGATCAAGAAAGTCGTCCTCGCCTATTCGGGCGGGCTGGACACGTCGATCATCCTGAAGTGGCTGCAGACCGAGTACGGCGCCGAGGTCATCACCTTCACCGCCGACCTGGGCCAGGGCGAGGAGCTGGCCCCCGCCAAGGAGAAGGCGCTGAAGCTGGGCATCAAGCCCGAGAACATCTTCATCGACGACCTGCGCGAAGAGTTCGTGCGCGACTTCGTCTTCCCCATGTTCCGCGCCAACGCCCTCTATGAGGGCCAGTACCTGCTCGGCACCTCGATCGCGCGTCCGCTGATCGCCAAGCGCCAGATCGAGATCGCCCGCCAGCTGGGCGCCGACGCCGTCTGTCACGGCGCGACCGGCAAGGGCAACGACCAGGTCCGCTTCGAGCTGGGCTACTACGCCCTGAACCCCGACATCCACGTCATCGCCCCCTGGCGCGAGTGGGAGTTCCGCAGCCGCGAGGCCCTGCTGGACTTCGCCGAGAAGCACCAGATCCCGATCAGCAAGGACAAGCGCGGCGAGGCCCCCTTCTCGGTCGACGCCAACCTTCTGCACTCCTCGTCCGAGGGCAAGGTGCTGGAGGACCCCGCCGTCGAGGCCCCCGAGTTCGTGCACCAGCGCACCCTGTCGCCGGAAAACGCGCCGGACGTGGCCACCGTCATCACCATCGGCTTCGAGGCGGGCGACGCCGTCTCGATCAACGGCGAGGCCATGTCGCCGGCGACCCTGCTGACCGCCCTGAACCAGTACGGCCACGACAACGGTATTGGTCGCCTCGACCTGGTCGAGAACCGCTTCGTCGGCATGAAGTCGCGCGGCGTCTATGAGACCCCGGGCGGCACGATCCTGCTGGCCGCCCACCGCGGCATCGAGTCCATCACCCTGGACGGCGGCGCCATGCACCTGAAGGACGAGCTGGCGGTCAAGTACGCCCACCTCGTCTACAACGGCTTCTGGTTCTCGCCCGAGCGCGAGATGCTGCAGGCCGCCATCGACTACAGCCAGCAGAAGGTGTCGGGCACGGTCACGGTCAAGCTCTACAAGGGCAACGCCACGGTCATCGGCCGCGAGAGCGAGAACAGCCTCTACGACCAGGACCTGGTGACCTTCGAGGAAGGCGTCCAGGCCTATGACCACCACGACGCCGAGGGCTTCATCAAGCTGAACGCGCTGCGCCTGCGCGTCCTGGCCAAGCGCGACGCCCGCACCAAGGGCTAAAGACTAGGGCTGCGACCGGGCGATCCTGAGGATCGCCCGGCTGCGATCGTCCGTGACCCAGATCGAGCCGTCGGCGGCGACCGCCATGACCACAGGCGAGCCGCGCGGCTGACGCCCGGACACGCGGTCCCAGCCCGGCGTCAGAACCTTGCCCTTCACGCTCGGCGCCCCGGCCGGATAGGCCAGAGACCCGCGCGGATAGATGGCGTAGCGGCCGCCGACGTCGGTCAGGGGAACGCCGGCTTCATCCGTCTCCACCGCCGTGATGCGGCCCGCCGTGCGGCGATAGCCGTGCCAGGTCATCAGCAGACGCCCGCGCAGTTCGGGGAACATCACCCCCTCGTAATAGATCATGTCCAGCGGCGCCGCGTGCGGCGGCAGCAGGGCAATGGGCCTATCCCGCTCGCCACAACGCGCCTGACGCGCGGGCCAACCCGGCAGCGGCGTCTGCAGATCGACGCAATAGGGCCAGCCGTAATGCCCGCCCTGGCGCAGCACATTGACCTCGTCGAACGGATGCGCGGGCGTGGTCAGATCGACCGAGTTCTCGGCCTGCAAGATCGTTCCTGACGCATGCCGCACCAGGGCGATGGAGTTGCGCAGGCCGCTGGCGAAGACCGTGCTCGCCTCGGCCCAGCGTCCATTCCCGAGATAGGCGTGACGCCGCACCTGGGCCGTCGCCGCCTCCTCGACGCAGGCGCCGCGCGAATCCGACTTCACCTTGCCCGCCGCGTCCAGACAGCGGTCGCTGGGCGCCCCGACATTGACCAACAGGTCGCCGTTCCCGTCGAAGACAAAGCTCGACAGCGGGTGGCGATTGTCGTGCAGCCGATTGTCCGGCAGGTCGCCGATCACCGTCCTGACCGTCGCCGCCGGATCGGCCGCGTCCGGGTCCAGCGTCAGGATACGGTTCATCTCGGACACATAGATGCGCCCGTCCGGTCCGCGCGCCACCGTGTGCGGCATGGACAGACCGCGCGCCAGACGCCGCCAGCGCGGCGCGCCGTCGCTGGCGAACGACAGCCGCCAAACCGCCCCCCTGCCCGCCTCCCAGCCGCCCAGGTCCGTGACCAGCCAGTCGCCGCCCGCCAGCGGCAGCAGCCCGCGCGGCATCCTGGGCCCCTCAGTTCCCACGCCCTGCCAGACCAGACCCAGGCACAGGCCCGGCGCCATGACCACGCGCGTCGCGGCCATCCCGCCACATTCACCGCTGACGGCATAGGCGCGGGCGGGCTCGAGGGCGGCGGCGGACGTGGCGCCGACGATCGCCGCCGCAGCAATGATCCACGCGGTCATGATCTTGGAGAACATCAGGAAATTCCCTTGCGCCGGCTTTTCTTCAGCCTAGCTCAGGTCCTGCGCCCTGGCGATTCAGGTCGGCGCCCTGTCGAGCAAACCGCCCGCCGCAAAAAACCCTCCACATCGCCACGGAAGTGCGCAACCTTCCGCATTGACGGAGTCTTCAGGCTCCCTGTTCAACCGGAGCCTTTCATGTCCCTGCGTCTCGCCCTCGCCGCCACGGCGACCCTCGCCTTCGCCGCCCCCGCCTTCGCCCAGGACGCCCCTGCCGCTGCGGCGCCCCCCGTGACCGCCGCGCCCGCCCAGTCACCGGAAGAAGTCGCCTTTGAAGCCAAGGGCGTGGCCTTCGAGGCGGAGTCCCGCCAGATGGGCGTCGAACTGCAGGCGGTGATGGAAGACGCCGCGCTCGACAACGCGACCAAGAAGACCCGCGCCAACGCCATCGTGGACGGATACGAGCCCAAGTTCGAAGCCTTCGCCGTTGAACTGGAAACCTTCCTGCGCGCCATGGCGGCCAACCCCGAGCGCGCCGCACAGAAGGATCAGATCCTCGCCGCCGCCACCGCCGCACCGGCTCAACTTCGCGGCGCTACGGCCCAGATCCGCGCCAGCATTGACCAGGCCCTGGCCGCCCCGGCGGCGCCCGCAGCAGCGAACTGATCGACAGGGCGCCCCGCGCCTTACCGCGATTTCACTTGAGCTGATCGCTCCTTCGGCGGACCTTGCAGCGTCCGCCGAAGGAGAGATCCATCATGATCCGCGCCCTGTCGCTCGCCGCCGCCCTCGCCCTGCTGCCCGTCTCCGCCGCCGTGGCGCAGGAGGCCAAGACCTCCGCCGAGGTCCAGTTGGAGGCCGCCGCCGCCGCCTTCGAACAGAAGATGGAGGAGTTCGGCGAACGCGCCGAAGCCATTCAGGACGACGACGCTATCGACGAAACGGCCAAGGGCCTGCGCGTCGCCGCACTGTGGTCGGAATACCAACCGCACGTCACCGCCTTCACCGCCATCGCCGCGCAGCAGGCCGGCGAAATCGCCAACCAGGCCCTGGCCGAGATCGACATCGACGCCATCGTGACCGAGGCCATGGCCGGCGTCGCCCCTATGATCGCGGGTGTGACCGCCAACAGCGCCTGGGCACAGGCGGATCCCGACCAGATGGTCACCTATGGTCTGATGGCCGACTACGCTATCGGTCAGTCGGAAGAGGCCCTGGAGGAGGTCAACGAGGCCTTTACGGCCCCGCCCGCCCCGCCGGCGCCGCCCGTCGAAGCCTGATCGCCACGCTCCACGCTTGACCTGACCGGCCCTACGCCGGAAAGGGGCCTATGGCCGCGCTTCCCGTCGATCCGCACCTCTACGCCGCCTTTCTGGGCGTCATGGCCGTCATGGCGATCACGCCCGGACCGGCCAACCTGTTCGCCGTGGCGACCGGCATGGAGAAGGGCCGCGCCTCGGCCCTGATCGGCGTGGTCGGCATGAACGCCGCCACCCTGGTCTGGTTCGGCGCGGCGGCGCTGGGCCTCGGCGCCCTGGTCGCCGCCTTTCCGCAGGTCTTCCGCATCATCGCTGTGCTCGGCGCCCTCTACGTCGCCTGGCTGGGAATCAAGGCCCTGCGCGGCGCCTTCGCCACCGCCGCCGAGCCCGATCATGTCGAGGTGCGTCGCGGGCGCAGCGCCCTGATCGACGGCTTTACGGTCCAGATCGCCAACCCCAAGGCCATCCTCTTCTTCACCGCCGTCCTGCCGCCCTTCCTGGACGTGAACCGTCCGGTCGCGCCCCAGCTGGCCCTGTTCGCCCTGGCCACCATCGGCATGGA
>CAYWDO010000047.1:6230-14768 GCA_964456995.1 uncultured Brevundimonas sp.
GCCGAGCAGCGCCTGGAATCCAATCGCTACAGCGTCAGCTTCTCGGGCAACTCGGTCACCTCGCGCGACCAGGTCGAGATGTCGCTGCTGCTGCGCTCGGCCGAACTGACGGTCGAGAACGGCTACGACTGGTTCGCCACCGTGACCCGCGCCACCGACCGCGACACCCGCTTCTATACGACGCCCGATCCCTTCTACTACGACCGTTACGGCCCCTACTGGGGTCCCCAGTGGCGCTTCTATCAGCGCGGCTACTGGAGCACCTGGGATCCCTACTGGGGTCGTGACCGCGACATCCGTCAGGTCGACCGTTACGAAGCTACGGCCGAGATCGTCATGGGCCGCGGTCCCAAGCCCGCCGGCGATCCCAACGCCTTCGACGCCCGCGAGGTCATCAACAACCTCGGCAGCCGCGTGACGCGGCCTATGCCGAGGTAAGAAGCAAGGGCGCTATCGCTCGCCGCGCGGCGGCTCGCTGCTTGAGCGCATTTTTGGTGCGCTAACGGCCTTTCGGCCTGCTTGAGCGCCGAACAAAAAACGCCCGCCTCAGCAATGAGGCGGGCGTTGCTGTATCTGATCACGGCCTCAAGTAGCGCGAAGCGCGGTAGGCCCCTGAAAAATGTCAGCCGACCCTGGGCGTCTTCAGCCGACGCTTGTTGGCGTGGGTCGCCGGCGCCGTGCCCAGGGCCTCCGGCACCTCGCCCTTGAAGTAGAAGCGCTGCCACGCCTCCTTGGCCGCGTCGGGATCGCCCGAGGCCAGGCGAGTGTTGAAGTCGGTGCGCGCCCGGTTCCAGGCCTCGAACTGACCCTTCATGCCGGGATTGGAGTCCAGCGAGCGGATCACCGGCTCGAACGCCTCCACCTTGCGATGCTCGACCGGCAGGATGAAGCAGAAGGGCTCGCCCTTCTCGAACTTGACCTTGCCCGGCCGCGTGAAGATCCAGTTCATGGTGAAGGGGAAGGGCAGCCAGTCGGTCTCGATCAGGCCCGTCAGCGGCTGGATGCCGTCCTTAACGTGGTTGGGCGAGCCCTGCGCCAGCATCCCCCAGCCCGGCGGCGTCCTGAACAGGTACTGCGGGTGCATGGTCAGCACCCCGCGCGAGAAGTGCGAGGTGACGAAGTGGTCCAGCTCCGGCTGCGGCCGGTCGGGCGTGATCTTGATGTCGGACTGGGCCGGGCCGCCGTTCCACTCGGCGGTGAAACCGAACGGGACCAGGATCTCCCACCCCGTGGTGTTGGCCATGGTCAGCGGCAGGCAGCGATAGGGATGCCGGCTGGCGAAGGCGTCCATCCAGTTGCGCGACTGGCGGCCCGGCACCAGGTCGCACGGCCGGGGGCTCATCGGATAGCATTCCAGTTCCAAGACGCGGCTCCCAAACAGGTCGAACAGAGGGTAACGATGATGTCCCTCCTATCGCCCCCGCCGCCCGCCCGACAAGGCCGAGATGACCGACACCGCCCCCGATGTAACTGTTCCCGCCGCCGTCCCCGCCTATGACCGCGGGCGCCTGCTGGCCTGGATGGCCGAGAACGGCGTGGCCCAGACCACCCACGACCACCCCGCCGTCTTCCGCGTCGAGGAGGGCCTGGACCTCAAGGCCGACCTGCCCGGCCTGCATACCAAGAACCTGTTTCTCAAGGACAAGAAGGGCCGGCTGTGGCTGATCTCGGCGGCCCAGGACACGGTCATCGACCTGAAGCGCGCCCACCGGGCCATGGGTTCGGACCGCCTCTCCTTCGGCAATGAGACCCTGATGTGGGAGACCCTGGGCGTGCGCCCCGGCTCGGTCACGGCGCTGGGCCTGATCAACGACCGCGACCGGCGCGTCACCTTCGTCCTCGATCAGCGCCTGTGGCAGGCGGACATCGTCAACTTCCACCCCCTGACCAATACGGCGACCACCGCTCTGGATCAGACGGCCTTCCGCCGCGTCCTGGCCCTGCTGGACCGCGAACCCCTGATCGTGGACTTCGACGCTCTGGACTGAGGCTTGGGCTTGGATATATACAGCATATACGAAACGTATATGCGAGGTCGCCCCATGGGGATCGTCAACATCGAAGACGAACTGCACGAGCAGCTGCGCCGGGCCAGCAAGGCCTCGTGCCGCTCGATCAACGCCCAGGCCGCCTTCTGGATCAGGCTCGGCATGCTGTGCGAGCTGAACCCCGGCCTGTCGTTTCAGGAGCTGATGGCGCGCGAGTTGAAGGCGGCGGGCGTCGGCGCCCCTGATCTGTCGGCCGCTGCGGCATGACCAAGACCCCGGCCGAGATCGAACTGATGGCCGAGGCCGGGCGCCTGCTGGCCTCGGTCTTCACCCATCTGGACAGCCTGACGCTGGCGGGCCTGAGCACGCTGCAAATTGACGCCCTGGTCGAGACCTTCATCGTCGATCAGCTGCAGGCCCGCCCGGCCAGCAAGGGCCAGTACGGCTACGGCTTCGTGCTCAACAGCTCGCGCAATCAGGTCGTCTGCCACGGCGTGCCGTCAAAGGACGAGATCCTGCGCGACGGCGACATCGTCAATCTGGACATCACGCTGGAGAAGCACGGCTTCATCGCCGATTCCAGCAAGACCTATCTGATCGGCGACGTGGCCCGCCCCGCCCGCCGTCTGGTCCAGACCACCTATGAGGCGATGTGGAAGGGCATCCGCGCCGTCCGCCCCGGCGCCACCCTGGGCGACATCGGCCACGCCATCGAGCGGCACGCCACGAAGAACGGCTATTCCGTCGTGCGCGAATTCTGCGGCCACGGCATCGGTCGGGAAATGCACGAAGCCCCCCAGGTCCTGCATTTCGGCAAGCCCGGAACCGGCCTGAGGCTGCGCGAAGGCATGGTCTTCACCATCGAACCCATGCTGAACCAGGGCCGCCGCACGGTCGCCACCCTGGACGACGGCTGGACCGTCGTCACCACCGACGGCAAGCTGTCCGCCCAGTTCGAACACACCGTCTGCGTCACCCGCGACGGCGTCCGCGTCCTGACCCTGCGCCCCGACGAGGCGCGGCAGGCCGCCTGACAGTTGCGCGGCGCCCCTTAAGCGACGTAGGACATAGACTGAAGAC
This sequence comes from uncultured Brevundimonas sp., assembly GCA_964456995.1. Taxonomy (GTDB): domain Bacteria; phylum Pseudomonadota; class Alphaproteobacteria; order Caulobacterales; family Caulobacteraceae; genus Brevundimonas. The sequence goes on from CAYWDO010000047.1 coordinate 9,299, forward strand.
TCCCAACGGCATGGGGCAAGCCGGGCGATGGAGCACGCCCTCGACAGGCCCCATGAGGGGCTCGGGTTCACGCGATCCGGCGCCCCGACACTGCACCGGCTGCAATCCTGAGCCGCAGACCTAGAAAACAAAGTTCCATAAGCCTGATGACGACGACTGCTGACAGCCTCAAACCCCTGCTTTGGCAGTCCAAGAATCTGGTCCGCGCGGTCGAAGCGGCCGGCGTGACGCTGTGGTCCTGGAACGTCGATAGCGACGCGCTCGCCATGGATGATCACGCCTACGACCTCTGGGGCATACCCCGGGGAACGGAGGTTTGTTTTGAAGATCTCTCCGCCCATATCCATCCGGCTGACCGAGACCGCGTGCGCGCCGCCTTCAACGCGACAAGAGCCATCATCGGCGCCTATGAAATTGATTTCCGCATAATCATCGGCGAGGAGCTCAAGTGGATTTCGGCCCGAGGCCAGGGTGACGATGAGGGCATGGTCGAACGGATCATGTTCGGCATCTTTATCGACGTCACCGGGCGCAAACAGGCCGAGGAGGGACGCGAGCTTCTGGCCGGCGAGATGAGCCACCGGGTCAAAAACCTGCTGACCATCGCCGCCGGGCTCACCGCCATCACCTCGCGGTCCACCACGACCACGAACGATATGGCCCGCGAACTGACCCAGCGCCTGACCGCCCTGGGCCGCGCCCATGATCTGGTCAGGCCGGTGCCGGGTGAAAAGGCCGCCTCGGTCCTTCTTGGCGATCTGCTGACCGTCCTCCTCGCGCCCTATGACGATCTCGGCGCTTTCAGCGGTCGCATTCGCGTCTCTGTGCCCAGAATGCGGGTGGGCGAAGCCGCCACGACCATCATGGCCCTTATCGTCCACGAACTGGCCACCAACTCTCTCAAATATGGCGCGCTGTCGGTCGACACCGGAACGCTCGATGTCTCCTGCTCGGCCCAGGATGAAGCCGTCACGATCATGTGGACCGAAAGCGGCGGCCCCAAGGTCCAGCCGCCGACGACCGCCCCGGGCTATGGCAGCCGCCTGATCGAGCGGAGCGTGAGCGGGCATCTGCGGGGCTCCATCCACTACGACTGGGTCGAGGAAGGCCTGGTCGTCACCTTGAAATTGAAACCCGAACGCCTGGCGGCCTAGCCTCGCTTCGGCGAGGGGCGTCGTCGTCTCCCTGGCGGCTTGCCCCTCGTCAGTTCAGCCTCCTGCCGATCAGCCGACACGGTCTCGCCGCAAGCGGGAACGACATGAGCAAAATGGGCAGGGCGTCGCTTTGGCCGCCAGCCCAGCGCCCGCCACGCCCCTCCACGACCTTTTCTGACGCAGCCGCCTGCTACGGCGACCCTTGTGACACGAGCGCGCCAAGGTCGATTTCAGACGATTCAGACGAATTGGACTCTGTTTTTTCGCGCCGCCTCCCAGGCCTTGCGACGAGACGCCTCACTTCCTTCACTTGCCGCTTGATGGCGAGGCATCCCGACGCCATCTGATCCGTTACGATTCTTCGAGCCTTTTACGGACCCGATCATGACCTTCGCCGACCCGACGCTGAACCCGCCCGCCGACCTGATCAAGGACGGCACGGACGCCTCCTTCATGGCCGACGTGATCGAGGCCTCGAAGCATCAGCCGGTCATCGTCGATTTCTGGGCCACCTGGTGCGGCCCCTGCCGAACGCTGGGACCGGCGTTGGAAAAGGCCGTTCGCGGCGCCAAGGGCGCGGTCAAGATGGTCAAGATCGATGTGGATGCGAACCCGGCCTATGCCGGGCAGTTGCGGGTCCAGTCGATCCCCACCGTCTACGCCTTCGTCAACGGCCAGCCGGTCGACGGTTTTCAGGGCGCCGTGCCCGACAGCCAGATCAAGGCCTTCATCGACAAGCTGACCGGGGGCGCCGGGGTCAACACCGACGTCGAGCAGCTTTTGTCACTGGGCGAGGAATCCCTGTCGCTGAACGATCTCGGCGGCGCGGCCCAGGCCTTCGCCCATGTCCTGACGATCGAGCCCGACAATCAGAAGGCCATCGCCGGCATGGCTCGCGTCTATCTGGCCGAGGGCGACACGGAACAGGCGCGCCAGACCATCGCCATGGCCCCGGTCGACTCGACCGATGCCATGGTGCAGAGCGTCCGCGCCCAGCTGTCCCTGGCCGCTTCGGCCCCGACCGGCGCGACCGCTGAACTGCAGGCCCAGATCGCGTCCGACCCCAACGATCATCAGGCCCGCTACGACCTGTCTCTGGCCTTGGCCTCGGCGGGCGATCTGGGGGGCGCCGTCGATCAGTTGCTGGCCATTGTCCAGGCTGACCGCGAATGGAACGATCAGGCGGCGCGCAAGCAGCTGCTGGTTGTGTTCGACGCGGCGGGCGGGGCCAGCGAGGTCGCCCGCGACGGCCGCCGTCGCCTGTCCTCGATCCTGTTCGCCTGATCGGAGACCGGCGATGGCCCAGGGTTATATCAAGGCGATTGAACTGCCTCAGGTGATCCCGGTGTTTCCTCTGCCGGGCTCCATCCTGCTGTCGCGCGGCCAGCTGCCGCTGAACGTGTTCGAGCCGCGCTATCTGAACATGGTGGATGACGCCATGGCCGGCGACCGGATGATCGGTCTGATCCAGCCGCTTGGCGATCTCGACATCCAGCCGCCGCTGGCCCGCGTCGGTTGCGCCGGGCGGATCACCAGTTTCAACGAGACCTCGGACGGCCGCTATCTGATCACCCTGACCGGGGTCTGCCGGTTCCGCGTGACCACCGAGCTTCAGATCAAGACGCCCTATCGCCAGGTCCGCGCCGACTTCGCCCCGTTCGAGGCCGACCTGCGCGCCCCTGATCCGACCGCCGACTTCGACCGCGACCACTTCCTCGACGCGCTCCGCCCCTATCTGGAGCACCGCGGCCTGAACGTGGACTGGGACACCGCCGAGATCGCGCCGCAGGAGGCGCTGATCAACAGCCTGTCCATGGCCCTGCCCTTCGAGCCCGCCGAAAAGCAGGCCCTGCTCGAGGCGCCCACTCTAGAGGACCGCGCCCAGGCCCTGACCGCCCTGTTGCGCATCGACGCCGCCGACGACGGCGACGACGACGGCCCGGCGATGCAGTGAGTTGGCGCTGCCCTCTACAGGGCGCTATGAACCGGCAACCGCATAAAGCGGACCATAGGGGCGACCGGCGCCCTCAAGCAGCAAGCCGCCGCGCGGCGAGCGATAGGGCGCAAACTTCCTCAAGCAGCGAGCGCCCGCGGCGCGAGCGATAGGAAACAAAGAAGATCATGAGCGACGCCTTCAACACCCCCGTCTCGGTCGATCCCCGCCTGCTGGAGGTCCTGGTCTGCCCCGTCACGCGCGGCCGCCTGTCCTATGACCGCGAGCGCCAGGAGCTGGTCTCGGCCGGCGCCAAGCTGGCCTTCCCCATCCGCGACGGGGTGCCGATCATGCTGGTCGAGGACGCCCGCCCGCTGGACTGATTGCGGGCACGGACAGGGCCTTACGCCGCGCTTAGGCGGCCGCCCGCTTTCCGCATCGCGCCCTTATGCGACTTGGGCGTCTTCTTCAGGCTCTGAAGGAGACCCCCATGAGCCGCCGCGCCCTGCTGAACCAGTCCCTCAACCGCGCCGCCCCGCCTGGAGCCCCATCCAGCGTCTGGCGCATGACCCAGACCGTTCTGACCCTCTATCTCGGCTGCACCCCGCGCGACCCCGCCGACCGGAGCCGCCCGCGATGATGACCGGCTATCCCGACGCCTCCATCCCGGAGGCCCAGTCTGCGCCCGCGCCGCACCGCTGCCGCACCTATGGCGTCGTCGCCCGCGACGGCGGCTGGTGCGTCACCCTGGACAGCTGCGCCACGCGGCCCTTCCCTGACCGCGAGGCGGCGCTGCGCATCGCCCGCCAGCTTCAGCGCCAGGCCGACCGCCTGAACCAGGCCGAGCCCAGGTCATGACCGCCCAGCCGATGACCGCGCCGCCCCGTCCCGTTTTGTTCGAGATCCAGAGAACGGGCCGGGCTTGGCGTCTGGCCTCCTCGGACGGCCTCTTCTTCGGCCTGTTCCAGACCCGCGCCTCGGCCCTGCGCTGCGCCGTCGAAGAAGCCGATCGCCGTGACGGCGGCGACGTCCTGCTGCACACCCACGACTGATCCAGAGCGTGCGCGGCGAGTGATAGGGCCTCTTCGCTTTAGAGGCTCTCGCCGCGCAAGAGGCGAGGCAGGTCGCCCGTCGCGCCGCCGGCCTCATGCATGAAGGCGCGGCGCAGGGGGGCGATGCGGTTGACCGCCGCCATGCCCAGATCACGCGCCAGCCGCACCGGCGCCAGGTCGTTCGAGAACAGCCGCACAAAGCCGTCGAAGCCCGCCGCCAGCGCCGCATTGTCAAAGCGCCGCCAGCGGGCGTAGCGCTCCAGCACCAGCTCCGAGCCGATGTCTTCGCCGATCCGCACGGCGTCGGTCAGGACCTCGGCCAGGGCGGCGGCGTCCTTCAGCCCCATGTTCAGCCCCTGCCCCGCCACCGGATGCACCCCGTGGGCGGCGTCGCCCAGGATGGCGATGCGCGGCGCGGTCAGCTTCTCGGCCAGTTGCAAGGACAGCGGATAGACGAAGCGCGGCCCTACGACCTCGACCCCGTCGAGGAACTCGCCGAAGCGTCGCATCAGGTGGGCGTGGAAGGCCTCGTCCGAAGCGACTTTCAAGGCGTCGGCCCGGCGTGTGCTCTCGGTCCAGACCAGGCTGGCCCGCTGTTCCGTCAGCGGCAGGATGGCGAACGGGCCGTCCGGCAGGAAATACTCATGGGCGACATTGCCATGGTCGCGGCCCAGCCTGACCGTCGCCACCACGCCGCTCTGGCCGTAGCCCCAGCCGAGGGTGTCGATGCCAGCCGCCTGACGCACGGTCGAGCCACGCCCTTCGGCCCCGACGACCAGAGGCGCGCTGATGGTCGAGCCGTCCCTCAGCGTCACCGTCGCCAGACCCGGCCCGACGTCGACCGCTTCCACGGCGGCGGGCGCCCGGACCTCGATCCCGGCAGAGGTCACGGCCTCAGCCAAGGCCGCGCGGATGCGGCGGTTCTCCAGCATGTAGCCCAGAGGCTCGCCGCCGTTGCGGTCGCCGATCTCGTCCGCGTCAAAGCGGATGAAGGCGGGCGACGGCGGACGGCTGGCGGCGCCCGGCCGCTTGCCGTCCGTCACCAGGATGCGGTCCATGCGGCAGGCGTGGGGGCGCAGGCTCTCGCCCAGCCCCAGGACATCCAGCATGCGGAAGGTCGAATAGGCGATGGCGGTCGAGCGCCCGTCAAAGGTCGGCGCCAGCTGGGCGTCGAAGGGCTGGGGATCGACCAGCACCGGCTTCAGCCCGCCCTGCGCCGCCGCCAGGGCGAACGTCGCTCCCGCCAGTCCCGCGCCCGCGATGATGATGTCGTAATCCGTCTGAGCCATGCCGCCTGTGTCGCGCCGATGGCCGTCCGCGTCCAGAGGCGA
>CAYWDO010000048.1:0-2296 GCA_964456995.1 uncultured Brevundimonas sp.
GTCCGCCGGAACAGTCCAGCCAGTAGCCGGCCAGCCAGGACAGGTCGGGCGCGGGCGCCGGGGTCAACTGCAACAGAGCGGCGGTCATCAGGGCGGTCAGCAGCGACATCAAGGTCTCCCTCCTCGGTTCGACCAGAAGCCTAGGCCGACTTCAGCCTCCCGGCTTGTAGGATTGCGACGCGAGTTGGCGGGCCAGCTCCATCTGCTCGCGCGCCCATTCGGTGGCGGTGCAGCCGAGGAAGCGGCGGAAGTCGCGGGCCATCTGCGGCTGGTCGAAATAGCCGGCGGCCAGACCGGCCTCCAGCCAGGAGGCGGCGTCGGCGTCCTGGCCCAGCGCATGGTCGAAGATGCGGCGGAAGCGGAACACCGAGCGCAGGGTGCGCGGGGCCACGCCGACCCGGTCGCGGAAGCGGCGTTGCAGAGCGCGGCGGTCGGCGGACGACAGGGACGGCGCCTCGTCCTCGCGTTCGGCGGCAGAGACCTCGGCGCGAACGCCAGCGTCGATGCGCCAGTCGCCGGCGCGGCGCTGGCCCTCCAGCCAGTCGGCCAGGGCCGCCGCCTGCCCCGCCGGATCGCCGGACGGCGCCGTGAAACCGGGCAACCGCGCCGTGAGGTCCAGCCGCAGGTCCGTCGCCTCGATCAGGGGCCTTCCGAGAAACGCCCGCGCCCCGTCCGGCTCGAACTTGGCGGCGACGATCTCCACGGCGCCGACGGGCCGGATCGCCATGGGGCGGGTCAGTTGCCCGGCGAAGATGACGGAGGGCTGGGGCCGAAAGACGCCGTCCTCGCCCTCTTCCTCGTAGGGCGCGGCCAGGTCGATCACCAGTTCGGGGCAGCCGTCGGGGGCGATGCGCTGGACCCCGCCGGTCGGCGCAGGCGCCGCATAGGTCCACAGAAGACGCACGAAGGGGCGCAAGGCCTCAGGCGGCGCGAACTCTTCGTATCTCTCCCCCTCCCCCATGTGGCTTCAGTTGGCCTTCTTCGGATCGGGCGGCAGGCTGGGCAGGGCGGCGCAGGGCACGCCGTCGTCCTTCAGCTTTTTCACGTCAGCGGGCGTGGCCTCGCCGTAGATCTCGCGCTTCTCGCTGCGGCCTTCGTGGATGTCGCGCGCCTCGCGGGCGAAGGCGTCGCCGACGTAGTCGAAATTCTGCTCGACGTGCTCGCGCACCTGGCGCGCCGCCTGCATCATCATGGCCTGCATCTGCTTCATGGCGTCAGGGGTCGGCCCAGCCTTCTTCGTGCCCGCGACGGCCGGAGCCATCACCTGTTTGCGCACCCCGGTCGAGCCGCAGAAGGGGCATTCGACCAGACCGCGCTCGGCCTGATCGTCATAGTCGGAGGAGGAGGCGAACCAGGCCTCGAAGCCGTGGTCGTGGTCGCAGGACAGGGCGTAGCGGATCATTGCGGCCAGTCGAAATCGCGGTCGTGCGCCAGCGAAGGCACGGCCTGTCGTGCGCGCTGGACGGCGCTCAGATCCAGCCTGGCGTGCAGCACGCAAGGGTCGTCATCGTCAGCCTTGGCGATGATCTCCCCCCAGGGACCGACGACCATGGAGCGCCCCCAGGTCTGGCGGCCGTCCGCGTGGGCGCCGCCCTGGGCCGGGGCCAAGACGAAGGCCCCGGTCTCGATGGCGCGGGCGCGCAGCAGGGTCTCCCAATGGGCCTCGCCGGTCGGGCGGGTGAAGGCGGCGGGGACGGCGATCATCGACGCTCCGGCCTTGGCCAGGGCGCGATAGAGATGCGGGAAGCGCACATCGTAGCAGATGCTGAGGCCCAGGCGGCCCCAAGGCGTGTCGGCCACGGTCACGCCGACGCCGGGACGCACCGAGGCGCTCTCGCGATAGGTCTCGCCACCCGGCAGATCGACGTCGAAGACGTGCAGCTTGTTATAGCGCGCGACCACCGCCCCCGTCGGATCGACCAGCAGCGAGCGGTTGGCGGCGCGGTCGTCGCCGGGGACGCCGGAGCGCACGATGGCCGAGCCGATCAGCAGCCAGACGCCCAGCTCATTCGCCAGGGCGCGCAGGCCGAGGACGGCGACGTCGGCGTCCTCGCTCGACAGGGCGGCGTCGCGCAGGCCCCGGCGCTGTTCGAGGAAGTTGGTCCCCTCGGGCGTCAGGATCAGTTTCGCCCCGCCCGCCGCCGCTTCGCGGATCAGCGGCTCGACATGGGCCAACCCGGCAGCCGCCGTCGCCGGCGTCCGCGTCTGGACAAGAGCGATGTCCAGGGGGGCTATGTCGAGCCGCTCGTCCATCAGGCCGCCAGCAGGGGGTCGAGACCGCCGCGCGCATCCAGGG
>CAYWDO010000048.1:2396-14616 GCA_964456995.1 uncultured Brevundimonas sp.
CCGCTCGTCCATCAGGCCGCCAGCAGGGGGTCGAGACCGCCGCGCGCATCCAGGGCGTGGATGTCGTCCGAACCGCCGATATGTTTTTCGCCGACGAAGATCTGCGGGAAGGTGGACTTGCCGCCCGACCGCTCGACCATCTCGGCCTTCTTTTCCGGGTTGTTCGAGGCGACGATCTCGGTGAACTCGACGCCCTTGCGCTTCAGCAGGCCCATGGCGGCGACGCAATAGGGGCAACCGGGCTTGGTGTAGATGACGACTTCGGCCAACACTGACTCTCCTGAATTCAGACTAGCGCCCTACTTAGGCGGTTCGCGCGCAGTTCGCACCCTCGCGATGACCGCCAGGTCCACAGCGCGCGCTCCGGCGGCCAAAAGGACGCGGGCGCAGGCCTCGGCCGTAGCCCCCGTGGTCAGGACGTCGTCGACCAGAAGAATGCGCCGACCCTTGATCCGGCGCCGCCCCGCCTCGGTGACGGCGAAGGCGGATTTGACGTTCAGGCGCCGCCCGCGCGCCGACTTGCCGCCCTGGCTGGCGGTGGGCGCGGCCCGGATCAGGGCGTCGGGCAGGTAGTCGAGCCCGGCGGTGCGGGCCAAGGGTCGCGCGATCTCGGCCGCCTGATTGAAGCGCCGCGCCAGCAGACGGGCGCGATGCAGGGGCACGGGCACCACCCCGTCGGCCTCGGCCACCACGTCGGCGCCCGACCGGGCGATCCAGCGGGCGAACAGGGGCGCGAACTGCTGCTGGTCGCCGTGCTTGAACTTGAGGATCAGGCCGCGCGAGGCCTCGTCATAGACGCAGGCCGCCCGCGCGCGGGCGAAGGCGTAGGGCTGGACCTGACAGGCGAGGCAACGATCCGAGGCGAAATCGCCGCCGTCGTATTCAAACGCCGCGCCGCAGCCGTCGCAGACGGGGGCCTCCAGAAACACCACCCGGTCCCAGGCGTCGGGCGACAGGCCCGCCGAGGCCGTGGCCTCGCGGCTGTCGTGGGCCATGGGCGGCAGCAACAGGTCCAGCAGCCCGCGCGCCATTCCCCTCGCGCCCAGCGATATACGTGACGCGCCGTCTTTCAATCCGCTCCGCCAACCCCCATCCTGAACGGCCATGAGCGCCCCCTCCTCCGGTCCCCCGATCATCTTCGACGCCGCCCGCCGCGCCGCGCGCCTGAACCGCGCCGCCCGACGTTTCCCCGACGCCGACTTCCTGCACGTTCGCGCCGCCGAGAATGCGGTCAACAGTCTGGAGGTGATCCTGCGTCAGTTTCAGACGCCCGTCGACCTGTCGCCCCATCCCGGCGTCTTCGCCCGCGTCCTGGCCGACAGTCCGGCGCGCGCACAGGTGGCCGAGGTGCGCGCCGTCGGCTCGACCACCGAGCGCGCCGCGCCGGGCGGCGGGCCTCTGGGACTTGAGGATGCGTCCGCCGACCTGATCGTCAACCTGCTGGGCCTGCACTGGGCCAACGACCTGCCCGGCGCCCTGAGCCAGATTCGGCGAGCGCTGAAGCCGGATGGCCTGTTCGTCGCCAGCCTGTTCGGCGCCGCGACCTTGAAGGAGCTGCGCGGCGTGCTGACCGAGGCGGAGCTGGAGGTCAATGGCGGGGCCCAGGCGCGGATCTCGCCCTTCGCCGACGGCTTCGACGGTGCGGCCCTGTTGCAACGGGCCGGGTTCGCCCTGCCGGTGACCGACGTGGACCGGGTGATGGTGCGCTATGCCGATCCCTTCGCCCTGATGCGGGACCTGCGGGCCATGGGCGAGACCAATGTTCTGGCCGGGCCGATCCGGCCCTTGAGCCGCGCCGTCCTGGCCCGCGCCGCCCAGCTTTACGCCGAGCGCCACGCCGAGGCGGACGGGCGCATCCCGGCGACGTTTGAAATGGTGCACCTGGCCGGCTGGGCCCCGCATGACAGCCAGCAGAAGCCGGCCCGACGCGGCTCGGCCAGGACCCGACTGGCGGACGCTCTGGGCGTCAGGGAACAGACGGGCGAAGAGTCTAGCTGACGGCCTGGGTCAGGGCGGTCAGGGCGGTGTTGAAGACCACGGCGGCCTTTTCGCCCGCCAGGCGCATCGAACCGATGATGATCAGAAAGACCAGGGCGCAGATCAGGCCATATTCAATGGCGGTGGCGCCGCTGTCGTCGCGCAGGAACCGGTCGGTGAAGCGTCGCATCCTGGTCCCCTCCCGCGCGGCGGCGGATCAGAGCAGGTCGCGCAACCAGGCGACCAGCGGTTCGTCGGCCGGGGGCATGGGATAGTCCGACAGCTTGTTCGGCTTCACCCAGGCCAGACCCGCGTGCTCACGCGCCGTGACCACGCCGGACCAGCGCCGGCAAAGGTAGAGTGGCATCAAGAGATGAAAGGATTCGTAAGCGTGACTGGTAAACACGAACGGGGCCAGGCAGGCCTCGTTCACGTCGATGCCCAGTTCCTCGTTCAGTTCGCGGATCAGGGCCTGCTCCGGCCGCTCGCCCGGTTCGACCTTGCCGCCCGGAAACTCCCACAGACCGGCCAACTGCTTGCCCTCGGGCCGCTTGGCGATCAGCACGCGCCCGTCAGGGTCGATCAGAGCGACGGCGACGACCAGGACGGTGGGGACCGCAGCCTCGCTCACGAGCGATAGTCCCCGTTGATCTCGATGTAGCGCTTGGTCAGGTCGCAGGTCCAGACGGTGGCCGAGGCCCGACCCGAGCCGACGTGGACAGTGATGTCGATCTCGGCGTTCTTCATATAGGCGCTCATCTGGGCCTCGTCGTAGGTCGGCGACGGGGCGCCGTCGACGGCGGCGACGTGGGGGCCGAAGTGGATGGCCAGACGGTCGCGATCCACGGCTTCTTCCGTCTTGCCCACGGCCATGACGATGCGACCCCAGTTGGCGTCCTCGCCGGCGATGGCGGTTTTCACCAGAGGGCTGTCGGCGATCGACTTGGCCAGCTTGCGGGCCGAGGCGGGCGAGGCTGCGCCGTCCACGGTGATGCGGACGAACTTGGTCGCGCCCTCGCCGTCCCTGACCAGCTGATGGGCCAGATCCAGCATGACCTTGTCCAGCGCGGCCGAAAAGTCCTTCAGCCGTCGGTCGCCGACGCGGCCGATGCGCGGCGCGCCTGAGGCGCCGGTGGCGAACAGCAGGGCGGTGTCATTGGTCGAGGTGTCGCCGTCCACCGTCACCGAGTTGAAGGTGGTGCGGACGTGCAGGTTCAGCAGGGCCTTCAGCACCGGCGGGGCGATGTCGGCGTCGGTGACGATGAAGGCCAGCATGGTGGCCATGTCGGGCGCGATCATGCCCGAGCCCTTGGCGATGCCGGCGATCCGAACCTTGACGCCCTCGATCTCGCACTCCGCGAAGGAGCCCTTGGGGAAGGTGTCCGTCGTCATGATGCCGAGACCGGCCTGGGCCCATTGCTGGGTCGGATGGACGTCGGCCTTCAGTCCCGCTTCGATGTCGGGCAGGCGGGCGGTGATCTTCTTGGCGTCCAGCACCACGCCGATCACGCCGGTCGAGGCCAGCATGACGTCGCGCTGGCGGCAGTCGAAGCGTTTGGCGGTCTCAGAGGCCGTGCGGCGGGCCGCGTCGGCCCCCGCCTTGCCGGTGAAGGCGTTGGCGCAGCCGGCGTTGACGACCAGGGCCTTGACCCCTTCGCCGCGCCCCTTGTCAGCCTCCAGCTGGCGCTTGCACCAGTCGACGGGCGCCGAGCCGACCTTGTGGCGCGTGAAGACGCCGGCGCAGGACGCCCCCTCGGGGAAGTGGAAGACCACCAGGTCGTCGCGCTCATGCTTGTAGAAGCCGGCGCGGGCGGTGGCGATCTCGACCCCGCCGATGGGCGGAATGGTCGGGAAGGGCACGGCCAGGGGCGAGATCATCAGACCGGGCTTGCCGGGCGAAGCCGGCTTGGCGGCCGACGGCTGGGTGGCGCGCTTCAGGGCCGAGGTCAGCGGGTCCAGCGCCTTTTCGATGGCGGATTCGATCATCTGGCCGGTCGAACCGGATTTGGCGGGCGGACGGTTCATGAGGCGACGGTTCTGGCAGGAGTGACGGGGGCCGAGGGCGTGGCGACCGGCGGCTTGGCGGAATTCTGAGGGGGCTTGCGAACGGGATTGATAAAGACCTCGACCGCAGCCTTGCCGCGAAGTTGCTCCAGCAGCTGGCGCACGCCTTCATAGGTCAGGTAGCGGACAATCAGAGGACGGGCCTGATCCAGGGTCGGCGGCGCCTCAAGGCGGCGATCCTCGATGCGCAGCACGGCCCAGCCGTTCTCGCCCTGAACCGGGCCGACCACGGCTCCCGGCGCCTGACCGCGCAGGGCGGCGGCGTAGGCGTCGGGCAGGACGTCCAGCGTCGAATAGCCCAGATCGCCCCCGGAATAGCGGGTGGCGTCGTCCACCGAGCGCTGGGCGGCTACGGCTTCAAACGCCGCCCCCTGGCCCAGGACGCCGACCACGGCGTCGGCCTGTTCTTTCGTATGCGACAGGATCAGGCGGACGCGGACCTCTTCGGTCGTCTGGGCGCGGCGCTGTTGCTCCTGATAGAGGCGCTCGACCGCTTGGTCGGACACGGCGCCGCTGACGACGGATTCCACCAGCATGTCGCCCAAGATGCGTTCGTGCACGGCCTCCAGGCGACGCTGGGCGGCGGCGTTCTTGTCCAGACCGCGACGACGCGCCTCGGCGGCCAGCAGCTTCTGATCGACCACCTCGTCGAGGACCCGGCGGAACAGTTCGGACTTGACGTCCAGCGGCTCGCCCTCGCCGACCAGACCTTGCGCCACCGCTTCGCGGCGTACGTCGGACGCCCAGACCGAGCGGTCCTGAACGCGGGCCACGATCAGATCATCCTTTTCAGGCGCCGTTTCGGCATCGCCGCGCCCGCAGGCGGCCGTCAGCGTCAGGGCCAGAAGGGCCGACGCCAGCAAGGGCCGCATCATTTTGAATGGGGGGCGCGAAAGTCGCATCAGGCGCTCCGGCCAAAAGGCGAAAGGGGGCGAAAACAGGAACCGGGAGGCCTGTCGCCGCAAGCTCTTGTAAAGCCCCTCGCGTTGACAGGGGTTAGGGCGGTGCTTAAGTCCCGGCTGCGCCCAAGTCGAGGGGTTTTCGATCGTCTGCGCGGCCCCTGCGCACGCCTCGTATTCCGAGGGTCGTCGGGACCGACATCGATCCGGCTTCACGATCACGACGCTTCCTGTTTCAGAGCCTTCAGCCGCTCGACCGCCTTTACCGGATCGCCCATGCTCGGCTTCGCCAAGAAAATCCTCGGCTCCTCCAACGACCGCAAGGTCAAGGCCTTCCAGGCCCAGGCGCAGAAGATCAATGCCCTGGAATCCAAGTTCGAGGCCTTCTCGGACGACGAACTGCGCATGATGACGCAGACCTTCAAGGACCGGATCGCGGCCGGCGACAGCCTGGACAAGATCCAGAACGAAGCCTTCGCCGTGGTGCGTGAGGCGTCCAAGCGGGTCCTGGGCCAGCGTCAATACGACGTGCAGCTGGCCGGCGGCATGATCCTGCATGAAGGCGGCATCGCCGAAATGCGCACCGGCGAAGGCAAGACCCTGGTGGCCGTGGCCCCGGTCTATCTGAACGCCCTGGCGGGCAAGGGCGTCCACGTCATCACCGTCAACGACTATCTGGCGCGCCGCGACGCCGAGACCATGGGCAAGGTCTATCGCTTCCTGGGTCTTGAGGTCGGCGTCATCGTCAATGGCCTGAGCCAGGGCCAGCGTCAGGCGGCCTACAACGCCGACATCACCTACGGCACCAACAACGAATTCGGCTTCGACTATCTGCGCGACAATCTGGTCTATGACCGTCGCGAGATGGTGCAGCGGACCCACCACTTCGCCATCGTCGATGAGGTGGACTCCATCCTGATCGACGAGGCGCGCACGCCGCTGATCATCTCCGGCCCGACCGAGGACCGGTCCGACCTCTACAAGATCCTCGACGCGATCGTGAAGGAACTGATCAAGGACAAGGCCACCTATGATCTGGACGAGAAGCAGCGCCAGGCCCTGCTGACCGAGCTGGGCTCGGAGCGGATCGAGGAAATGCTGGAGGCGGGCGGCCACTTCGCCGAGGACACCACCGACCTGTATGATCCGGCCAACGTCAGCCTGGTCCATCACACCAACCAGGCCCTGCGCGCCAACACCCTGTACCACCGCGACAAGGACTACATCATCAAGGCCGGCGAGATCGTCCTGATCGATGAATACACCGGTCGCATGATGACCGGCCGTCGCCTGTCCGAAGGTCTTCACCAGGCCATCGAGGCCAAGGAAGACGTCAAGATCATGCCCGAGAACCAGACCCTGGCCTCGGTGACCATCCAGAACTACTTCCGCCTTTACGAAAAGCTGTCCGGCATGACCGGCACGGCCGCGACCGAGGCCCAGGAATTCCTCGACATCTACAAGATGGACGTCCTGGAAGTGCCGACCAACCGTCCGGTGCTGCGCAAGGACTATGACGACGAGGTCTATCGCACCTTCGCCGAGAAGAACGTCGCCATCGCCGCCCAGATCGCCGAGTGCCACGTCAAGGGTCAGCCCATCCTGGTCGGCACCGTCTCGATCGAGAAGTCCGAGGAACTGTCCAGCGTCCTCGACACCTATGAATACAAGGTCGAGACCGGCCGCACCCTCAAGGCCGAATACGTCGGCCGCGAGAAGGAAGCGCAGAAGGTCGGCGACGACGCCTACGACATCACCTACGCCACCGGTCGCGGCATTCCGCACAATGTCCTGAACGCCCGCCAGCACGAGCAGGAAGCCTATATCGTCGCTGACGCCGGCCTGCCGGGCGCGGTGACCATCGCCACCAACATGGCCGGTCGCGGCACCGACATTCAGCTGGGCGGCAACCTGGAAATGCGCCTCCAGCGCTGGACCCAGGAACAGCGCAACATGGCCGTCGAGGTCACGCCCGAGGCCCTGGCCGCCATCGAAGCCCAGTACAGGGCCGAGATCGCCGTGAACCGCGAGAAGGCCCTGGCCGCCGGCGGTCTGTTCGTGCTCGGCACCGAGCGCCACGAGAGCCGCCGCATCGACAACCAGCTGCGCGGCCGCACCGGCCGTCAGGGCGACCCCGGCACCTCGAAATTCTACCTGTCGTGTGAAGACGACCTGCTGCGCATCTTCGCCGGCGACCGTCTGGACTCGATCATGCGCAGCTTCGGCGTGGCCGAGGGCGAGGCCATCAGCCACCCCTGGCTGAACCGCGCCGTCGAAACCGCCCAGAAGCGGGTCGAGGCCCGCAACTACGACATGCGCAAGAACGTGTTGAAGTACGACGACGTCGTCAACGACCAGCGCAAGGCCGTGTTCGAGCAGCGCCAGGAGTTCATGGACGCGACGGACCTGTCGGAACTGGTCGCCGACTTCCGCAGCGACGTGATCAACGACCTGGTCGAACGCTATGTCCCCCCCAAAGCCTATGCCGAGCAGTGGGACATCGAGGGCCTGGATGAAAAGGTCCGCTCCACCCTGGGTCTGGAGCTGCCGCTACGCGAATGGGCCGCCGAGGAAGGCGTCTCCAACGAAGAGTTCGAAGAGCGGCTGATGGCCGCCGCCGAGGCCCGCGCCGCCGAGCGTCTGGAAATGATCGGCCAGGACCAGACACGCGGTCTGGAAAAGCAGTTCATGCTGCAGATGATCGACATGCAGTGGCGCGAGCACCTGGTCCACCTGGACCACCTGCGCGGCGTCATCGGCCTGCGCGGTTACGGCCAGCGCGACCCGCTGAACGAATACAAGACCGAAGCCTTCAACCTGTTCGAGACGCTGCTGCACGACCTGCGCCACAACGTCACCCGCTGGTTGATGACCGTCGAGTTCCGCTTCGAGGCCCCGCCGGCGATGGAATTGCCCGAGTTCCAGGAAATCCACCTGAACCCCGGCACCGGCGAGAACGAGATGGCCAATCCGTCGGCCCAGAACCCGGAAGGCCTGCTGACCGGCGACGACCGCTCCAAGCTGCCGGTCGAGGCCCTGCCCATCGGTTGGGAACGCACCAGCCGCAACGCCGACTGCCCCTGCCACTCGGGCCGCAAGTTCAAGCACTGCCACGGTAGTCTTATTTAGTAAGGCGCTGCCGCGCGGCGCTACGCTCGCGACGCGGTCGCTCGCGGCTTGAGCGCCGAAAGACTGAGAGGCGGGTTTGCGGAGGCAGGCCCGCCTCTTTTCTATTGGGCCGCCCGCTGATCCGGGTAAGGTCGGGGCATGAGCTACAAGCCCCTCTTCTCGCGCGCCCTCGGTCTTGATCCCGAGCGGCTGCATTTCGCCGCCCACAGCCATCATCTGTGGCCCGACGCCAGTTTCGACGCCCAGGTCCAGACCTGGGCCGAGGCCAACCGCTTCGCCGACCGCAAGTGGGACCTGATCTTCGGCGAGGTCATTCCCGAGGCGCAGAAACACGTAGCCCAGGAACTGAACCTGCCCTTGCCTGACAGCCTGGTCTTCGCCCCCAGCACCCACGACCTTCTGCTGCGCATCGTCTCAGGGTTTGAGAAGAAGCCGGTCCGCATCCTGTCCACCGACGGCGAGTTCCACTCCTTCCGCCGCCAGTCCGAGCGCTGGGAAGAAGCCGGCGAGGCCGTGGTCACGCGGGTGCCGCTTAACCCCTTCGCCACCTTCGCCGAGCGGTTCGTGGCGGCGGCCAAGGCGGGCGGGCATGACCTGATCATGGTCAGCCAGGTCTTCTTCCGCACCGGCCAGATGTTCGACGCCGTGTCAGAGCTGGCGGCTCTGGCCGACCCCGCCGGCCCCTGGGTGGTCATCGACGGCTACCATGGCTTCATGGCGACGCCGACCGACCTGTCGGCCGTGGCGGACAAGGTCTTCTATCTGGCCGGCGGCTACAAATACGCCATGGCGGGCGAAGGCGCCTGCTTCCTGCACGCTCCGCCCGGCTTCTGCCCGCGCCCGGTCATCACCGGCTGGTTCGCCGAGTTCGGCCATCTGGAAGGCCCGCCCGGCGGCGTTCAGTACCGGATCGATGGCGGCCGCTTCTGGGGCGCCACCTTCGACGTCACCTCCCTGTACCGCTTCAACGCCGTGCGCCGGATGCTGGACGAACAGGGTCTGAGCACCGCAGACGTCGCCGCCCATGCGCGCAGCCTTCAGGCGCGGTTCCAGGCGGCGGTGCTGGCAGGCGAAGCCGGGCCTTTGTCGCAGGCCGAAATCCTGAACCCGGTCGAGGACGACGCCCCCCGCGCCCGCTTCCTGGCCCTGCGCTCGGACGAGGCCGCGCGCTGGAAGGCCGACCTGCAGCATATGAATGTCATCACCGACGTGCGCGACGACGTGATCCGCTTCGGCTTCGGCCTGTATCAGTCCGAGGAAGACGTGGAGCGGTTGATCCACGCCTGCGCCCGCCTGACCTGAGCCGTCAGAAGAACAGGCTGTCGTCCTGACGCTGCGCCTCGGGCGGGCGTCGGGGCGTGGTCGGTCGCGGCGCCGGTCGAGGCGCGGGCGGCGCCGCGCGGGGAGCAGGCGGCGGCGTGCTGGCCTCTGGCGGCGCGTCAGCGTCGTCGTCGAAGATGGAGCGCCAGATCGACTTTGCTACGGGGCGCGGCGGCTCGGCTGGAACCGCAACGGGCGGCGTCGCAGGCGCCGGCGCCACGGTCGGATAGGGCGCGGGAGAAGCCGCCGCATCGCGCGGCCGATCAAGCTTGGCGGGCGCGACAGGCGCAAGCGCCGGCTCAGCCTCGGGCGGCGCATCCGCCAGGCGCTGATCCGCCGCGTTCCACAGGATGGCCACGCCCAGCGCCAGCAGGATCAGGCCGATCACGGCGCCGATGGCCGAGCCCAGCAGGATACGGTTCAGATCATTGGCTGTGCGCGAACTCATGACGCCTCAAGGCGTAACACCGAACGCCCGCATCCGGCCACCCCGCCTCAGACGGCGGCGTCCAGCAGGGCTTCGCGCGCGATGTCGGGATGGGTCATGGGAAACAGGTGGCCGGCGCCCGCCACCGTCTCGACCTGCAGCGCCGAGGCCCCGACGCCGGTCGTCGGCAGGGCGCAGAGACTTCCACTCTCGGACTTCATCACGCGGACAGGCCGCGAAAAGCGACGCAACGCCCGCCATGGATTATGCGCCTGGGCGGCGTAGTTGGAGGCCTCCCACGCGGGCGTGCAGGTCAACTCGAAACCGCGATCCGTCTCGGCCAGACCATCGACCAGATAATCGGCCAGCATCATGTCCGACCAGCCCTTGAAGGCCCCGCGCCCGCGATAGGCGGCCAGAGCCTGATCGCGGCTGTCGAACAGAGCGCGCCGCTTCAAGGCGCCCGCCACGATGGGGCTCCGCTCGGCCAGACGACCGATCAGGGGCAGGTTCATGGCCAGGACGATTTCCCGACGCCAGATCACCGGATCCAGCAGCAGCAGGCGCGACACCCGCTGGGGCCGTTCCGCCGCCGCCAGCAGGCCGCTGGTCCCGCCGATGGAATGGCCGGCCAGGGCCACGGGCGGACCGTCCACAGCGTCCAGCAGGGCGATCAGGTCGTCGCGGTGATCCTTCCAACTGCGTCGGCCCTGCGGCTGGGCCGGCAGCCGCGTCCGGCCATGGCCCCTCAGATCGGGCGCCCAGATCCGCAGCGCGCCCGACAGGGGCTGCAACAGAGTGCGATAGGCGTAGGCGTTGAAGCCGTTGGCGTGGGCGAAGACCAGATCGACGGGCCGGGCCGGATCGCCAAAATCCAGCACCGCCATCTCGCCCCCGCCCCAGCGGTTATCGATGGGGACATTCAGACGCCGCGGCGCCGACAGGGCCAGGGCGTCCATGTCGATCAGGCCGCCACGCGGCAGGCGGGGCATCGGCCGTGGCCCTCGATGGTGGTGCGTTCGATGGCGTATCCCGCCGCCGAGGCAGCCTCGGCGAAGGCCTCGCCCCCGGCCACGGCGACCTCCTCGGTCGCGCCGCAGCAGTCGCAGATCAGGAAGGCGGCGGCGTGAACCGACGTGTCCCCGACGGCGGTGCAGGCCACATAGGCGCTGATCGAGGCGATGCGGTGGACCACGCCCCGCCGCTCCAGAAACTCCAGCGCGCGATAGACGGTCGGCGGCTTGGCGGCCTGGCCGTCCAGGCCATAGCGGGCGATCAGGTCATAGGCCTTGACCGGCTCACCCGCCGCCAGCAGCAGTTCCAGCACCCGGCGGCGCGGGGCGGTCATGCGTTCGCCCTCGGCGACGCAGCGCGCCTCGACCGAGACAATGGCCTGCTCGACCTCGGCGCGGCCGGGTCGGCTGTCGGAATGATCGTGATCGCAAGCGGCGCCCATGAGCCACAGCTAAGGGGTCTCAAGGCCCACCGCAACCAGCGGCGGCGTCGCATCGCCCAGACCCGGCTGTTTGCCGTTCATCGAACGCTCGCGTTTGCCGCCTGCCCGCCCATAGGCTAGAAGGCCCGACCTTTCTGTTCAGAGCCGATCCGACAAAATCATGACCGACACCACGTCCCAAGCGTCCGGCCTGTCCGGCAACGTCCTCTTCTACACCCAGCCGGAGCCGATCTCGATCGAGGCCCACGGCAAGCTGGGCGTGACGCCGGCCGACAAGCCCTACGCCTTCGTCGCCCAGACGAACATCGTGCCGCTGACCGTGACCGAGTTCGCGCCCGCCGCCCTGTCCTATCCGATCGTCTTCATCGGCGACCTGAAACAGCCCGTCGTGGCCATGGGCCTGCGCCAGAACGACAACCTGTTCATCGACAACGGCGACTTCCGCGCGGACGCCTACATCCCGGCCTATATCCGCCGCTATCCCTTCGTCTTCGCCAATGACGACACGCAGAACCGCATGATCCTGTGCATCGATCGCGCCGCCGCCTTCGTCAGCGAAGCGGGCGAGATTCCGCTGTTTGAGAACGGTCAACCCAGCGACTACGTCAACAACGCGATGGAGTTCTGCAACAACTTCGAGCAGGAGCGCCTGCGCACGGAGTCGTTTGTCAAACTGCTGATCGACCTGGACCTGTTCGAAACGCGCGAAGCCTCCTTCACCCCGCGCAACCCGGACGGCACCCCCGGCCAGGTGCAGAAGCTGGCGGAATACTTCGCCGTCTCGGAAGACAAGCTGAAGGCCCTGCCGGCCGAGAAACTGGTCGAACTGCGCGACAACGGCGCCCTGGGCCAGATCTACGCCCACCTGGTGTCGCTGCTGGGCTGGGATCGCCTGATCGCCATGGCCTTCGCCCGCGCCGCCGCTGAAACGCCAGTCGCCGCCAACGC
>CAYWDO010000049.1:0-14497 GCA_964456995.1 uncultured Brevundimonas sp.
CCTGACCGAATGCGGCGGCCTCGTCCGGGGTGATGCCGCCCTCGGTCCAGTCCGAACCGTTGAAGCGCACGCCCAGGGCCTTGGTCCGGGGCCAGGCGTCGCGCAGGGCCTGGGCCACCCGCAGCGGGAAGCGCATCCGGTTCTCCAGCGAGCCGCCATACTCGTCGGTCCGTTCGTTCGACAGCGGCGACAGGAACTGCGTCAACAGATAGCCGTGGGCGGCGTGCAACTCGACCAGATCGAAGCCTGCCCGGTCGGCCCGCTTGGCTGACTCGACAAAGGCCTCGACCACCCGGTCCATGCCGGCCTGATCCAGCGCCGTCGGCGTGTGCCAGTCGGCCTTGAAGGCCTGGGCCGAGGCGGAGAAGGTCTCCCACGCCTTGTCGGCCAGAGCCGCGCCGCCGCGGTCGATCCAGGGCGGATTGGTCGAGGCCTTGCGGCCCGCGTGGGCCAGCTGGATGCCGATGGGCGTGTCGGAATAGGTGCGGATGTCGCGGATGATCCGGGCGAAGGCGGCTTCCTGTTCGTCGTTCCACAGGCCGGTGTCAGCCCAGGAGATGCGCCCCGCCGCCTCGACGCCCGTGGCCTCGATCACCACCAGTCCGGCGCCGGACAGGGCCATCCGGCCGATGTGCTGGGCGTGCCAGGGCTGGGGCACGCCCTCGACGGCCGAATACATGCACATGGGGGCGACGACGATGCGGTTCTTCAACGTCAGCGGCCCGACGGCGCGCGGGGTGAACAGCAGGCTCATACAGAAGTCTCTCGATGGTCCCGGGGAGGTGGGCGACACAGTAGCTATGACTGTGGCGGTTTCGTTCAACCCCCGCCTTTCCGATTATTCACGTGATCCCTAACGGCGACGCTGGCAGTTTGGGTTCAACCAAGAAGGGGAACCCATCCAATGCGCCGTCTCATCATCGCTCTCGCCGTCGCCGCCGTCGCCGCGCCCATGCTCTCGGGCTGCATCATCATCGCCAGCGAAAAGCCGACCACCCGCGTCATCCACTCGTCGCCTGCCGAGGCCAACTGATATGCGTCTTCTCCCCGCGCTCGCCGCCGCGGCTCTGCTGCCTCTGCTGGGCGGCTGCGTCATCTATTCGAACGAGGGCGGGGAGAAGGTCTCGGTCAACGTCTCGGACCAGATCGCCGCCAAGACCGAAGCCCTGGAAGCCGTCCGCAAGGTGGACTTCGACGGCCAGCGTCTGAACGTCGTGGTCGGCTCCAACGGCTGCACCGAGGCCTCCAGCTTCGAGGTCAAGATCAAGGACGGCGACCCCGCCGAACTCAGCCTGACCCGCCGCACGCCGGATCTGTGCCGGGCCCTGGTCCGCGAAGGCGTGACCGTCAGTTGGACCTACGCCGAACTGGGCCTGGAATCGGGTGCTGCGGTGCGCGTGCTGAACCCGATCAGCCTGTAAGCAAAAGCCGAAGGTGTTGGCGTACCAGAATCCTTCTCCCCTTGCGGGAGAAGGTGGCAGGCGGAGCCTGACGGATGAGGGGTCTCGCGACGGCGACGATAGCCCTCTATCACCCACGGGTGAGAAACCCCTCATCCGCCCCTGCGGGGCACCTTCTCCCGCAAGGGGAGAAGGAAGATGATTATTACGCCGAAAACGGCCCCAGCATCTCCGCTGGTATGCGGGCGGGGCGCAGGGTTGCGGCGTCCACCAGGCACCATTCCGACAGCCCCTGCGCGCACAGGCGGCCTTCGCCGTCCTCGATGCGGACATAGCGGTTGAAGCGCGGGCCTTGCGGGTCGCCGACCCAGGTGCGGGCGACGACGCCGATTGAACCGGGTGCAATGCCGCGCAGGTAGTCGATCTCGTGCCGCAGGGCGACCCATGACCACTTCGCGCGTGTCGCCTCGTCAAAGCGCGCGTTCCAGTGGGCCGTGCCCACGTCCTGCAGCCAGCCGACATAGACGACGTTGTTGACGTGGTTGTTCTCGTCGATGTGCTCCGGCCGCACGTCCAGAGGGACGACGAAGACCTCGCGGTCTTCACGCGGGGTCAGCTGCGGCCGGGCCATGGGGCTTAGGCCTCGCCGAGGGGCACGCCCTTCTCGACCATCAGAGCCTGAAGCTCGCCGGCCTGGAACATCTCGCGCACGATGTCCGATCCGCCGACGAACTCGCCCTTCACATAGAGCTGCGGGATGGTGGGCCAGTCGGTGAAGGCCTTGATGCCGTCGCGCAGGCCTTCGTCTTGCAATACGTCGACGCCGACAAAGGCCGCGCCCACGTGATCGAGGATCTGCACCGCCAGCGAGGAGAAGCCGCAGCGCGGGGCGTCCGGCGTGCCCTTCATGAACAGGACCACGTCATGCTCGGCCACAGTCTGGGCGATGAAGGCGTGGACGGGGTCGGCGGCTTGGACGGTCGTTTGATCGGTCACGATAGGGGCCTTTCAGAGAAGCCCGTCAGCTAGGCGCCCAATGGGGCCGGGTCAAGGCCGGGGACGGCGCTCATATGCGCCCTGCGGCCTAGGCGTCAGGCCGCTTCCGTCTTCGGGGCCAGCCGTTCGGCGCGCTGGGCCAGGGTCGGGGCGCCGTATTCGCGGGCGGTGGCGGCGGCTTCGACCAGCATCAGCCCCAGTTCGCGCGGCGTCTGACCCGTCCAGCGGGCGCGGGCCAGGGCGATGCGGGCCATGCCGATCTGATCCGACACCCAGTCCAGCGGAGTCGAGACCACCGACGGCCGCACCAGCCGGCGGCGCAAGCCCGCCTCGATCTCCAGCAGGGCCGACAGGTCGCCGATGGAGCCGGCGCGGCTCGCCTCCTGCGCCACCCGCCGCTCATGGGCCAGGGCGCCCAGGACCAGCCCGCCGCCCTCGGTCAGGGCCTCGGCCTGAACCAGGACCAGCAGGGGCAGGGTTTCCCGCTCGGCGCGCAGCACCTGGATGGCGGCCCAGTCCAGCGGGCTGTGGTCGGGGGTGAACTGGTCGGCGGCGGCGTCGAACAGGGCGTGGGCCTGATCGCGGGCCGTGCCGTCCCCGGCGATGGCGGCCAGCGCCGCCATTCCGGCGGCGCACAGGGCCAGGGCGCGGGCGCGGCTCAGGGGGCGTTGGTCCGGCGAGGCGGCCTCGACCAGGGCGCGCAGGTCACGACCGGCCTGATCCAGCAGGCGCGGGTCGCGCGCGGCCAGGCCGGCTTCCAGCGCCAGGGCGGCGCGCTCCATCCTCAGATCGTCTTCCAGCGGGCGTTGCTGACTCTTCAATCCGTGCAGAGCTGCATCCAGCATGGCGGCGGCGTCCAGCATGGCGGCGGTCTGGCCGGACAGGGTGGCCTGCCGCGCCCGCAGTCGCGCGTGCAGGGCGGCGACGGCGGCGGCGGTGTCGCCGCGTCGGGCGACGGGCAGGGTCTTCAACAGGCCAAGGACGGCCTCGATCCGTGCAGGCTCGCCGCACAGGTCAAAGGCCAGCATCCCGCCCTGGGCCAGTTCCAGGGTGGCGCGGATGGTTTCGTCGTCGTTATGGGCGTGGCGGACGGCGTCCCGGGCGGCGGCTTCGGCCTTTTCCAGGCTGGTCGCGGCGCCGCACCGTCGGGCGTGTTCGCGCCACAGGGCGGAGGCGCGCAGGGCCGCATCATGCGGGCGGGCGCAGGAGACGCGGCCGGCGTCGATCGACTGTTGCCGGGCCTCGACCTCGACCAGACCCAGGCCGACCAGCTCCAGCCAGCCGAGATCGTCGCTGTCGCGCGCCTTCTCGAACAGTCGTCGCAGATCTCTGCCGAATTCGAACATTCCTGGCCTTCGTCGTCCCGCTTCGGGATCGCACCGGCGATCCACCCTGCGGACAAGCAAACGCAGCGCCGCGGGAAGGGTTCGGCTTAAGCATAAACGAGGATTTTCGAGAGACGGTCGTCGCCGCCGGGATCAACCCAGACGCGGCGTCTTCTGACGGCAGCGTGTCAGCACGGCGCGGGCCTCGGCCTCGCCCGCCGACAGGCGTTTCACCGAATCGAGGCGGGCGCGGGTCTGGTCGTTTTCGGCTGCGGTCGGGTCGCGGCCTGCGGCGGTCGCCGCCTGCATCGCCGCCAGCGACCAATAGAGGGCCGCATCATAGAGACTGCGGCCATAGCGGCTCTCGCCGCCCTCCAGCTCTGACGCCGCCTGGGTCAGGCCAGCACACCGCACCGCCTCGTCATAGGAGACGAGCCGGGTCGTCTGGGGCGGGCCCAGAACCGCAAGGGCGGTTGTCACGACAGCGATGAGCATCAAGAACTCCACAGCGCCCCGACGTTGAACCGGCGCAGCCACCTTCCCTAAACAACCACGGTCGCGTGTCAGATGAAAGACGTGTTCAGCAGCGCTTCAGGTTGCATGGGGCGGGGGCGGCATGGCGCGGCCGGTTCCGCCCATTCTTCTCCCGCTCACACTATCGAGGCGGGACCCTAGTGGGGCATATGGCCTCATGTTCATGCGTCGTTTCATCCAGCTTCAGCTCGGTCTTCTGCTCTATGGCGCGTCTCTGGCCCTGATGGTCCGCGCCGATCTGGGCCTCAACCCGTGGAGCGTCCTGCATCAGGGCCTGTCGGAGCTGACGGGGCTGAGTCTGGGCCTGATCGTCAACCTGGTCGGGGCCCTGGTGTTGCTGATCTGGATTCCGCTGCGTCAGAAGCCGGGCGTCGGCACCATCTGCAACGTTCTGGTCATCGGCACGGCGGCGGACGTGGCGCTGTGGGCCTTGCCGCCGATCGAGGGGCTGGGGCTGAAGATCGCCTTCCTCATCACCGCCATCGTCCTGAACGGCGCGGCGACGGCGGCCTATATCGGGGCAGGCCTCGGCCCCGGCCCGCGCGACGGCCTGACCACGGGTCTGGTGCGGATCACCGGCTGGCGCATCGGCTGGGCGCGCACGGCGATCGAGGTCGCGGTTCTGGCCATCGGCTGGATGCTGGGCGGCGTGGCCGGCGTCGGCACCATCCTCTACGCCCTGGCCAACGGCCCCCTGATCCAGCGCTTCATGCCCTGGTTCGAGATCGGCCCGAAGCGCGAGGTGCGCCCGGCGGCCTCAGTCTGAGGCCTTCTGGTCGGCGGGCTGTTCGGGAGGCGGCGTCTCCGGCGCGTCCGGCGTCGGGGGCGATTCCCCTTCGTGGGCATAGTTGGCGACCGCCGCCATCAGGGCGTCGGCCTCCTCGGCTCGCCCGGTCCGGCGCAGGGCGTCGGCGGTCTGCATCCTCAGTCTCAGAACCTGGGGCGCATAGGCCTGGGCCAGCCTCAGGGTCGCCACGTCGTTCTCGTTGGGATAGTCGCGCGCCACGCTGCGGGCCCGGGCCAGGGCGACATAGGTGCGGTAGTCGGTCGGATCCGTGCGCATCGCCTCGGCCAGATAGGCCTGGGCCTCGGCGATCAGGCGGCCGCGCGCGGCGCCGTCCAAAGCCTTTGAGGCGTCGAGCCGGATCCAGGCCAGGGTCTGCAAGGCCTCCACGTCGCCGGGGGCGATCTCCAGCGCCCGTTTCAGCGCCGCCTCGCCGGCCGCCGCGTCGCCGCCGCGCAGTTCGGCCCGGCCCAGGGTCACCAGCGCCAGTCGGTCATCGGGATAGCGGGCCGCATCGGCGCGGACGCGCGGCAGAAGGCGCGCCATCTCTTCCGGCGTCTTCGAATAGCGCAGCGAGACGCCATACAGCAGCATGCGGTCGGCGCTGTCCGGCAGGACCGTCAGTTCCACCTGCGGTTCGACCTCGGCCATGTCGAGGCGGGAATAGGGCATGCGTCCGCGCAGATAGGCGCGCAGGGCGTCGTTCAGGCTGTCGGGCGTGTGGTTCAGATGGTCCTTCAGCGCCTGCTCGTAGGGCGTTCCCCGGCCCACGGCGGCCAGATAGCCGTCCAGGCCCCGGCGCCGCTCGGGATCGGAAAACAGGTAGTGCGTCAGCAGCCACGACTGGGCGTAGAAGGCCGCACGCGCCCGGCCCTCCAGCTGGTTCGGCCGCACGCTCAGCAACTGATCCATCGGCAACCAGGACAGGGCGTTCAGATTGGCCAGTCGACCGGGGCTGTAATAGCCGACCTCGACCTTGCCGGCGTCGTCGACCGTCGCCGTGGCGAAGAACTCGGCGAAGCCCTCGATGAACCAGCCCGGATAGATCCCGGGGAAGTTCTGATGCATGAAGTGGTGGGCGTATTCATGAAACAGGACGTGCTGGCCCCTGCGCCGGTTCAGCGCCGCATAGACGTCGATCGGCGAGGCTGAATAGAAGCCGCCGACCCGTTCGGGCAGTCGGGGATAAAGTTCACGCAGCTCCGCGCCGGTCCGCACCAGATAGACCGGCAGCTTGCGCACGCCATCGACCGGCGGCAGGCCGAACTGAAGACGCAGCAGGGCGTCGAAACGTTCAAGCTGTTCGGCCTGACGGCGCAGGTCGCGTTCGCCGCCCTCGCCATAGACGACGAAGTTGTCCGTCTCGGCGCGCCGCCACTCGGCCTGGGCCGCCTGAGCCGACAACAGCGCCAGCGCGCCGCCCAGCATCAGATTGCGCAGCGCCCGCGAACCCTGGCGACCGCCATTCCTTTGAATCATCATGCGAACCTCCCGCTTGGCGATGAGACTATGCCGCCCCTATGACAATCGCAAAACGGCCAGTGGCCGCAGGTTCGCCCGACCTGAACGTGCGCGGCCTTGACGAGGTGGCGCGCCGGGAGGACCTTCGCCACGCCCATTCAAGGGGAGATGCAGATGCAGCCCGTTCTGATGATCCGGTCAGCCCTGGCGGCCGTCGGCCTCCTGGCCCTCGCAGCCTGCGGCCAGGACAGTCAGCCCGCACCGATCGAGGCTGTGCCCGCCGATACGCCCGCGCCTCAGGCTCAACCCTTGCCGGAACAGGTCGATGCGCGCGTCGCGGGGACGGCGTTTCACGCCACCGGCACGGTCGCCTGCGCCCTGGCCGCTGAACAGCCCATGGGTCAGTGCGACGCCGGCGTGATCCGCAACACCGACGGCTCAGCCGTGGTCAAGGTCAGCCTGCCCGACGGCCGCACACGCAGCCTGTTCTTCGACCGGACCGGCGCCGTCGGCTCAGACGTCAGTCAGGCGGACGGGGCCGCCGCCCAGGGCTTCAGGGTCGAGAAGGTCGGCGATCTTTACAAGATCTTCCTCGGCTCGACGGAACGCTATGAGGCGCCTGAGGCTCTGGTGGTGGGCGGCTGACCCCGACGGTCAGCCCCGTTCCTTGGTCTTGGTGAAGGCGATTTTCGGGAAACGCTCCGAGACGTAGCCGGTCTCCCAGCTGGACTTGGCCAGGAAGACCGGGGCCTGGTCGATGTCGACGGCCATCTGCGGGCGGTACTTGCCGGCGAAGTCTTCCAGGTCGGCCTTGTCTCCGGCGATCCAGCGGGCCTCGGCGTAGGGGCTGGGCTCGAAGATGACGTCGAGGTTGTATTCCTCGCCCAGACGATCGGCCATAACCTCGAACTGCAACTGGCCGACGGCGCCGACGATGAAGTCCGAGCCCAGTTCGGGGCGGAACAGCTGGGTCACGCCTTCCTCGGCCAGACCGTCGAGCGCCTTCTTCAGGTGCTTGGCCTTCAGCGGGTCCTTGACGCGGACGCGTTGCAGGATTTCCGGGGCGAAGTTGGGCAGGCCCGCAAACCGGATCAGGCCGCTTTCCGACAGGCTGTCGCCGACACGCAGGACCCCGTGGTTGGGGATGCCGATGACGTCGCCGGCATAGGCGTCCTCGGCCAGTTCACGGTCCGAGGCGAAGAACATGATGGGGGCGTTGACCGACAGCTGTTTGCCGGTGTTCTGGACCTTCAGCTTCATGCCGCGCTTGAAGCTGCCCGAGGCCATGCGGAACATGGCGATGCGGTCGCGGTGGTTGGGGTCCATGTTGGCCTGGACCTTGAAGACGAAGCCGGTGACTTCGGCCTGGCCCGGCTCGACCTCGATCTCGACCGGGGCCGGGGCGTTGCGGGTCTCGGGCGGGGCTTCCTTGCGCGCCGGCATGACCTTGGGCGGCGGGGCCCATTCGCCGATGGCCGCCAGCAGTTCGTCGATGCCGAAGTGGCGCAGGGCCGAGCCCCACAGCACCGGCGTCATATGCCCTTCCAGGAAGGACTGACGATCAAAGGTCGGATAGCCGGCCTCGATCAGTTCCTGGGTCTCCATCAGGGCTTCGTGCTCGCCGGCCTCGAAGTATTGGGCGGCGTCGGCCAAGGGCAGGGCCTCGGGGTGGCCGGGGTCCTCTTTCGCGCCGGCCGGCTTCTTGGTGTAGGGCTGGAACTTGCCGGTGCCCATTTCGACCATGCCGCGCAGACGGTTGCCGCTCTCGGCCGGCCACCAGATGGGGGCAGGGTCCAGTTGCAGGCGGGACGCGATCTCGTCCAGCAGGGCCATCGGGTCCTGGGCTTCGCGGTCCAGCTTGTTGATGAAGGTGATGATCGGAATGTCGCGCAGGCGGCAGACCTCGAACAGCTTAAGCGTCTGCGGCTCGATGCCCTTGGCGGCGTCCAGCACCATGATGGCGCAGTCGGCGGCGGTCAGGGTGCGATAGGTGTCTTCGGAGAAGTCTTCGTGGCCCGGCGTGTCCAGCAGGTTGAACATCTTGGCCACGCCGTCGGACGTGGTGTGCTCGAACGTCATGACCGAGGCCGAGACCGAGATGCCGCGCTCTTTCTCGATCTTCATCCAGTCGGACTGGGTCCGCCGGTTCTCGCCGCGCGCCCGCACGGCGCCCGCCGCGCGAATGGCCCCGCCGGCCAGAAGGATATGCTCGGTCAGCGTCGTCTTGCCCGCATCCGGGTGCGCGATGATGGCGAAGGTCCGGCGGCGCGCCGCCTCTTCAGGCAGGGTCAGTTTCGACATGGGGCGGCAGGTAGCGCGGAGCGCGCCAAAAGTCACTCCATCGCCTGCACCCGGACAACGGGACGGGCGAGCGGCTAGTCGGCGGCGGCGGGCGTTTGCGGTAGGCCCGAGGTCGCCGCCGCATCATCCTCGCCCGGTTCTTCTGCATAGGCCTCCGCTGCCTGGCCGAGGGCCGCCCGGGCCTGGGTGATCATGGCGCGCGCACGGCCCTTGAAGTGGCTGGCGTGAGGGCTGTTGGACACAGGCGTCAGCACCTGGATGGCCTCAGCATTCAGATTTCGCGCGATGTAGGCATGACCCAGGCGCAATCGGGCGTCGAAAGACTGGGGCGCCAGAGCGTAGGCGACCTGAAGGGTCGAAAGGTCATTGTCGGACGGATAGCCCGTCTGACCACGACGCACATCGTTCAAGGCCAGGTAGATGCGGAAATCCGTCGGTTCCGCATCCATGGCGCGCGCCAGATAACCGTTGGCCCGGCGTCGCATCGTCAGGGCCTTGTCCAGGTCGGCTTCGCCAGCGATCTGATCCAGCAGGGCCAGGCCGGCGACGCGCAGGATGTCCGCGTCCTGCAACGAGTCGTTGATCGCCGGCTCCAGCACGCCGATCGCCAGATCGGGCCGCTGCGACAGGCGTTGGGCCCGTGCGGCCAACAGCAGGCCCATCCGGTCACCGGGGTGTTTTTCGGCCAGGGCGAAGGCGGACCGGATCAGTTCAGCCCGGTTTTCGGCGTTCTCACGAAGCTCGCGTGCTTCGCGCGCCTTCTGGCTGTCAGACTTGTCGCTGTCGTTCTTAGTCTCGGGCGGCGTCTCGATAACGGGCTCGTTGTCCAGTCGAATGTCCAACCAGACGGCGTCTGCCTCGGCGGGCGGGACAGGCGTGATCGTCACCTGCGGCTCGGGCAGGGTGATCTGCGGGGACAGCATCGTGATGGGCCCTGACATGTAGCGCCACAGGTCGTTTTGCAGTTGCTCGGAGGTTCGGCCGGTGGCGGCCTGCATGGCGGCGACGGACTCCTGGCCGTCGATGACGCTCGCCAGATAGCGGCTCAACATCTGTGTGCGCTCGGGCGTGCTCATGAAATAGTGGGTCATGGCCCAGGCCTGAGCATAGTAGAGATGGGCGGGATAGCGGCCGGCCGCCGTCAAACGCCACGTCAGCACGTCGTCGATGTCCGCCCAGGTGTTCGCCCCCATCGTCAGCGAGTTCATCCGGCCAGGATTGTGGCGTCCGAACTGGATTCGGTCGTTCACCACTTCAGCCGTCGAATAGTATTCGGCGAACCCTTCGACAAACCAGGACGGATAGGCGTTGGCGCGCATCTGGTACATGAAGTGGTGGCCGTATTCGTGGAAGACCACGACGTCCCCCATTCGGCTGCGCGTATCCACGACCGAATAGATGCGGCCGCTGTTGGGCGAATAAAATCCTGCCACGCCCTCGCCAATGCCGGGCGAGACGCGGTTCATGTCACGACGTCCCTCGGCCATGAAGATCTCGAGCTTGGGAATCTCGTGTTCCGTCGTGATCGGATAATAGGTGCGCAGCAGGGCGTCGAAGCGCTCGACCTTGCGGGCATAGCGGCGCAGGCTGGCTTCAGACGTGTCGCCATAGACGATGAAATGATCGGTTTCGGCCTTCAGCCATTCCGCGTGGGCTGCGACGGCGCTCAGCAGGTTAGCGGCGATCGCCGCGATCAGCACAGTCCTCCATCGACCGCAACGTTTCGCCTCTGGCTTGTCCGTGCGCACTGATCTCTCCCCCGTATTCATCACCAGAAGTATCGAACGGCGATCTGGGAGGAAAGGGGCTGATCCGCCTTCTGCCGAACGATGCGCGGCGTCCCGCAAAAGAACGCCGTGTCACGATACCGTGAAAGACCCTTCGCGAAGCGGGGCTTTTGGGGGCATGCTCGTTTCTGTGAGACGCCGATCCATGAGATCGTCGCCGCAAGGGAAAGGAAACGACATGGCTTTGGTGCATCCGGGCAAGGTCCCCTCCGCGCGTAGCGAACGGGAACTCCACCCTGTATTCGGTCTGATCTGCGGCTTCGGCCTCATCTGCCTGGCGGCGACGACGGTCCACATCGTCTTCGGACTGTTCTAGCCGGGCCTCAATCCTCGGCGGGCGTGTCTTCGGCTTCGGCCTCGCCTTGCTTCAGCAGTTCGGCCTCTTCGGCGTCGGCTTCGGCCTCGCTCATGCCCTTGGCGCGCAGCAGCATGGCGCGCGCGCCGGCTGACGGACGATGGGGGTCGTTGACCAGCGGCTCCAGCAGGGTCACGGCCTCCGGGTTGCGGTCCTTGAACATCAGCACATGGGCCAGGTTGATGCGCGCCTGACCCAGTTGCGGCGCCAGGGCGAATGCCTGTTCCAGCACGGCCACGTCGTTGTCGTTCGGGTATCCTTCGCCGCCGCTCCGGTTTTCGGCGATCAGCATCAGCGTGACGTAGTTGGCGTCGTCGGCGCGATAGGCGCGGTGCAGCAGGACCCGCGCCTCGGCCCTCAGGCGGTCGGTTTCCTCCAGAGTCTCGGCGTCGTCGGCCGCCTTGAGGCGGGCGCGCACCAGATACTGCAGGGCCTCGACATTGTCCGGCTCCAGCGCCAGCAGGCGTTGCAGCGGCGCCTCGGCGGCGGCCGGATCGCCGAAATGCAGTTCGGCGTGGCCGAGCGCCAGCAGGGCCAGGGGATCGTCGGGATGACGGGCGGCGGCGCGGCGCACCTCCTCGGCGGTGGCGGCGCGCATGGAATCCGGGACGCCCATCTTGAGCCGCTGGTTCAGCAGCAGAAGATCATTGGCCGAGCGGGGCAGGCGGGTCACCGTGATCGGCACGGCGGGATAGGACACCGTCACCCCCTGATAGGGAATCCGTCCGTTCATGTAGCGGCGCAGGGTCTGGCGCAGTTCGGTGGGGTTCAGCCCCGTCGCCCGTTCCATGGCCTCGACCGGATCGCCGCCGGCGCCGACGTCGCGCAGATAGACATCCAGGGTCTGTTGCCGCTCGGCATTGCCCAGGAACCAGTGGGTCAGCAGCCAGGCCAGAGGATAATAGGTGTCGCGATTACGCGCGGTCTGCAGCGGCCGTTTGGACAGCAGCTCCGTCATCGGCATCCAGGACGCGGCCTGCAGGGCATAGGCGCGGTTCTCATTGTACTTGCCGACCAGAATGCGGGATTTCTCGACCTCGACGGTGGCGTAGTATTCGGCGAAGCCTTCCACGAACCATCCCGGATAGGGATAGGAGAAGTTCTGCATCATGAAGTGGTGCGCATACTCGTGTTTCAGCGTGTCGACCGTCTGGTCACGCATGGCGATGCCGAAGATGTCCTCGTCGGTCGCCATATAGAAGCCGGCGATGTTCTCGGGCAGGTCGGGGCGGACCTTGACCAGGCCGGTGCGCGAGGCGACCAGATAGATGGGCAGCTTGCGCGGCGGCGCCTCGTTGACCTCAAGCCCCATGCGCAGCCGCAGGAAGCGGTCATAGGATTCCAGCTCCTGCACGAACTCGCGCAGCTTGCCCTCGCCGCCGTCGCTATAGACGATGAAGCGTTCGCTCTCGGCCTTGATCCAGTCGGCGTGGGCTGGGGCGACGCCCGCCGCCGTCGCGGCTGCGACGGACAGGGTCGCGACCGCCGCGCTGCGGCGCAAGCGTTGCAGTAAACGGCTGAAAAGCTTCACGTCGATGGTCCCCGATGGCGATGCCTCTCAGGGATAACGAAGGTTGTTGTAACAGGAAAGGGATTGCGGCGTCAGGCCGCCATGCGTCCCCAGACAGCCTTGTCGGCGGCCACCGCGCTCAGGCGGCCGTGGGCGGCGCGCGACTGAAGCTGGCGCATGATCATGTCGGGCAGGGCGCAGAAGCGCGGCTCGACCAGTTCGGGCGCGCATCCGGCGACCGGCGCGGCGAACAGGGCGGCGTTCACGCCTTCGGTCTTGTGCGCGATCAGCCAGGCCAGACGCCGGGCGCGGGCCGGATCGTTCCGGTGCAGCAGGGGGTCTTCGGCAAACAGGTCGCAGCCCATTTCCAGCACATAGTCGAAGTCCAGCTTCTCGAAGCGCCGCACGTCGTGGCTCGGAGCCGGGCAGGCCTCGTCCAGATCGAACACGACGTCGTTCAAGAGAAACAGCATGGGCCGTCCACCGCTACGCAGGCCGTTCTGGCCCGATGAGACCGGTTTACGACGCGCTCGCTTGCGGTCCCGTTCACGAACGCGGTGAACGTGCGGTTAGGGATGATGAGGGGGCTGCCGCGCTGCGCGCTGCGTGAGGCCCGACCTTTCTCCCTCCCACTTGGGGGAGGGTGGTCGCGCAGCGACCGGGTGGGGAGGGCGCGGCGATAGAGGGGCGTCGCGCTTGATCTGCCTTGGCGCCCCCACCCGTCTTCGCCTTCGGCTCAGCCACCCTCCCCGAACGGGGAGGGAGAAAGAAAGTCGCCTCTAAGCCGCCTGCACCTTCTCCGTCAGGAAGTGCCGGCCCTGCCGATCCTCGATCTCCACCACCCAGAGGTCGGGATCATAGCGACGCTGGCGCTCGATATAGGCGTCCAGTTCGCTCTCCATCTCGCTGACGACCGGCTGGATCCACAGGGGCTCGCCGTCCATGCCGGTGGCTTCGGTGAACAAGCGCGCCGTGCGGTCAGCGGTGTTGTAGGCCTTGACGATCACGGCCCCGCCGCGCGCGTCGCCTTTCTTGACCACGGTGGCGTAGGCGCCCTCCAGTTCGGCGCGGCGGATCAGGGCGCCGGCCCAGACATCGGTGGAAAGAAGCAAATCGCTAACCCTGATTGGACACGGGACCGGAACCTTGCGGCCCTAGGGTCGAGCTCATGAGGATAGGCCTTTCCCCCCGATCCGCCAGCAGAATGCTGGCCGCCGTGGTCGCCGCGATGACGCTGGCGGCTCCGGTCGGCGCGGCGCGCGCGGCGGCGACCGACGCCTTCTACGACCGCGCCTTCATGCTGGCGGCGGATCAGAAGTGCGGCTTGTTCGAGCCCAAGCTTATCGCGGCCCTGGACGCCGCCGCCTGGCAGGCGCGCGGCGCGGCCCTGCGCGCGGGAACCCCGGCGGCCGAGCTGACGGCGGCGGCGGCGCGGGCGCAGTCCAGGGCCTCCCGTACAGCCTGCGACGACGGCGATCTGGACCAGGTGCGGGTGCGGGTGCAGGCGGGCTTCGCTGGCTGGTCGCGCGCGGCCCGAATGAGCTTCCCCGGCGACCGCTCGGCCTGGCGCGGCGACCGCTATGAAAGTCAGGCGATCGGCTGGCGGCTGGTTCAGGACAGCGCCACCGGCGGCTCGCCCGTCCGCTTCGGCCTGGCGGGCGTGGGCCCGACCGCGACGACGCCGACCGCCGTGGTCTCCTTCGTCGGCAGGCCCCGGCCCTATGCCGCGCGGCTGGTGATGCGCGATCAGGCGCAGACGCCGCGCGTCTGGCTGACCGGCGGGGGGCTGCCGCCCGAATCCGTGCGCCGCGTCTTCTTCGCCGCCGCCGCCCGCGCCGCTGAGCCGACATTATTGAGCCAGGGCGCGCGTCAGGGCGAGACCTGGACCTTTTCGTCCGAGGCCATCGACGCCCTGGCCCAACTGGACCCGCGCGAGACTTTCGTCATCGAGTTCCTGTTCCGCGACGACAGCGTCGCCTCGGCCCGGTTCGAGGCCGGCGATTTCGCCGCCGGCCGCGCCTTCCTGGCCATGGGCGCCATCTAG
>CAYWDO010000050.1:0-4480 GCA_964456995.1 uncultured Brevundimonas sp.
GCGGCGTGGGCCGGGGCGTTCCTCACGCCCAGCAGGCCGCCGTGCACGACGGGGTGCAGGGTCTTGACCCGGCCGTCCATCATTTCCGGGAAGCCGGTCAGATCGGCCACATCCTTGACCGGCAGGCCATAGCCCGCGATCGCCGCCTTGGTGCCGCCGGTCGAGACCAGCTCGACGCCGAGGCCGGCCAGGGTGCGCGCGACATCCTCGAGCCCCGCCTTGTCCGACAAGGAAATCAGGGCGCGGACAGGCTTGATCGCGTCCGGGGCGGGCGGAAAGTCGGGAGCGGCGGGCATGGGCGGCGTCCGTTAACAGCTGGGGCGGGGAGATGGCGCGGCCTCTAGCACCATCGGGGCGCGGCGTCAGCCCTTGGGCGTCTCGGCCTTGGGGACCACGATGAAGTCTCCGCGTTGTGCAGGCCGCCAGTCTTCCTCGGCCGGCCAGCTGTTTTTGGGGCCGGACCATCGGGTCGCCAGATAGGCCTCGGTGGCGATCAAGTCGCCGTTCAGCCGTAACTCGCATTGAATGCTCATCAAGCGCGCAGATATGCAGACTGACAGCTCGCCCTCGCCAATCATGGTCAGCCATGGCTCAGCATAGGACTGGCGGGTGCGGAACAGGCCCCGGCTGTCCTGAACGGTTTCGTCGTTGACCCTCAACCGTTCCTGCGCCCAGCCGAGCCAGTTGAAGGCGTTGTCCACTGTCACTGTCGAGTTGCCGACCCTGTAGGTCCAGCGCTGACAGATCATCTGCATTAGTGCGGGTCGCCCGCCGCGCCGGCCGGGCTCAGCTTCCAGCGGATCTTGGTGTCGGCGTCGGTGCGGGCGGAGCCGCGGACGACGATCTGCAAGGAACGCCGCGTCAGACCCTCGTCCACGTGGACGGCGGGTTCGATGGCCACGTCGGGGCCGTCGCTGCGGAACCACCAGCCGCGACCCGAATGGCCGCGCAGCAGGATGGATCGGCGGTCGCGGGCCAGCGAGGCCTGGACGCCGGGCTCCAGCTGGAAGCGCAGGGCGTAGGGGGCGGCGATGGCGCGGGTCACGTCGGGGCGGTTCTCGGGCGGATGCAGGCGTTCTTCGGCGCGCAGTTCGTCGAGACGCTGATCCAGATAGAGGCGGCGCTGATGCATCAGGCCGTAGCCGGACATCCAGCCGTCGTGTTCGACCTCGAGCCAGACGGCGCCGTCGCCTTCGCGGTGGTCGCGGGTGACGTGCAGGGTCGGGCCGATCAGGCGCGGCCCCAGAAGCTCGGCCTTCCAGCCGGACAGGGGCTCGCCAAGAGGCTGTTCGCCGAGCGTCAGCGTGGAGGCGCCCGGCGTCAGGCGCAGCGCCTGACGGTCGAGCGCGCGGGGGGTCCAGCCGGCCGAGGTGAACAGGCGGTCGCGTCCACAGACGACCTCCAGCGCGGCGGGCTGGCCACAGGCGGCGGCCGACCAGGCGCCGCGCGCGGGCGCCTCGACATCGACCATGACGGTCAGCAGGGGACTGGAGATTCGGACCAGACCGCCTACGGCGCCGCTGGCAGGCGGTGCAGGGGTGTCGTCATGGGCGCGGGCGGCGGAGACGCGCTCCGGCATCGACGGTCCGCCGCCCTGGAAGGCGGCCAGACGACCGTCGGGCAGGGCGAGGACGCGCAAGGCCGTGGTCAGGCGCGAGATGGCGGCGGCCACCGGCTCGGGCGTCGGCTCGGACAACTGGGCCAGGGCGTCGTCCAGGGTCAGCAGGTCGAGCAACAGCTCCAGGCCCATTTCCGGGGCGCGGGCGGCGTGGTGGCCGTCAGCGGCGACGGTGGTTTCCAGGGCATGAGGCAGGCGTTTCAGGGCGGTGCGGCGGATGTTCGCGCCGGCCTTGCCCGCCAGCGCGCAGCCGGCCACGGCGGCGGCGGTCAGGCGCTCGGCCCGGCCCAGCGGCCCGCCGGGGGGACGCAGCAGCTGACGCGCCTGACGCGCCAGAATGTCGGTCAGGCGCAGGCGCTCGGCCTCCGTCGCGACCCCCGCCAGACGCCGCCCGGCGCAGGCCAACTGGTAGGTGCGGCGCGCCAGAATGTCAGGGTCCCAGGAGAAGGGCGACCAGCGGTTGAACAGGTCGTCCCAGGCCAGGGTCAGCGCCAGGGCTTCGCGCAGGCCGCGATCGCCGTGGGCCATCATCTCGGGCATCCAGACGAAGGCGTGCAGTTCGACGGCGAAGGCGCGGCTGGGGGTGGGGCGGTTCCACAGGTCGGCGGGCCCCTCGGCGTCGAGGCTGAGCCCGGCCAGGGTGAAGCGGCCCGACAGCAGCGGGCGCGGCGCCTCTTCGCGCAGGGGGCGGAAGTCGCGGGGGCTGACGGCGAACCCGTCGGCGCGCGCGCCCTTCAAGGTCATGGTGTAGCCGGGCAGGCCGTAGAGCTCGATCCACAGCTGGCGCGCGGCCAGTTGTGCGGCGACGGCGGCCCACAGGGCGGGGTCGGTCTTGGGGCCGTGGGCGGTGCGTACGGGGGTGCGAACCGGCGCGCCCTTCAGGCCGGGGATGTGGCCCTCGGTCAGGCCGCCTTCCGTTTCGCGCGGCGCGAAGGGGGCGATGGGGCTCACGCGGCGGCGGCTTTCAGGGCCTGGATGTTGGCGGCATAGGCGTCCGGCCCGCCCTTGAAGACGAAGGAGCCGGCGACCAGGGCGTCGGCCCCGGCGGACAGGCAGGCCCCGGCGTTGTCGGCGATGACGCCGCCATCGACCTGCAGGTGGGCCTTGGACCCGGCGCGGTCGAGGATGGCGCGGGCGCGCTCGATCTTGTTCAGCGAGGAGGGGATGAATTTCTGACCGCCGAAGCCCGGGTTGACCGACATGATCAGCACCAGATCGACCAGATCGACCACTTCCTCAAGGATCGACAGCGGCGTGGCCGGGTTGAAGACCAGGCCAGCCTTGGCGCCCAGCTGGCGGATACGGCCGAGCGTCCGGTGGACGTGGGGGCCGCTTTCCGGGTGGACGGTCAGGATATCGGCGCCGGCCTCACGGAAGGCTTCCAGCCAGGGATCGACCGGGGCGACCATCAGGTGGACGTCGAAGGGCAGGGTCGTATGCGGGCGCAGGGCCTTCACGATGTCGGGGCCGAGCGTGATGTTGGGCACGAAGTGGCCGTCCATAACATCGACGTGGATCCAGTCGGCGCCGGCGACTTCCAGCGCGCGGACCTCTTCGCCCAGCTTCGAGAAGTCGCTGGCGAGGATGGAGGGGCAGATCAGCGGGGCGGTCGCAGTCGTCTGGGTCATGGTTCTGCGACTTACGGCCCCTCGGCCCGGGGGGCAAGCCGGGCCGCTGACGCAGGTCGCGATACGGGTCGGCGACAGGTGGTCATTGGCGCTTCGTGAACGGTCGGCGGTGGTCGTTGGCGAAGGGGTCGTGGTCGCGGACGCAGGGCCGCTGGCGAGGCCCGGAAGACCGAGCGAGGAAGGCGGCGTCATCCACTTCTTCAAGGACGCCCGTCATGATCCGCACCCTCGCCGTCGCCGCCCTTCTGGCCTTCGCCGCTCCGGCTTTCGCCCAGACTGAAAACCGCCTGACCCTGACCTTCGAGACGGGCGCCGAGACCGGCGCGGTCCTGGTCGCCCTCTACGACACCGAGGCCGCCTATGAGGGTGGCGCCCCGACGCGGGCAGCCCGGGTCGATGTGGCGGCGGGGCAGCGCGAGGCTGTGTTCGACCTGCCCGCCGGCGCCTATGGCATGAAGGCCGTCCACGACCTCAACGGCAACGGCAAGATGGACGTCAATCCGTTCGGGATGCCGACGGAACCCTATGCCTTCTCCAACAATGCGGTCGGCAACATGGGACCGGCCAAGTGGGATCGCGCCCGCTTCGAGGTCTCGGGCGCCACGGCCCAGACCATCCGCATCCGCTAAGTCCAGACGCCCGGAGAGACCGCCATGACCCCCAACCGTCGCACCCTGTTCATGGGCGCCGCCGCGCTCGCCGCCGCCCGCGTCCTGACGCCCGACCGGGCCTATGCCGCCCAGGCGATGGCGGTGACCGCCGACTGGTCGCTGGCCACCGCCGACGTCGAGAGCGACGTGGCCCCGCGCGCGCTGCGGTTGGTGCATGGCCGAGCGCCGGCCGGGCTGTCGGGCAGTCTTTATCGGAATGGACCGGCCAAGTTTCGTCGGCCGGGCGGCTCGGCTCAGCACTGGTTCGACGGCGACGGCCTGATCCGCCGCTGGCGGATCGAGGACGGTCAGGCGACCCTGGCCGCCCGCTTCGCCGACACGCCCAAGCGCCGTCAGGAGACCGAGGTCGGCGCCATGCTGATGCCGGGCTTCGGCACGGTGGCTGACCCGCGCGCCAGGATCGGCTCAGCCGACGACGCCAGTCCGGCCAATACCTCGGTCCACAAGGTCGGCGGCAAGCTGTGGGCCCTGTGGGAGGCGGGCTCGCCCCTGGCCATGGACCCTGAGACGCTGGAGACCGAGGGCTTCGTCGCCCTGCGCCCCGACCTGAAGAACATGCCCTT
>CAYWDO010000050.1:4580-14109 GCA_964456995.1 uncultured Brevundimonas sp.
CGCTGGAGACCGAGGGCTTCGTCGCCCTGCGCCCCGACCTGAAGAACATGCCCTTCCTGGCCCATCCGCGCATCGAGCCGGACGGCCGTATCTGGAACCTGGGCCTGAACGGCAGGCAGGCCATGGTCTGGCGTCTGGCGGCGAACGGCATGTTGGAGGATGCGGAGGTCATCGCCTTGCCGCGCGCCAGCTATATTCACGACTTCAGCGCCACGGCCCGGCATCTGGTCATCGTGCTGCAGCCCTGGGTCCATACGCGCAACGTCATGCCGATCTCGGCCGGCTTCGAGTGGACGCCGCAGGCCGGAACCCAGGTGCTGGTGATCGACAAGGCGGACCTGTCGCAGCGGCGGATCTATGAGTTGCCGCCCTTCGGCTTCTTCCATGCGGGCGACGCCTGGGAAGAGGCGGACGGCACGATCCGCCTGGACCTGTGCGCCCACAAAGACATGGATTTCGCCGCGCGCGGCGCCCATGAGGTGTTGAACGGCGTGCCCTTGGGCGGCGAGCCGGCCGAACTGGCTATGGTGGTGCTGGAGCACGGCGGGCGCGGGCGGCTGGAACGGACCGGCGTGGTGGGCGAGTTCCCGCGCGGCGACCCGCGCCGCGCCGGTCTGGCCCGGCGTTTCAGCCTGCACACCAC
Source organism: uncultured Brevundimonas sp. (assembly GCA_964456995.1). Lineage (GTDB taxonomy): Bacteria > Pseudomonadota > Alphaproteobacteria > Caulobacterales > Caulobacteraceae > Brevundimonas. The sequence goes on from CAYWDO010000050.1 coordinate 5,224, forward strand.
GGGCGAGCGCGCCGACCGGCCCCTGGCCTCGGCGGTGGCCGTCACCGACTGGACGTCCGGCCGCACGCGGTCCTTCGACTTCGGCCCCGGCCACGTGACCGACGAGATGGTCTATGTGCCCAAGCCCGGCGGCGTGCACGAGGCCGAGGCCTGGCTGGTCGGCCCGACCATCAATCTGAAGGCGGGGGTCAGCGAACTGCACGTTCTGGACCTGATGCAAATCGAGGACGGCCCCGTCGCCACCTGGCGCGCCGACGTGGCCCTGCCGGCGGCGTTTCACGGGAACTGGGTGTGAGGGAAGGCGAGTCTAGGTCCGCGCCGTTGCAGAGCTTAGAACGCTATGGGCTCGTCCTCCCGTCCGGGCGGATAAATCTGACCGCTTTCAAACGGGATGGCTTCGCTGAGCATTGTCAGCTTTGCGCCGTTCTCGAAGGTCAGGATTAGTCGCGATGGCTCGACATCCGCATGAGCAATCCGCTGCTGGATCAGTTCGCGCAGAAACACTGCGCCACGGTCTTGCTCGTCGGTTCTCTGATGACGGTGAAGATGCCCTTGCACATCCAAGTGCTCGAAAGGTCCTTCAACCGTAATGCGGCCCCCGTCAGTAAAGCGGAACTGCGTGGACCAAGGGTCGAGACAAATCTGACCCACTTCGAGGCCAATCAAGAACTGCAACTCGGCGCGCGGTGGAAATGGGTGCATGCCTCACTCTCGTCCCACGCCCCTTTTGAGGCAATGGCCGCTTTCACCCTTAGCGGGCATTAGGATTGGGGATCACCACCACCCCGCCTCGCGCAGCGCCTTGGCATAGCGGCGGCTGACGGGGGCGGTGAGGCCGCCGTCCAGAGTCAGGGCGGCGCGGCCGTCGCCGCGGGCGACGGAGGCGACGGCGTCGCGCGCCACCCACCAGCTGCGGTGGGTCTGGGCGCCCTCCAGCCCTTCCAGTTCGGCCAGGGCGTCGGCCAAGCGCATCAGGATCAGGTCGGAGCCCCGGTCGGTGTGCAGGCGCAGGTAGTGGTCCTCGGCCTGGACGGCGATCAGGCGGGCGCCGCGCAGCTTGGGCGGCAGCCGGTCGAGGAAGCGGGCGGGCGCGGCGCCGGGGGATGAGGCGTGGGTCTCGACCGGGCGTTCGCGGCCGAGGAAGACGTTCAAGGCGCTGAGCACGGCGGTGATCAGCAGGACCGGCGGCAGGAAGTTGATCAGGGCCTCGACGGGGAACAGGCGCTGATTGAAGAACAGGCCCGTCGCCGCCCAGACGCCCACGGTCAGCGGCCCGGTGATGACGGCCGTCAGGGCCGCCGTCGCCGCCCAGGGGCGGGCGTCGGGATCAATGAAGCGAGTGATGAAGGCCCCGCAGGCATGGCCCCACAGACCGCCCAGCACCAGCAGCGGAATCCAGTAGAGCAGCCGCTGCATCAGGGAGGCGCCGTTCGAACCGAAGGCGCCGCTGACCGCCAGAAAGGCGCCGGCGCCCACGGCCACGACCAGGCCGCGAAGGAAGTCGCGCGCCTTGCCGTTGAGAAGTCCGGCCTGCATCAGTCGCCCGATTTCGGCACGCAGACGGCGCGGAAGCCGGCGGCGGCGAAACGCACCATGTAGTCGCAGGCGCTGTCCAGATCGCCGGACTTGCACAGGCCCCCCGACAGCCGGTCCAGACGTCCGGTCTCGCCCAGGGTCAGGGTCAGGGCGCCCGACAGGTTGTGCCAGGCCCAGTAGAGATCCTCGTCATGCGCTTCAGGCAGCAGGCGTTTGACCAGCTCCAGCAGGCGACGGATGGCCGGGTCGAAGTAGCGGGCCATGGTCTCGCCGCCGAAGGCCGGGTTGGCGTTGGTCTGGGCCACCAGGGCGGCGTAGTGTTTCCAGCCCGGCCCGCCCTTCAGCGACCACTGGAACGGCGGGCGCAGGAAGGCCTCGAACAGGCCCTCCAGCGTCATGGCCTCGCCTGCGGCCGCCGCGTAGCGATCGACGGCGGCGACGCGTTCGCTGTTCCACACCTCGGCTCGGCGGATGAAGACGGCGTCGAACAGCTCCTTCTTGGCCCCGAAATAGTAGTGGACCAGGGCCGTATCCACGCCCGCCTCGCGCGCCACTTCGCGGATGGTGACGCCATAGAAGCCGTGCTTGGAGAACAGGTCCTCCGCGGCGTTGAGGATGGCGTCGCGGGTCTCGCCCGCGCCGGCGGTCTTGGTCTTCTTGGGCCGACCGCGACGGGCCGGCGCAGCGACGACGGGCGGCAGGGTCGGGGCGAGGTCGTCGTCAGGTTTCATCCACCCAAGCTAGAGCGAAATCGGTTCAGATGCGAACGTCTCTGAACTCAGATGTTCGCTCCGGCATCCATACTGGCGCCTGACGCCGTGCATCAGGCTCGGGCGTGGTTCGACATCCAGTGCAACGGCGCCACAGGCGCGGCGGATTTGCGGCGGCGTGCAGCGTGGCCGTTTGACAGATCGGCGAAACATCGCCACCTTCCGTGAAAATCATTGAACGCTGAATAAAAGCGTCGATTGGGCTGGAAACAGGGATTGGGAACCAAATGAACAGACTCGTGAAGACCGTCTTGCTGGCGGGGGCCGCCTGGGGCGCGCTGTCGGCTAGCGCCGTGGCGCAGCAAGCCTCGACCGAAACGCAGGCCTCCAACGTCGACGACGTCATCGTCACCGCCCGTCGCCGCGAAGAAACCCTGAAGGACGTGCCGATCTCGGTTTCGGCCCTGGGCGCCGAGCGTCTGGAAGAAACCGGCGCGACCGACATCACCGCCCTGCAGCAGCAGACCCCGAACGCCACGGTTCAGGTCGCGCGCGGCTCCAACTCGACCCTGATCTCCTTCATTCGCGGCATCGGCCAACAGGACCCGCTGTGGGGCTTCGAGCCCGGCGTCGGCCTCTATATCGACGACGTCTACGTGGCCCGTCCGCAGGGCGCCGTGCTGGACATCTTCGACATCGAGCGCATCGAAGTGCTGCGCGGCCCGCAAGGCTCGCTCTACGGCCGCAACACGGTCGGCGGCGCCATCAAGTACGTCACCTCGCGTCTGGACCCGGACTCGCCGGAACTGAGCCTGCGCGGCGCCTATGGCAGCTACAACCAGATCGATCTGATGGCCCAGGGCTCGATGCCGGTCACCGACAAGCTGCGCATCGGCGCGGCGATCGCCAGCTATGACCGCGACGGTTACGGCGAGAACCTGAACACCGGCGCCGAACACTATGACAAGGATGTTCTGGCCGGCCGCGTCAGCGTCGAGTTCCAGCCCTACGACAACGCCTTCTTCCGCCTGGCCTATGACCGGGTCCAGGACAAGTCCAACCCCCGACATGGCCACCGCGAGATCGCGGGCGTCGGTCCCGGCGCGGGCGTGCCCGACAGCGTCTATGACACCTATGCCGGTCTCGGCGACCGCAACAAGGTGACGACCGAAGGCGTGTCGCTGACGGCCCAGGTCGATCTGAACGACGTCTGGTCGTTCAAGTCGATCACCGCCTATCGCACCGGCGACACCGACACCCTGATCGATTTCGACAACACCCCGGCCCCGACGCTGGACGTGCCGGCCATCTATGGCGACCATCAGTTCACCCAGGAATTCCAGGCCCTGTTCAGCGGCGAACGGATTCAGGGCGTGGCCGGGATCTTCTATCTGGACGGCACCGCCTCGGGCGCCTTTGACACCATCGCCCAGAACTTCGGCATCGTCATCGGCACCGCCGGATATGTGAAGACGACCAGCATCGCCCTGTTCACCGATGTGAACCTGGACCTGACGGATCGACTGCACCTGGGCCTGGGCGCCCGCTATACGATGGACGACAAGACGGGCAACGTCTTCCGCGCCAACTACCTGGGCGCGACCCGCAGTCCGCTGCTGGGGGGCACGGCGCGCGCGCCGATCCTGCTGCGCACCGACTACACGCGCTCCAACACCTTCGACCAGTTCACGCCCAAGGCCTCGCTGTCCTATGACTTTTCGGATCAGCTGACCGGCTACGCCTCCTATTCCAAGGGGTTCAAGTCGGGCGGCTTCGACATGCGCGGCGATGCCATCCTGACGCCGAACACGGTCAACGGTTATCAGCCCGAAACCGTCGATTCCTATGAGATCGGCCTGAAGGGCTCGGCCTTTGATCGTCGCCTGAGCTTCTCCTCGGCCGTCTTCTACAACGAGTATCAGGATCAGCAGGTCACCACCCAGGTTCCGGCCGTGGGCGGCATCGCCAGCTTCGTCGACAACGTCGGTTCGTCGAAGTTCTTTGGCGCCGAAGTCGAGGGCGCGGTCGTCCTGACCGACAGCCTGACGGCCAACGTCGCGATCGGCTATCTGGACTCCAAGTTCGAGGAGTTCCTGCGCTTCAATCTGACGACCGGTCAGTATGAGGACATTTCCAGCCTGGTGGTGCTGCAGAACGCGCCGAAATGGACGGGCTATCTGGGTCTGACCTGGCGCGGCGACGTCGCCGGCGGTTCGCTGGCGGTGACGCCGTCGGTCAGCTACCGCGACGACTACAGCCAGTTCGAGTTCCCCAATCCGATCCTGGATCAGGACGCCTTCGCCCTGGTCGATCTGTCGGCGGTCTGGACGGACCCGAGCCGCACCTGGACGGTCGGCGTCTATGGCAAGAACCTGACCGACGAGGAATACCGCGTCGGCGGCTACAACTTCGCCGGCGCGGCCTACAACAACTCGCTGATCGGCTACTACGGCCCGCCGCGCACCGTGACGGCGTCGCTGCAGTACAAGTTCTAGACCGGGATATTCCTCCTGAACGCCTGATCCTCTGATCGTGGGCGGCGGTTCAGCCCGAACCGCCGCCCTTTTTCTTTTGGCGCCGCCCGACGACGCCGCTACCGTCGTTCTCAAAGAAGACCAAGAACCAAGCCTGAGGGGGCAACGCCATGACCACGTCCGAGGCCGCAGCGCCCAAGGAGGCCGTCGAGGCCGCCGTGTCGCCGCGCTACCGCTACTATGTGCTGGCGGTGTTGATCCTGATCTACATGCTGAACTTCCTGGATCGGCAGATCATCGGCATTCTGGCGGCGCCGCTGAAGGAAGAGTTCGGCATGTCGGACAGCCAGTTCGGCCTGCTGGGCGGCATCGCCTTCGCCTCGGTCTATTCGACGCTGGCCATTCCCCTGGCCTGGATGGCGGACCGCTACAGCCGGGTCTGGATCATGACCGGGGCCCTGGCGGTCTGGTCGGGCTTCACCGCCCTGTGCGGCGTGGCGGGCTCCTTCACCCAGTTGTTCCTGTGCCGCATGGGCGTGGGCGTCGGCGAGGCGGGCGGCGTGGCCCCGGCCTATTCTCTGATCGCCGACTATTTCCCCCCGCATCAGCGCGCACGCGCCATGGCGGCTTTCGCTTTCGGCATTCCTCTGGGCATGGCGGCGGGGACCCTGGTCGGGGGCCTGCTGGCGGCGACCTACGGCTGGCGGACCGCCTTCATCGTGGTCGGTCTGCTGGGGGTTCTGGTCGCGCCCCTGCTGCGGTTGACGGTGCGTGATCCCAAGCGCGGCGGGACGGACGCGGTCAAGACCGCCGCCCAGGTCGCGGCGCTGGAAGCGGCGCCGGTCGGCACGGAACGCCCCGGCAAGCTGGCCGCCCAGATCATGCTGGGCATCGGCGGCGGCGCCCTGGTGCTGGCGGCCCTGATCCAGTTCGCCGGTCTGTCGCTGGGCAACCCGCTGGTCTTCGCATTCGGCGGCCTGCTGGCTGGGGTGATCGGGATTTCCCTGATGATCGCGCGGCGGACGGCCACCGTCGTCATCAGGAAGCGCAGCTTCTGGCTGCTGGCCCTGGGCGCGGCCTCGTCTTCGGTCTGCGGCTACGGCGTGGCCGGCTGGCTGCCGCTCTTCTTCATGCGCAGCTTCGATCTGACGCTGGCGCAGACCAGCGTCTATTACGCGGGCATCGCCCTGATCGGCGGGATCCTGGGCATCTGGATGGGCGGCATGATCGCCGACAAGCTGTCGAAGCGCGGCAAGGGCGCCTATCCGATGGTGCCGGCCGTGGCCTTCCTGATCTCGGCGCCCTGTTTTATTCTGGCGATGAACTCGCCCTGGCTGATCGGCCTGGTCCTGCCGGGCGGCGGCAGCCATACCCAGCAACTGGTGCTGGCCTTCCTGATCTTCCTGCTGCCGACGGGGCTGAACCTGGCCTGGCTGGGGCCGATCACGGCGGCGGTCCAGCACCTGGTGCCGGCGGCCATGCGCTCGACCGCCTCGGCCCTGTTCCTGTTGATCAACAACCTGTTGGGGATCGCGGTCGGCTTCTACTACTTCGGCTGGATGAGCGACCTGCTGGCGCCCCGCTTTGGCGAAGAGAGCCTGCGGTGGGCCATCTATACGGGCATGGGCTTCTATGTACTGGCGGCCATGCTGCTGTTCGGCGCGGCCCGCACGCTGAAGAAGGACTGGGTCGACTGATCCCGTCCTAGCCGGCGCATAAATAAAGCCTCTGACGGCCATAAGGAGGGGGGCGGTTGCGCAGGCCAAGGCGCGACGCCTATAAGCGCGACCAAAGTTTCCTCACACCTCCTCCCAGCGGCGCGGATCAGACATGAACATTCACGAGTATCAGGCCAAGCAGGTTCTCAAGGCCTTTGGCGCACCGGTCGCCGAAGGCGTGGCCATCACCTCGGCCGACCAGGCCGAAGCCGCCGCCAAGCAACTGCCCGGCCCGCTCTACGTCGTGAAGTCGCAGATCCACGCCGGCGGCCGCGGCAAGGGCAAGTTCAAGGAACTGCCGGCTGACGCCAAGGGCGGCGTGCGCCTGGCCTTCTCGATCGAGGACGTGGTCAAGAACGCCAAGGACATGCTGGGCAACACCCTGGTCACCGCTCAGACCACGGACGCCGGCAAGCAGGTCAACCGCCTCTATATCGAAGACGGCGCCGACATCGACCGTGAGCTCTACCTGTCGCTGCTGGTCGACCGCGCCTATGGCCGCATCGCCTTCGTCGTCTCGACCGAGGGCGGCATGGACATCGAAGCCGTCGCCCACGACACCCCGGAAAAGATCATCACGGTCGTCATCGACCCGACCGCCGGCGTGACCGAAGCCGACGTCAAGACCATCTCGGACGCCTACGGCCTGAGCGGCGACGCCGCTGAAGACGCCAAGTCGCTGTTCCCGGCCCTGTACAAAGCCTTCGTCGAGAAGGACATGGCCATGCTGGAAGTGAACCCGCTGATCGTCATGACAAACGGCCACCTGCGCGTCCTGGACGCCAAGGTGTCGTTCGACGGCAACGCCCTGTTCCGCCACCCCGACATCAAGGAACTGCGCGACGAGACCGAGGAAGACGCCAAGGAAATCGAAGCGTCGGAATGGGATCTGGCCTACGTGGCGCTGGACGGCAACATCGGCTGCATGGTCAACGGCGCCGGTCTGGCCATGGCGACCATGGACATCATCAAGCTGTACGGCAAAGAGCCGGCCAACTTCTGCGACGTCGGCGGCGGCGCCGGCAAGGACAAGGTCGCGGCGGCCTTCAAGATCATCACCGCTGACCCGGCCGTCCAGGGCATCCTGGTCAACATCTTCGGCGGCATCATGAAATGCGACGTCATCGCCGAAGGCGTGGTCGCAGCCGTCAAGGAAGTGGGCCTGAAGGTGCCGCTGGTGGTGCGTCTGGAAGGCACCAACGCCGAGCTGGGCAAGAAGATCCTGAACGAGAGCGGCCTGGCCATCACGGCCGCGGACGACCTCGACGACGCCGCCCAGAAGATCGTCGCGGCGGTCGGCTAAGGCCTCGGCCTTACTCGCCACCGTCCCGCAGACACACAGATTTCAGAGCACAGACACATGTCCATTCTCGTCGACAAGAACACCAAGATCATCGTGCAGGGCCTGACCGGCAAGACCGGCGGCTTCCACACCGAACAGGCTCTGGCCTATCACGGCACCCAGATGGTCGCCGGCGTGCACCCGACCAAGGGCGGCACCAACTGGACCGGCTCGCACGGCGAAACCCTGCCCATCTACGGCTCGGTCGCTGAAGCCAAGGAGCGCACGGGCGCCGACGCCACCGTCATCTACGTCCCGCCGGCAGGCGCCGCCGACGCCATCATCGAAGCCATCGAGGCCGAGATCCCCTTCATCACCTGCATCACCGAAGGCATCCCGGTGCTGGACATGGTGCGCGTCAAGGCCCGCCTAGAAAAGTCCAAGTCGCGCCTGCTGGGCCCGAACTGCCCCGGCATCCTGACTCCGGAACAGTGCAAGATCGGCATCATGCCGGGCAGCATCTTCTCCAAGGGTTCGGTCGGCGTCGTCTCGCGCTCCGGCACCCTGACCTATGAAGCCGTGTTCCAGACCACCAACGCCGGCCTGGGTCAGACCACTGCCGTCGGCATCGGCGGCGATCCGGTCAAGGGCACCGAGTTCATCGACGTGCTGGAAATGTTCCTGGCCGACGATGAGACGACCTCGATCATCATGATCGGCGAAATCGGCGGCGGCGCCGAAGAAGAGGCCGCCCAGTTCCTGATCGACGAAGCCAAGAAGGGCCGCTCCAAGCCCATGGCCGGCTTCATCGCCGGTCGTACGGCTCCGGCCGGCCGCACCATGGGCCACGCCGGCGCCATCGTTTCGGGCGGCAAGGGCGATGCGGAATCCAAGATCGCTGCGATGGAGTCGGCGGGCATCCGCGTCTCGCCGTCGCCGGCGCGCCTGGGCCACACTCTGCTGGAAGTGCTTAAGGGCTAAACCTTCAGCAAGGTCGCTAACGCTCGCCGCGCGGCGGCTCGCTGCTTGAGCGAGTTTGCTGCGCCTCCCTCAAGGGTGGAAAACGGCGGATGGGTTGAGCAAACCATGTTCCGGGGCTAAATTTCGCGCTCCGCGACCTTTTGAAACGCCCCCGGAATCGTCCGGGGGCGTTTTTTCTTGCGGAT
>CAYWDO010000051.1:0-3822 GCA_964456995.1 uncultured Brevundimonas sp.
CCGCCATCTCGTCGGCGCGGTAGCAGTGGTTCTGGATCAGGATCGAGCCGTCCAGAACCCCCGCAAGGGTTTCCAGCTGCAGGTTGCGGGTCGGGGGCGTGCCCTGGCCGTCGTCACGCCATTTATCCCACTTGGCCTTGTAGTCGCGCGCGGCGATGAAGGCGGCTCGGTAGCCGGCGACATTGCCCATGCCGGTGGCCGGCGAGGTGTTGCGACCGCCGTAGACGCGACTGGGGTTCTCGCCGCAGGCCATCTTCAGGCCATAGGGAGCGTTGGGGAACTTCATCCCCTGCATGGTGACGGAGGGGATGTTGCGCACCGTCACGCCGCGCCCGCCGAACAGGTTGGCCGAGCCGGGCAGGATCTGGAGCGTGGTCACGCCGCCGGCGCGGGCGGTGTTGAAGCCCGGGTCCTGGGGCCAGATCGAATGTTCGGCCCAGACCTGGGCCGTGTTCGGATTGGTGGCCTCGTTGCCGTCGCTCATCCCCATGACGCCGGGCGAGGGATAGACGCCAAGGTGGCTGTGGATGTCGATGACGCCGGGCGTGACGTAGCGGCCGCGCGCGTCCACGACCTTGTGGCCGCTCGGCACCGGCGTGTCGGCGCCGCCGACCGCGGCGATACGGCCGTCGGTGATCACCACCACGCCACCTTCGATCTTCTGACCGGCGCCGGTCAGGACCGTGGCCCCGACCAGGGCCAGGTTCTCACGCGGCAGGCCGCGATAGGTCGAGGGATAGGGGTCCGCATTGGCCCAGCCGTCCAGGCCGGGGGCCATGGTTCGGTCCTTGGACGACGAGGCGGTCGAGGCCGTCTCGGTCTTGGGCTTGGCGTCGCCGGTCGTGGCGCAGGCCGACAGGGCCAGAGCGCCGAGCGCGCAGGTGAGGACAGCGAGGCTTGGGCCCCGCAGACGGTTAAGCAACATGGGCGAGACCCCCTCGCGCCCGCAGACAGCGGGCAGACAATGGGACGGCATACAAAGGAGGTTCAGCCTCGCCGTAAAGGGGAAATGTCAGAGGCCGGACAAGCGGTCGCGGACCTCGGCCTCGCTCAGGCCCTCGACCTCGATCATCTTCAGCCGCGACTGACCGCCGCGCGCCAGGGTCACGTCGCGCTTGGGGACGCCCAGGGCCTTGGCGAGGAAGGCGGTCAGGGCGGCGTTGGCCTCGCCCTCGACCGGCTGGGCGCGCACGCGGACCTTGAGCACGGGGCGGCCGTCAGGGTCGACGTCCCAACCGTCGATGCGGTCGGCGGCGGCGCGGGGCGTCAGCTTGATGGCGAGGCGGGCGGTCATGTCCCTATGTCTGTCATGCCGGCCCAGCGGCGCAAGCCGCGCCGAGCCGGGACCGCTAAAGGCGCCGCCGCTTCTTGCGGTCCCGGATAAGCCCTGCGGGCTTTCCGGGATGACGAGAGTAGAATTGCAAACGCGCCGGAAAAGGCTCTCCGGCGCGTCGCATAGGCTGGTCGGGCCGGGGGCTTAGCCCAGGGCGGCCATCAGTTCCGGCACGACGGTCTTGTAGTCGCCCACGATGCCGTAGTCGGCGACCTGGAAGATCGGGGCGTCGGCGTCCTTGTTGATGGCGACGATGACCTTGGAGTCCTTCATGCCGGCCAGGTGCTGGATGGCGCCCGAGATGCCGATGGCGATGTAGAGGGCCGGGGCCACGACCTTGCCGGTCTGGCCGACCTGATAGTCGTTGGGAGCGTAGCCCGCGTCGACGGCGGCGCGGCTGGCGCCGATGGCGGCGCCCAGCTTGTCGGCCAGGGGCTCCATGACGGCGTGGAACTCGTCGGCCGAACCCAGGGCGCGGCCGCCCGAGACGATGATCTTGGCGGCGCCCAGTTCGGGGCGGTCCGACTTGACCATTTCCTCGGAGACGAAGGCGGTCTTGGGCGCTTCGCCGGCGGCGACGCTCTCGACCGGGGCCGAGCCGCCTTCAGCGGCGGCGGCGAAGGCCGTCGGCCGCACGGTGATGACCTTCTTGGCGTCGGCCGACTGCACCGTTTCCAGGGCGTTGCCGGCGTAGATCGGACGCACGAAGGTATCGGCCGAGACGACCTCGACGATGTCCGAGATCGGGGCGACGTCCAGCTTGGCCGCCAGGCGCGGGGCGAAGTTCTTGCCGTCCGTGGTGGCGGGCGACAGGATGGCGTCGTAGCCAGCGGCCAGCGGCAGGACGGTCGCTTCGACGGCCTCGGCCAGGCCGTGAGCCACGGCGTCGCCCTCGGCCAGCAGGACCTTGCGCACGCCCGAAATCTTGGCGGCGGCGTCGGCCACGGCCTGTGCGCCCTTGCCGAGCACCAGAACGTCCACGTCCGACGACAGGGCCAGAGCCGCCGTCACCGTCTTGTGGGTGGTGTCGCGAACGATCGCGCCGTCGTGGTCGGCGATGACGAGAACGGCCATTACAGAACCCCTGCGTCTTTGAGCTTGGAAACCAGTTCGGCCGCGTCGGCGACCTTGACGCCCGCCGAACGCTTCGGCGGCTCCGTCACCTTGAGGACCTTGAGGCGATCCGCGACATCGACGCCGTAGTCGGCGACCGCCTTGACCGCGATCTCCTTCTTCTTGGCCTTCATGATGTTGGGCAGGCTGGCGTAGCGCGGGGTGTTGAGGCGCAGGTCGACGGTGACCACGGCCGGCAGTTCAGCCGCCAGGGTCTGCAGACCGCCGTCAACTTCACGCGTCACGGTCGCCTTGCCGTCGCCGATCACCAGCTTGCCGGCGAAGGTGGCTTGCGGCCAGTCCAGCAGGGCGGCCAGCATCTGACCCACGGCGTTGTTGTCGCCGTCGATCGACTGCTTGCCCATCAGGACCAGATCGGGCTTTTCTTCATCGACCACCGCCTTCAGCAGCTTGGCGACGGCCAGCGGCTCCAGGTCGGCGTCCGACTGGATCAGGACGCCGCGATCGGCGCCCATGGCCAGGGCCGTGCGCAGGGTTTCCTGGGCCTGGGTCACGCCGATGGAGACGACGACGATTTCTGTCACCGTGCCTGCGGCGTGATGCTCCTTGCCTTCCTTGAGCCGAACAGCCTCTTCGACGGCGATCTCGTCGAAGGGGTTCATGCTCATCTTGACGTTGGCCAGATCCACGCCGCTCTGGTCCGCCTTGACGCGGGCCTTGACGTTATAGTCGATCACCCGTTTTACCGGGACGAGTACCTTCATGAGCCTATCCACTTGGTCATCGAAATATGGGTCGAGGGATTGGACCGGCTAAACCGGCCTGTCAACGTAACGCTACGTGAACTGCGGTCGTGTCGGCGGCGCAATTTTGATCTATGAGACCCGTATGAAACGCTTCCTGACCCTGGGCCGCCTGAGCGTCCTCTTCTTCAGCATCTTCGGTCTGATGATCGCCGGGGTCTTCGTGTTCCAGCGCTACTGGATGGAGCCGGGCGAGCGCTGCGAGGCCCAGGGCAAGTGGTACGACATCGAAAGCCGCATCTGCGCCCAGCCCATCTCGATCGCTGAAATCACCGGCCGCCCCATCGGCGTCACCCGCGCCGAGGCCTCGGCCGAGAAGAACAAGGAGCTGGTCGAGATCGAAACCCAGCTGACCGCCGAGAAGCGCGCCCGCGACGCCGCGACCGCCGCCGAACGCGTCCGGGTCGAAGCCTTGCAGCAGCGGTAACGGCTTTGGAACTCAGGCTGCGGAGGCGCTGAATGTTCGCTGAGATTCGCAGAACCTATTATGCGGGCGCAGGATGGCTGATGGCGCTGGATGTCGTTGCCGTTCTGATCTGGACTGCAACCTCCATGGCAATGGGGATTCCCCGGCCGCGTTATCAGTCTCCGCTCTATTGGGCCTTCCTCGCC
>CAYWDO010000051.1:3922-13958 GCA_964456995.1 uncultured Brevundimonas sp.
GGCTTCCACAGGATGTCGGCGGCGCCGTTGGCGTTGGCGCGGCGGGCGGCGACGAACAGGTGGTCCGACAGGCGGTTCAGATAGCGGACGGCCTCCGGGTTCAACTGCTGGCCCGATTCCATCAGACGAATGGCGTCACGCTCGGCCCGGCGACAGACGGTGCGCGCCAGATGCAGGTGGGCCGACAGGGGTGAACCGCCCGACAGGATGAAGCTGTCCAGCGGCTTCAGGCTCTCGTTCATCCAGTCGATTTCGGTCTCGATGCGCTCCACCTGCGAGGCGATGATACGCAGCGCCTCCCATTTCGGGGCGGGGTCCAGCGGCGTGGCCAGATCGGCGCCGAGGTCGAACAGCTCGTTCTGGATACGGCCCAGCATGGCGTCGATGCGGTCGTTCTGGCCGCTGTTCAGGCGGGCCACGCCGATGACGGCGTTCAGTTCGTCCACCGTGCCATAGGCCTCGACCCGCAGGTCGGTCTTGGACACCGGCGCGCCCGAGGCCAGGCGGGTCTGCCCGCCGTCGCCGGTGCGGGTGTAGATCTTGTTCAGCGTCACCATGGTCCTAGCCCCCGTGCGTGGATTTCCACCACATCCCGCCCATCAGCAACAGCACCGCCACGGCCTGCAATACAATGCGCAGCCGCATCAGCTTGTTCGAGTTCGAGCGGGCGAAGTCGCCGCCGCGATACAGGGTGTAGACGCCGAAGCCGAGGGTGATGGTCACGGCGGCGATGGCGATGAGGATCAGGATGTCGAAGATTTCCATGATCGCCTTCTAAGCCCGCCAGCCGCCCTGCGCCAGCATATGCGCCGCCGCGCCTGTCGCACAGCAATTGCGACGTATTCGCACACCCCCGTTGTCACGCTTCTGCTATTGCTGTTGAGAGGCGCTCGCAAAACAACCGGGGCCCTTCATGTCTTCCTTCACCGTCTCTCGCCGTTCGACCCTTCTGGCCGCCACCGCGCTGGCCGTCCTCGCCACGGGTCAGGCCGCGACGGCTGAGGAGGTCATCGTCGATCAGACCCAGATCACCTCCCAGGTCGCGGATGTCGTCGTCACCGCCTCGGGCTTTGAACAGCGCATCACCCAGGCCCCGGCCTCGATCAGCGTCCTGACGCGGCAGCAGCTGGAAAGCGAACGCCACCAGAGCCTGGCTGAGGCCCTGGCCAATGTCGAAGGCGTCGATGTGGGCGCATCGGCGGGCAAGACGGGCGGTCTGAACATCTCCATCCGCGGGATGCCGTCGGACTATACCCTGATCCTGATCGACGGCCGCCGCCAGAACGCCGCCGGCTCCATCACCCCGAACGGTTTCGGCGAAACCTCGACCAGCTTCATTCCGCCGATGTCGGCCATCGAGCGGATCGAGGTCGTGCGCGGCCCGGTTTCGACCCTCTATGGGTCCGACGCCATGGGCGGCGTGGTCAACATCATCACCCGCAAGGTCGGCGACGTCTGGAGCGGTTCGGCCAGCGCCAACGCCACGGTTCAGGAAGACTCCGGCTTCGGCAACATTTACGGCGGCGACTTCTACGCCACCGGCCCTCTGGTCAAGGACCTGCTCGGCCTGGCCGTGCGTGGTCGCTATCAGACCCGCGAAGCCTCGGACCTGACCTATAACAACGACGCCGGCACGGAAGTCGGCGTGTCCAAGCGCGGCCCCTCGCCGGTCGAGAACGAGATCTGGTCGCTGGGCAGTCGCCTGACGCTGACGCCGCACGCCGACCACGACCTGATGCTGGACTACGACGTCACGCGCCAGTGGTACGACAACTCGGCGGCCCAGCTCGGCACCCTGGGCGCCTCGGGTTACGGCCCGGAGATGGAGTTCAATCAGGAAGAACTGGTCCTGTCGCACAACTGGCGTCTGAGCTTCGGCGAAGTGCAGAGCAGCCTGTCGCGCAACGAACGCGAAACCCTGGGCCGCATCCTGCCGTCGAACGTTCCGGGCGGCGGAAACGCCGGGGACCCGCGCACCCTGACGGCGACCAACACCATCTTCGACACCAAGCTGTTCTCGCGCTGGAAAAACCATACCTTCACCGTGGGCGGTCAGTATTGGGACGCCGAGATGGTCGATGGCGTGGCCCCTGCCCCCTACGAGCATCAGCAGTGGGCCCTGTTCGCCGAGGACGAGTGGCGCTTCACCGACACCCTGGCCCTGACGCTGGGCGCGCGCTACGACGAGCACAACATCTTCGGCGACCACATCAGCCCGCGCGCCTATCTGGTGTGGAACGCGACGCCGCAGTGGACCCTGAAGGGCGGCGTCAGCCAGGGCTTCAAGACCCCGCGCCTGGATCAGATTGCGCCGGGCATCACCGGCTTCACCGGCCAGGGCACGCGTCCGACCATCGGCACGCCGAGCCTGCAGCCGGAAACCAGCACCTCAAGCGAGCTGGCCGCCTTCTACGACAATCAGGACAATTTCCGCGCCAGCTTCACGCTGTTCCACAACAGCTTCGACGACAAGATCGCCAGCGGCCAGCCGCTGAACAACTGCTCGTTCGGTCTGAGTGCGGCCGAGTACGCCGCCGGCCAGCAGGCCCTGCCGAACTGCGCCGACTATGGCTTCTGGCCCAATGTCGAAACCTTCTCGCAGACGGTCAACATCGACGAGGCCGTGACCCAGGGCGCCGAGGCCTCCTTCCGCTGGAACCTGGCCGAGGCGTGGAGCCTGACCGGCAACTACACCTATACCGACACCGAGATCAAAAGCGGCGACGACGCCGGCCTGCCGCTGTCGGACACGCCCAAGCATATCCTGAACGGCGCCCTGCGCTGGAACGCCACGGACCGTCTGAACCTGTGGCTGCGCGGCGAATACCGCAGCGATCGCTACCGCAGCGAGGACAGCGCCACCAGCCGCGCCAAGGCCACCTGGGGCGACTACAAGGGCTATGAGGTCTTCCACCTGGGCGGATCGTACAAGGTCAATGACGCCGTCACGATCAACGGCGCGATCTACAACCTGCTGGACAAGGATTTCGTCTCCTACGGTTCCTACGTCAGCAATGTGAACACGAACGCGATCGCCTACACCAACCTCTACGCCAACAATCAGGAGCCGCGTCGCCTCTGGGTGTCGGTGACGACCACCTTCTGATCCCGCTTTCCTCCCCGACTGAAAAGGGCCGCTGCTTCGGGAGCGGCCCTCTTTTTCGCCAGCTAAGCCGTTAGTCACCTTTGGCTGGCAGGTTGGCCGCCATGAGTGACCGCGCCATCCGCAATCTTGAGCACCTGCGTCGCTCCGCCTCGACGGCGCGGGTGTTGAACCTGCTCAAGGTCTATGACGAGCACGGGCATACGGACGACTGGCACGAGCGTCCCATGTTCCGCACGCCGACGCTGAACACCGCGCTGATCATCAAGCACCGGCTGCGGCGCAACGAGACCGACTCCTTTCCCGGTCGGCGCCAGGTGGCGACCAAGGTGGTGGTGCCGATCGACAGCAACGATCTGAAGACCGGCGGCCGCTTCGTCTTCGTCAATCAGATCGGCTTCGAGCGCGCCATGCAGGAGGCGTTCGGCATTGCGGCCGACCACCCCGACCTGAAGACCCTGCGGCTGATGGATCAGTTGCCTTCGCTGGACCCCTTCCTGTTGCGCGAACAGCTGCGGCGCGGCGAGGTCGATGCGGCTCCCTGCTATTTCACGCTCAGCGAGGCCGACCTCGAAAAGATGCTGGCCTTCGTCCAGCAGGAGATCGAGCCCCTGGTCACCCTCAGCATGGGCGGGGGCATAGCGGCGGTCGGCTCGACCGCCCGAATGGCCTCGAAGATCCTGTCCAATGCGCCCGGCGACCGGCTCGAGGCCCTGCGCGCCACCCTGAGGCTGGAGCCGGAGCAGTATCAGGAGGGTGTCTTCTGCTGGAAGGGCTTCCTCTATTACAAATGGGCCCTGGCCAGCCTGATGAACGACATCGTCGAGGTCGCCGACGAGGTGGGAACGGTCAAGCCCGTCGGCCCCAGCGACCGCGCGGCCAAGGACTATATCGAGCGCGGACGCGGCGTCCTGCGCGGCCGGATCATGAAGACCTGCGAGGATGTCAGCCGCACCCTGCGCTACTATGACGACGCCTATGCGGGGCTGACGCTGCAGGGAAACCCCGTCGCCTTCCGCGACTTCCTGCTGGAGGCGCCGGCCCTCTTCGCGCGACTGGGCGACCAGTTGGGCGCGGTGCAGCATATCGTCAGCTTCTGGCGCTTCCGCTTCGGCCCCAAGGCGCCGCCGGTCGGGGTCGAGGAGCTGATCGACATCTTCATGGACTTCGAGACCGGCCTGATGGGCCGCGAGATCGAGGCCTACGACCCGCGCGACGCGGCCTGAGCAATCCTCCCCTGCGCAGCGGGGGAGGATCTAGCCCGCCTCCCCTTCGCCCAAACAAAAACCCCGCGCTGTCGCCAGCGCGGGGTTTCTGCATCCAGACCTTCAGCAGGTCCTAGTAGCGGTAGTGTTCCGGCTTGAACGGACCCTCGGTCGGGACCGAGATGTAGTCGGCCTGTTCCTGGGTCAGCTGGGTCAGCTTGGCGCCCAGCTTGGCCAGGTGGAGGAAGGCGACCTTCTCATCCAGGTGCTTGGGCAGGGTGTAGACCTGGTTCTGGTAGGACTTGGCGTTGGTCCACAGTTCGATCTGGGCCAGGGTCTGGTTGGTGAAGGAGGCCGACATCACGAAGGACGGGTGGCCCGTGGCGTTGCCCAGGTTCACCAGACGGCCTTCCGACAGCAGGATGATCTTCTTGCCATCCGGGAATTCGATGTGGTGGACCTGCGGCTTGATCTCGTCCCACTTCAGGTTCTTCAGGGCGGCGACCTGAATTTCCGAGTCGAAGTGGCCGATGTTGCAGACGATGGCGTTGTTGCGCATCGCGCGCATGTGCTCGAGGCGGATGACGTCCTTGTTGCCCGTCGTGGTGACGAAGATGTCGGCCTTGTCGGCGACGTCTTCCAGGGTCTGGACCTCATAGCCTTCCATGGCGGCCTGCAGGGCGCAGATAGGGTCGATCTCGGTGACGATGACGCGGGCGCCGCCGTTACGCAGCGAAGCGGCCGAACCCTTGCCCACGTCGCCGTAGCCGCAGACCACGGCGACCTTGCCCGACAGCATGACGTCGGTGCCGCGACGGATGGCGTCGACCAGCGATTCACGGCAGCCGTAGAGGTTGTCGAACTTGGACTTGGTGACGCTGTCGTTGACGTTGATGGCGGGGAAGGGCAGCTCGCCCTTTTCGGCCATCTGATACAGGCGGTGGACGCCCGTGGTCGTCTCTTCCGACACGCCGCCGATGGCGTCGCGGATGGCCGAGTAGAAGCCGGGCTTCTCGGCGATGTAGCGCTTCATCACCGCGAACAGGGCTTCTTCTTCCTCGTTCTGCGGGTTCGACAGGACCGAGATGTCCTTCTCGGCCTTGGGGCCGAGCACGGTCAGCAGGGTGGCGTCGCCGCCGTCGTCGAGGATCAGGTTCGGGTAGCCGCCGTCAGCCCATTCGAAGATCTTGTGGGCATAGTCCCAGTATTCTTCCAGGGTCTCGCCCTTGGTGGCGAAGACCGGCGTGCCCGAGGCGGCGATGGCGGCCGCAGCGTGGTCCTGGGTCGAGAAGATGTTGCACGAGGCCCAGCGCACGTCGGCGCCCAGGGCTTCCAGCGTCTGGATCAGAACCGCCGTCTGGATGGTCATGTGCAGGCTGCCGGCGATGCGGGCGCCCTTCAGCGGCTGGGACGCGCCAAACTCCTCGCGCAGAGCCATCAGGCCCGGCATTTCGGTTTCAGCGATGGCGATTTCCTTGTTGCCGAAGTCGGCCAGGGAAATGTCGCGAACGATATAGTCGGTCATGCAGAGGGCTCTCGCGGCGAGGATTTTCAAGCCGCCGCTATAGCGCGCCCAGCGCGCGGGGGCAATCAACACATAAGGATACCTTTATATGACAGAACCGCACGGCCCATCCACAGCCTCTACGGGATTCTACGCAGGCCGGCCTTAAGCCCCGCAATACCCCTAAGGTTCAAAGGGATAAGCAGGCGCGCTTCTCTGCGCCGCATTGCGTAGCGAGACGTAGATCATGGCCGGTGAAGACATCCAACACCGCATGGGTTTCATGGGCCTGGGCGCGGCGTCGCCCGGCTATCGCGCCATGGGTCCGCTGCTGCGCAAGGAAGCGCCGGTGGCCCTGGCCGCCTTCTATGACCGGGTGCGGGCCGAGCCGACCACACGCCGCTTCTTCCGCGACGAAGCGCATATCGGCGCCGCCAGCAAGGCGCAGCAACACCATTGGGACGCCATCATCGACGGTCGCGCCGACGCCGACTATGCCAAGTCGGTGCGCACCATCGGCCATGTCCACGCCCGCATCGGGCTGGAGCCGCGCTGGTACATCGGCGGCTACAGCGTCATCCTGGCCCACCTGACCCGCGCCATCGCTGAACGGCCGCGGAAGTTCTGGGCCAACAAGCGCGAGCACGACCGCGTCACGGCCGAAGCCATCGCCGAACTGACCCAGCGGGTCATGCTGGACATGGATCTGGCCATCTCCATCTATCTCGAGGTGCTGCAAGACGAGCGCGACAAGGTGAAGGCCGCCCACGACGAGGCCGAGGCGCGTCAGACCGAAGTGGTCCGCGCCCTGGGCGCCGCCCTGCACGACCTGGCCGAGAACGACCTGTCGACCACCATTCCCGGCGTCTTCCCCGAGCAGTACCGCAGCCTGCAGAACGACTTCCATGCCGCGACCCGCGCCCTGCGCACGGCCGTTCGCGCCGTGGCCGACAGCGTCGAGAGCCTGAGCGCCGGCTCCAACCAGTTGGCGACCGCGTCCGAGGACCTGGCCAGCCGCACCGAGCGTCAGGCCGCCAATCTGGAGCGCACGGTCAACGAGGCCGACGCCATCGCGCGCGCCGTAGCGACGACCGCCGACAATGCGCGCCAGACCGCCGAGGCTCTGGCCGCCGCCCGCGTCGATGTCGAGGACAGCAGCCAGGTGGTCGGCGAAGCCGTTTCCGCCATCCACGCCATCGCCGAATCCTCGACCGGCATCGCCCGCTTCACCAGCCTGATCGACGAGATCGCCTTCCAGACCAACCTTCTGGCTCTGAACGCCGGGGTCGAGGCGGCGCGCGCCGGCGAGGCCGGTCGCGGCTTCGCCGTGGTGGCCCAGGAAGTGCGCGCCCTGGCGCAACGGTCGTCCGAAGCCTCGGGCGAAATCAGGACTCTGATCTCGACCTCCTCGGCCCAGGTGGCGCGCGGGGTCGATCTGGTGGAACGCACCGGAGAGGCGCTGGAGCGGATCGGCGGTCGCGTGGTGGCCATCGACGGTCTGGCCGGCGGCATCGCCAGCTCGGCCAAGGAACAGGCCGAGGGCCTGGCCCGCGTCCGCCGCACCATGGGCGAGATGGACGACATCACCCAGCAGAACGCCGCCATGACCGAAGAAGCCACCGCCGCCGCCCGTCAGCTGGCCACCGAGGCCGTCAGCCTGAACCATCAGGTCGGTCGCTTCCGCCTGGATCGCGGCGCGGGCCATGCGCCCCACCTGCGCGCGGTGAGCTGACGATCGCGTCTCCCGCCGGACTTTAAAAACTGGCGCATAGCGCCACGCACGGCTTAACTCCTCCGGTTCGAGGGGGAGTTTCGACCATGAAGACCATGCTGACGGGGGCGGTCTGCGCTTTAGCCTGGACCATGGCGCTGGCGACGGCCCTGCCCGCCGCCGCCGAGACTTCGGTGACCCCGGCGCCCGGGGCCGTGACCCTGATCCATGCCGGGCGGCTGCTGGACCATCCCGGCCGGGCCCCGCGCGGGCCATCGACCCTGGTGGTGCGCGACGGCAAGGTGGTCGAGATCCGCGACGGCTTCATCGACTCCTCGGCCTTCCCCGGCGCGACCTTGGTGGACCAGCGCGAGCGCTTCGTCCTGCCCGGCCTGATCGACAGCCATGTGCATCTGGTCTCCGACCTACCGGGTCAGGCCTGGCTGGTGTCGTCGGTGACCGAGAGCCTGCCGGCCCAGGCCTATCATGCGGCGGACAACGCGCGGAAAACCCTGCTGGCGGGCTTCACCACCGTCAGAAATCTGGGCGACGACGGCGGCGTGACCCTGGCCCTACGCGACGCCACGGCCGAACATCGGCTTCCCGGACCGCGCATTCTCGACGCCGGAACCAGCATCTCCGCCACCTCGGGCCATATGGACGGCCGGCTGGGCTTCAACGACGATGTCCGCGCCCACATGGCCCACGACAATGTCTGCAACGGCGTCGACAGCTGTCGCGAAGCCGTCCGCCTTCAGGTCGGGCGCGGCGTCGACGTCATCAAGATCGCCACCACCGGCGGGGTCAACAGCCGCGTCGGCGCCGGCGTCGGCGCCCAGATGTTCGAGGACGAGGCCAAGGCCCTGATCGACACGGCCCACCTGTACGGCAAGAAGGTCGCGGTTCACGCCCACGGGGCCGACGGCATTGATCTGGCCCTGCGGATGGGGGCCGATTCCATCGAGCATGGCACCCTGTTCGACGACGAGACCATCCGTCTGTTCCAGCGCTCCGGCGCCTACTACGTCCCCACCCTGTCGACGGTGAACGGCTATATCGCCAGCCTGGCGGCCGACCCGGAAGCCTATCCGCCGGACGTTCTGGCCAAGGTGCGTTGGCGCATCGACATCACCGGCCGGTCATTGCAGCGCGCCGTCCCGGCAGGGGTGCGCATCGCCTTCGGCACCGACGCGGGCGTGTCCAAGCACGGGCGCAACGCGGACGAGTTCGAACTGATGGTCAGATATGGCATGACGCCCATGTCGGCGATCGAGGCGGCCACTGTGAACGCCGCCGACCTGCTGGGCGTATCGGCCGAAGTCGGCACGCTGGAGCCGGGCAAGCGGGCCGACGTCATCGCCGTGACGGGAGATCCGCTGAGCGACGTGACTGTGCTGAAGACCGTCGCCTTCGTCATGCGCGACGGCCGCATCTACAAGGACGAGCGCTAGCCCGCAGAACACCGGCGCGTGACTTCCGGCTTGGCCGCGCCGCCGCGCACGGCTAAGCCGTCGGCCATGGCTGACGACGCATCGATCCGACCCGCCCGCGATCTCTCGATCCCCCGCCACGACTGGACGCTGGAGGAGGTCGAGGCCCTGTTCGCCCGCCCCTTCATGGAGCTGGTGTTCGAGGCCGCCACCGTGCACCGCCGCACCTTTGACCCCAGCGAGGTGCAGAAGTCGCAGCTGCTGTCGGTCAAGACCGGCGGCTGCGCCGAGAACTGCGGCTACTGCTCGCAGTCGGCCAGCTTCAAGACCGGGCTCAAGGCCGAGAAGCTGATGGAGCCGACCGCCGTCATCGCCGAGGCCATGGCGGCCAAGGCCGGCGGGGCCAGCCGCTTCTGCATGGGCGCCGCCTGGCGCGAGCTGAAGGACCGCGACACGCCCAAGCTGGCGGCCATGATCGCGGGCGTGAAGGCGCTCGGTCTTGAGACCTGCGCCACCCTGGGCATGCTGAACGCCGAGCAGGCGAAACAGCTGAAGGACGCCGGCCTCGACTACTACAACCACAACCTCGACACCGGGCCTGAGTATTATGCCGAGGTGGTGACGACCCGCTCCTATCAGGATCGTCTGGACACCCTGCAACACGTCCGCGACGCCGGCATGAGCACCTGCTGCGGCGGCATCGTCGGCATGGGCGAGAAGCGCCGCGACCGCGCCGGCCTGCTGCACGCCCTGGCCACCCTGCCCGCCCATCCCGACAGCCTGCCGGTCAACGCCCTGGTCCCCGTCGGCGGCACGCCCCTGGGCGAGCGGGTGCTGAAGGAGGGCGAGATCGACCCGATCGAGTTCGTCCGCACCGTCGCCGTCGCCCGTCTCGTCTGTCCCAAGTCGATGGTGCGCCTGTCGGCCGGTCGCGAGGGCATGACGCCGGAGATGCAGGCGCTGTGCTTCCTGGCCGGCGCCAACTCCATCTTCGTCGGCGGCAAGCTTCTGACCACGCCCAACCCGGAAGAGGACGACGACGCCAAGCTGTTCGCCCTGCTCGACCTCAAGCCCATGCCGCTG
>CAYWDO010000052.1:0-8015 GCA_964456995.1 uncultured Brevundimonas sp.
TCACGGTGTTGACTAAGGGCGGATAGCGCCCGACAAGTCCCTCACCCTTTTTGAAGCGGTCCCGTCGCCCTGTCTTTCGAGATTTGGGCGTCGGGGCCGTCTCGCTTTATGGAGTCTGCCTGTGTCCGGTCATCTGATGGGTGTCTACAATCGCGCGCCGCTGGAAGTGGAGCGCGGCCAGGGCGTCCGCCTGTGGGCGACCGACGGGACCGAGTATCTGGACTGCGTCTCGGGCATCTCGACCAACGCCCTCGGCCACGCCAACCCCAAGCTGGTGCAGGCGGTCAAGGATCAGGCCGAGAAGCTGTGGCACGTCTCCAACATCTTCAAGATTCCGGGTCAGGACGCCCTGGCTGACGCCCTGTGCGAAAAGTCGTTCGCCGACGTGGTCTTCTTCACCAACTCGGGCACGGAAGCCGTCGAGTGCGCGCTGAAGACGGCGCGCAAGTTCCACTCGGCCAACGGCCAGCCGGAACGCATCGACATCTACGGCTTCGACGGCTCGTTCCACGGCCGCACCTATGGCGCCATCAACGCCGCCGCCAACCCCAGCTACACCGAGGGCTTCGGGCCCAAGATGGAAGGCTTCCATCAGCTGAGGTGGGGCGACCACGACGCCATCAAGGCCGCCATCGCCAACCCGACCACCGCCGCCATCATCGTGGAGCCGGTGCAGGGCGAGGGCGGCTGCCGCGCCATGCCGGAACAGTGCCTGCGCGGCCTGCGTGAGCTGTGCGACGCGCATGGCGTCCTGATCATCTTCGACGAGGTCCAGTGCGGCATGGGCCGGACCGGCAAGCTGTGGGCCCACGAATGGGCCGGCATGGCGCCGGACATCATGGCCATCGCCAAGGCCCTGGGCGGCGGCTTCCCCATCGGGGCGTGTCTGGCGACGGCCGAAGCGGCCAAGGGCATGACGGTCGGCGCCCATGGCTCGACCTTCGGCGGCAACCCCCTGGCCATGGCGGTCGGTCAGGCCGCCTTCGCCGAGGTGTCGTCGGACGCCATCCTTGCCAACGTCAACGAGATCGCCGGCTATCTGAAGCAGCAGCTTCACGGCCTCAAGGAACGCTTCCCCGACGTGATCGTCGAGGTGCGCGGCAAGGGTCTGTTGCTGGGCGTCAAGCTGGTCCCCAACAACCGCGACTTCATGGGCTGGGCCCGCGACGAGGCGAAGTTGCTGGTCGCAGGCGGCGGCGACAACCTGGTCCGCATCCTGCCGCCGCTGAACATCACCCTCGAAGAGGCCCGCGAGGCCGTCGAGAAGTTTGAAACGGCCTGTGAGTTCGCCCGGACGAAGCTGGCGGCCTGATCGGCCCCCGCTGAGGCCTGACTGACTGTTCTGACTACGGAGACCTGAGATGGTCCGTCACTTCCTCGATATTCATCGGCTCGACGCCGCCGACTTGCGCGCCATTCTGGACGACGCCCACGCTCGCAAACAGGCGCGCAAGGGCTGGCCCCAGGGCCGTCCCGACGCTGACGCGCCGGGTCAGGACCGCGTCCTGGCCATGATCTTCGAGAAGAACTCGACGCGCACCCGTTTCAGCTTCGACGCGGCCATCCGTCAGTTGGGCGGCTCGGCCATCATCGCCACCGCCGCCGACATGCAGCTGGGGCGCGGCGAGCCGGTCGAGGACACGGCCAAGGTCCTGTCGCGCATGGTCGATGCGGTGATGATCCGCGCCAACAACCACGAGGACGTCGAGCGTTTCGCCCGCGTCTCGACCGTGCCGGTGGTCAACGGCCTGACCGACCGCAGCCACCCGTGCCAGATCCTGGCCGACCTGCTGACGATCGAGGAGCATCTGGGGCCAGTCGAGGGCAAGACGATCGCCTGGGTCGGCGACGGCAACAACGTCTGCCACAGCTTCATGCACGCGGCGGCCAAGTTCGGCTTCCGCCTGAACGTCGCCTGCCCGGCGGAATACCATCCTAACCTGCGCGATCTGGAAAAGGGCGGGGCGCACGTCCACCTGACCAGCGATCCGCGCGAGGCCGTGGCCGGCGCCGACGTGGTCGTCACCGATACCTGGGTGTCGATGGGGGATCAGGACTATGAGGCCCGTCTGGCCGCCTTCGAGCCCTATCAGGTCGATGAGGCCCTGATGGAACTGGCCAACGCCGACGCCGTCTTCCTGCACTGCCTGCCGGCGCACCGGGGCGAGGAGGTGACGGACGCCGTCATCGACGGCCCCCAATCCCTGATCTGGGACGAGGCCGAGAACCGCATTCACGCCCAGAAGGCGGTGCTCGCCTGGTGTTTCGCAGGCGACTGAAAGCCGCCTGCGAAAGAGCCCTAACGCGTCGCCCGCGGGCGACGCTGCTTGAGGGCCAAGCGGGTGTCAGGTTTCGCCTACTGCAGATTGACGTCGGCCACGCCGCCGGCGTCGGGCAGGGTCTTGGTCGCATTGGCCTTGGCGATTTCATAGGCGAACTTGAACAGGCCGCCTTCGCTGACCCAGACGCGGCCGTCGTCGGCGTCGAAGCGCAGGATGGTCAGGTTGGGATCGTCCTTGCCGCCCGGATACCAGGCGGCGAGCACCGGGTTCCAGTGACGGTCGATGATCGCCCGGTCCTGTCCATGCACCGACAGTTCGCCGTGGACGCAGGCCCAGACCTTCTGGTCCTTGGAGCCATAGCTGAACATGGCCGACTGGCCGGACGCAGCGACATCGCGCGCTAGGTCGGTGTCATTGCGGGTGAAGAACCAGATCGTCCCGGTTTCCTCTTCGCGGAAGGCGGTCATGGGCTGGCTGTGATAGCCGGGCTTGTCGAGGCCCAGCATGCCGGTGTTGCTGTGCTTCAGGCTTTTCCAGAACTCGGCTTCGGCCTCGGCGGGGGTCAGATCATGGCTCATCCGGCGTCTCCTGTTGTGCGTGAGGCACAAGAACCGTCGGGGCGTCGTCTCGTTCCGTCAGACCGTCGGGAAGGTGCGGCCGCCAAGGACCGAGGCCAGGTGGATCAGCAGCAGCACCGCCAGTGCGCCTGCGACCAGCATGATGAAGCGCCACGGGATCATGCGCGGACCCTTGAACAGGTCCGGCGGACGCGCGCCGCGCCACCCGGAAAAGACAGCGACGGCGCTGGCGAGGACCAGCAGGATCAGGGTCAGCGAAGGGCTCATGGCGAGGGCAGGTGGCGCTTGAGGCGCCGCTTCGCAAGGCGAAAAACCGCCAGAAGATGAATCTAAACGCGGCGTTAACCATGCTGGCGTGAAAAGCACGGAATCGCGTCTAAGCGTCGCGGGTGATTCGCTCGCCCAGGCGCCAGATATTGCGGTTAACGATACGTTTACACGCTTGATGTGGAGCGGTAGCGTCACCCTATGGGTCGGGAGGCGAATCAGTGAGCGCAGCAGCGCCGTGGAGCGTGAAGGGGATCGACCCCAAGGCTCGCGAGATCGCCAAGGACCTTGCGCGCCGTTCGGGCATGACGCTCGGCGAATGGCTGAACTCCATGATCATGGACGACCCGGACGAGGACGAGGGCATCACGCCTCTGCCGCGCCGCACGCCCATACCCGATCCCTATGACCGCCGCAGCCGTTCGCGTCGTCTGGACGACGTCTATGGCGCCGAGGACGACACTGTGCGCGTCGGGGCCTCCATCGAAGTCATCGCCGGTCGTCTGGAAGCCGCCGAGCGCCGCTCGACGGTCGCCATCCAGGGCATCGACCAGGCCGTGGCCGGTCTGGTCCGCCGGATGGAAGGCCAGGACGAAATCGGCCTGGGCTATGCCCGCCGCATCGACGACATCGCCGACGAACTGCGCGAGGGCCACAAGCGCCTGCGCCGCTTCGAACAGGAGACGGGGCCGAAGACCGAGGAGGGCTTCGCCCGGCTCGACGCCGCCCTGGGCGCGGTCTCCAGCCGCCTGTTCGATCTGGACGAGCGCCAGCGCAACACCATCGGCGAACTGCGCGAGCGGATGGAGGCGGTCGAGAAGGTCGCCGGACCCGGCGCGGGCACGGATATTCTGGCGCAGGTAGGCGCGCGTCTGGACGAGGCGCAGGATCGCACCTCCGAGGCCCTGAAGGGTCTGGAGCGGTCGTTTGCGGCGCTGGATCTGCGCCTGCGCGACGCCGAGGGTCGCATCGAGCTCGACCGTTCTGGCGAGGCCGCCCGCTTCGAGAAGCTGGCCGAAAGCCTGACGCGCGAAGTTGAGGACGGTCGTGCGGAAATGCTGCGCCGACTGGAAGTGGTCGAGACGGATGGTCGCTCCGAGCGCGTCGAGCGCGCCCTGGCCGCCGTCAGCGATCAGACCCGGGCCGCCGAGCAGCGCTCGGCAGACGCCGTCGAGGCCATGGGCCGCGAGGTTCTGCGGATCGCTCAGAACCTGAACGTTCGGGTCGAGAAGGTCGAAACGGGCGTGTCGGGACAGGCGGCCGCCATCGGCCGCGAACTGAATGACAAGCTGGACCGCGAAATGGGCCGTTACGCCCAGGCGATGGATCAGCGGCTGACGCGGTCCGACGACCAGCACGCCCTGGCGCTGGAACGCCTGGGCGGCGAGATCACCCGGATTTCGGATCGCCTCAGCGAACGGATCGCCCAGTCGGAGCGTCGCTCGGCTCAGGCGTTGGACGACATCGGCCGCCGCCTCTCGGAAAACACCGACAAGATCGAGCAACGCTACGACCGCGCCTCGGGCGAACTGGGCGAGCGGATGCGTCAGAGTGAAGAGCGCACCGCGCGCCTTCTGGCCGAGGCTCGCGAAAGCATCGAGCAGCGCGGCGTGCGGGCCGGTCGCCGCGAGACGCCGCTGGAAAGCCCCGAGCCCACGCCATGGAGCCCGGCCGAGAGCCCCAGCGGCGACTGGCGCGCCGCGGCCTTCGCCGATCCGGTTGACGAGCTCTGGTCCGACGACACTCTGGGCGGGGTGCTGGATGCGGCGCCCTTTCCCAGCCCGAGGGTCCGCGATCCCGAGCCAGTCTTCGCCGACCCGCTGGATGTCGAACTGAACGACGATCTGAACGCCCAGGGCGTCGAGGTCGAGAAACCGGCGGCCCTGTTCGGCTCCAGCCCCGAGCGCGCCCGCTTCGGCGCCGTGTCGGCGGCCCTAGCCGAGGACGTCGAGCCGGCCTTCGCCGATCAGATTCTCGCCAGCATGGCCGGCGACGATTTCGGTGGCGCGGACGTCAGCGACGTCCTGACGGAGTCTCAGCCTGTCGGCGGCCTGCCGCCGCTGGTGGACGCGCCTGAAGACGATGACGACGATAGCGGTTTCTCGGCCGAGAGCGACTTTATCGACCCGCGCGCCTTGCAGGCGGGCGCCGCCGCTGGACGGGCGTCCACACGCGACACCCTGGACGCGGCCCGCGCCGCCATGGCCGAACCGGACGAGGCGCCGCGCAAGGGCTTCGGTCTGAAGCGCGGCGGCAAGTCCAAGCTGCAGGAACGTCTGGACAAGCAGGCGTCGCGTGAAGGCTCGACCATTCGCAAGGCCCTGGGCGCCTCGGCCGTGGCCGCCCTGGTCATGGGCGGCGGTTATGCGTCGCTGCAACTGGCCGAGGGCTCAGGGTTCGCCCTGCCGCGCATGACGACCCTGACAGGCGGCGCTGAACCGGGCGTTGGAACCGCCGATGCGCCGATCGCCGCTGTTGCGCTGAATGCGACGCCGACCGAGGCCGTGCCGTCGCCCGACGTGGCGGCGACCGAGGGCGCGACCCTCTATGCGCGCGGCGTGCAGTTGATCGACAACGGCGACGACAGCGGTCTGGAGGCGCTGAAACGTGCGGCCAACCTGGGCTATGGCCCGGCGCAGATGCGGCTGGCCGGTCTCTATCAGGAAGGCGGCGCCGGCCTGACCCCCGACCCGGTCGAGGCCCGCGCCTGGGCGCGGCGGGCGGCCGAGGGCGGCGAAGCCCGGGCCATGCACTACTACGCCATGCAGTTGTACGACGGCGAGGGCGGCGCCCGGAACCGGGTCGAGGCCCTGTCCTGGCTCAAGAAGGCCGCCGAGGCCGGCCGCGTCGACAGCCAGTACAATGTCGCCCGCCTGTACGAAAAGGGCGACGAGGGCGTGGCCGCCAATGCGACCGAGGCCTTCAAATGGTACATGATCGCGGCCCGGCGCGGCGACCAGCAGGCGCTGGCGGCGGTGCAGCGGCTGACGCCGGTGACCTCGGCCGAGACGCGCCGCGTGGCGCGCGAAGCGGCGGACGCCTTTACGGTCGAACCCCTGGCCTGACGGGACGGGCTGAAAGGCCCGCCGGGGGTGGCGGTTCGCCGCAGCTCTCGCTAAGACCAGAAGCCTAGTCGCCTTTCCGGCGCAGTTCTGCGTTCCCTTCCAGCCGAAGGCGCGTGCCGTGGATATTTACCTGCCGATCGCCGAGGTTTCGGTGAACTGGCCGTTCCTGGTTCTGCTGGGCGCGCTGGTCGGCTTTGTCTCGGGCCTGTTCGGGATCGGCGGCGGCTTCCTGATGGCGCCCGTCCTCGTCTTCATGGGCATTCCCCCGACCGTGGCCGTCGCCAGCCAGGCCAGCCACGTCGTCGCCTCCTCGACCTCGGGCGTGATCCGCTATTCGGGCATGAAGGCGGTCGACTATCGCATCGGCGGCATCATGGCCGTGGGCGGGGCGCTCGGCGCGCTCGCGGGCGTCGAGATGTTCCGCTATCTGCGCCTGTTGGGTCAGGCCGATCTGGTCGTGGCCGTCTCCTACCTGGTCTTTCTGGGCCTGATCGGCAGCATGATGCTGTACGAAAGCCTGACGCAGATCCTGCACCGGGTGCGGGGCGAGACCCCGCCGCGCAAGGAACGTCGTCGCCCCATGTGGCTGTACGGCCTGCCGTTCCGCATGCGCTTTCCGCGCTCGGGCCTCTATATCAGCGCCATTCCGCCCTTCGGCCTGGGCGTCTTCGCGGGCATTCTGTCGGCCATCATGGGGGTGGGCGGCGGCTTCATCCTGGTGCCGGCCATGCTCTATGTGCTGCGCATGCGGGCCAGCGTCGTGGTCGGCACCAGCCTGTTCCAGATCATCATCACCACCGCTGTCACCACCATCCTGCAGGCCGGGCGCAATCAGACGGTGGACATCGTTCTGTCGACCATCCTGCTGCTGGGCGGGGTGGTCGGGGCCCAGTTCGGGGCGAAGCTGTCGGGCCGCTTCCGCGCCGAGGAGATGCGCGCGGCCCTGGGCCTGATCGTGCTGCTGGTCGGCATCCAGATGGGGCTGGAGCTGTTCGTGCGGCCCAGTGATCTGTTCCTGCTGGCGCCGGGGATGTCGGACTGATGTTCCAGGCCCTGCCGCCCGACCCCGCGCCCGTGATCGCGCCCGCCGACGCCGCCATCGAGCGCTCGGTCGCCACCGAGGGCGAGGTGCGCGTCGCCGCCGCCCTGACCGACGCCCAGGTCAAGGTCGACTCCAGCTTCCGCGGCGCCTCCATCGTTCTGTACGGCGCGGTGTTCAATCCGACCGACATCCCCGCCGACGTGGTGGTGGTGGTGCGCGGTCCCGACGCCCCGGTGCGTCTGGTCAAGAAGACCCGAAACATGGGCGTCTGGCTGAACAGCCGCCCGGTCCTGTTCGAGGGGGCGCCCGGCTTCTACATGACGGCCTCGACCCGGCCCCTGTCGGACGTGGCCGATTTCGGCCAACTGAGGCGGCTTGGGGTCGGGGTCGATCACCTGCGCATCGACGCCCCCGAAGAAAGCCGCACCGTCACCCGCTACGGCGTGCGCGACGTGGTGGTCAGCCGTCTGGGCGAGAACTACCTCGACTGGCGCCGCGCCGTGATCCGGTTGAAGGAGGCCGCGGCGCTTTACAACACCGATCCCGACGGGGTGCAGTTCGTCGACAAGGGCCTGTTCCGGGCCGAGGTCGAGCTGCCGACCGTGGCCCCGACCGGCAAATACTACGCCGAGGTCTGGCTGTTTCAGGAGGGGGCGCCGGTGTCGGTGTCCAACCTGACCCTGACGGTCGAGAAGGTCGGGCTGGAGCGCGACATCTACGAACTCGCCCACCGGCGGCCCTGGTCCTACGGCGTGCTGTGCGTGTTGCTGGCGGCGCTGAC
>CAYWDO010000052.1:8115-10146 GCA_964456995.1 uncultured Brevundimonas sp.
ATCAGGCCGCCTTCTTCTCCGGGGCGAAGCGGCCGTAGAAGGTCTCGTTCTTGGCGGCCATGTCGCGCAGCAGTTGCGGGACCTGGAAGCGGTCGCCGTAGCGGGCGGCGTAGTCGTCGGCCTTGGCCACGAAGGCCTTGAGGCCGGTCTGGTCGATGAAGGTGATCGGGCCGCCGGTCCAGGGCGCGAAGCCCCAGGCCAGGATGGCGCCGACATCGGCCTCGCGCGGGTCGTCGATCACGCCCTCTTCCCAGCAGCGGGCGACCTCGATGGCCTGACGATACAGCAGGCGGTTCTTCTGATCCTCGACCAGTTCGGGCGTCGAGTCCTTGATCGTGACCGGGGCCAGATCGGACAGGCCCGCCCACAGGGTCTTGGGCTTGGTATCGTAGTCGTAGAAGCCCTTGCCGTTCTTGCGGCCGTAGCGGCCCAGGTCCTCGACCATCTTCTGCACGATATGGGCGCCGGGCAGCGGCACATAGGCGTCGCCCAGGTCGGCCTGGGTCTGCTTGGCGACCTTGAGCGACAGGTCCAGCGCCACGTCGTCGTGCATTTCCAGCGGGCCGCGCGGCATGCCGGTCATGCGGCCGATGTTGTCGATCAGGGCCGGCGCATAGCCTTCCTCGAGCATGGCCAGGCCTTCGGCCACATAGGTGGCGAAGCAGCGCGAGGTGTAGAAGCCTCTGGAGTCGTTGACCACGATCGGGGTCTTCTTGATCTTCAGCACATAGTCCAGCGCCTTGGCGAGCGCCGTCTGGCCGGTCTTCTCGCCCATGATGATCTCGACCAGCATCATCTTGTCGACGGGCGAGAAGAAGTGGATGCCGATGAAGTCCTCGGGACGCACCGAGGCCTCGGCCAGGCCAGTGATCGGCAGGGTCGAGGTGTTGGAGCCGAAGACGGCGCCTTCAACCAGTTGCGCCTCGGCGCGCTTGGTCACGTCGGCCTTGATGTCGCGGCTTTCGAACACGGCCTCGATCACCAGGTCCGAGCCCTTGACGTGATCATAGTCGGTGGTGGCGGTGACGAGAGCCAGGGTGGCGTCGAACTTCTCCTGGGTCATCTGGCCGCGCGACAGGCGCTTCTTCAGCAGTTCCTCGACGTGGGCCTTGCCCTTGTCGGCGGCTTCCTGGGTCTGGTCGATCAGGACGGTCTCGATGCCGGCCATGACCTGCACATAGGCCACGCCCGCGCCCATCATGCCGGCGCCCAGGACCGTGACCTTCTTGGCGTCCGACTTCGGCACGCCAGCCGGACGCACGGCGCCCTTGTCCAGATCCTGCTTGGACAGGAAGAGGCTGCGGATCATGCCCTGGGCCTGCGGCGTCATGAGGGTCTTGATGAAGTAGCGGGTCTCGATGCGGAGCGCCGCGTCCATCGGCACCTGAACGCCCTCATAGACGGCCTTCATCAGGTTGGTGGCGGCCGGGTAGTTGCCGTAGGTCTGCTTGCGGATCATGGCGTTGCCGACCAGGAAGTTCTGGATGCCCGCCGGGTGGTAGGGGCCGCCGCCGGGCAGTTTGAAGCCCTTGTCGTCCCACGGCTGGACGGCTTTCCCGCCATTCTTGATCCAGGTCTTGGCGGCCTCGACCGACTGACCCTTTTCGACCACCTCGTGGACGATGCCCGCGCCCTTGGCGTCGTTCGGACGGAAGGACTTGCCCTCGGTCATGGCCATCATCGCCGGCTGCACGCCGATCAGGCGGGTCAGGCGCTGGGTGCCGCCGCCGCCTGGGAAGAGGCCGACCTTGATCTCGGGCAGGCCCAGCTGGATCTTGTTGTCGTTCTCGACCACGCGATAGTGGCAGGCGAGGGTGAGTTCGAGGCCGCCGCCCAGCGCCAGACCGTTGATGGCCGCAGCCACCGGCTTGCCGCAGGTCTCCAGCGCGCGCAGGGCGCCGTTCATCTTCCAGCCCGCGTCATAGGCGTCTTGCAGGCTGGCGCCGCCGATCATGCCGCCGGCGATGTCGCCCAGGTCGGCGCCGGCGCAGAAGCCCGACGCCTTGCCCGAGGTCAGGACCGCGCCCTTGA
>CAYWDO010000052.1:10246-13798 GCA_964456995.1 uncultured Brevundimonas sp.
CGTTCGATGACGGTGGCGGTGCCCATGCCGCCGCCGATGCACAGGGTGATGAGGGCGGTTTCCTTGTCCGAGCGTTCCAGCTCGTCCAGCACCACGCCGGTGATCATGGCGCCGGTGGCGCCCAGGGGGTGGCCCATGGCGATGGCGCCGCCGCAGACGTTGATCTTGTCGTGCGGAATGTCGAGCGCCTGCATGAAGCGCAGGACGACGGCGGCGAAGGCCTCGTTCAGCTCATAGAGGTCGATATCGGTGGACGTCATGCCCAGACGACCCAGCAGCTTGTGGGTCACGAACTCCGGCCCGGTCAGCATGATCGACGGCTCCGAGCCGATCGAGGCGGCGCCGCGGATCTTGGCGCGCGGCTTCAGGCCCAGGGCCTTGCCGGCTTCCAGCGAACCGATCAGGACGCCCGCCGAACCGTCGACGATGCCGGACGAGTTGCCCGGCGTGTGGACGTGGTTGACGCGCTCGACCTCGGGGTAGCGCTGGTTGATCACGGAATCGAATGCAAGTTCGCCCATCATGGCGAAGGAGGGGTTCAGCGCGCCGAGCGTCTGCATGTCCGTGGTCGGACGAATGGTCTCGTCACGGTCCAGACGGACCAGACCCAGCTGGTCCAGCACCGGGATGACCGACTTGCTGAAGCGGCCCTCGGCCCAGGACTGGGCCGAACGCTTGTGGCTCTCGACCGAATAGGCGTCCACGTCGGCGCGGCTGAAGCCCCACTTGGTGGCGATCATGTCGGCCGAGACGCCTTGCGGCACGAAATAGGTGGGGAAGGCGCTGGACGGATCGACCGGCCAGGCGCCGCCGTCCGAGCCCATCGGCACGCGGCTCATGGCCTCCACGCCGCCGCCGACGGCGAAGTCGGCCTCGCCGGACTTCACTTTCGCGGCGGCCATGTTCACGGCTTCCAGGCCCGAGGCGCAGAAGCGGTTGACCTGGACGCCTGCCGTCAGTTGCGACCAGCCGGCGTTCAGCACGGCGGTGCGGGCGATGTCGGCGCCCTGCTCGCCCACCGGCGAGACGCAACCGAGGATGACGTCGTCGACCTTGGAGGTGTCCAGATCGTTGCGATCGCGCAGGGCCTGCAGCACCTGGCTGGCCAGCGACAGGGCCGTGATCTCGTGCAGCGAGCCGTCCTTCTTGCCCTTGCCGCGCGGGGTGCGCACGGCGTCGTAGATGTAGGCGTCGGCCATGAATGTCTCTCTTGCTTCTAGGGTCCCTATCGCTCGGCGCGCGGCGCCTCGCTGCTTGAGGGACGGGTCTGGAATTGAAACTTGGGGGCCAGAAACCCTACGTTTACGTCAACGTCAAGTAACAACCGGCGTGAGGCCGTGTCGCGAACGTCTCTCAGCTAGCTTGGCCTTTGGAACACGGCGGCGGGGCTCGTCTTTCTTGGAGGACAATCAACCGGGAGAACCGCCGTGACCCAGACCTATGAAGAGATGGACGCCGTCGCCATGTTGAAGGCCGACCACCGCAAGGTGGAGGAGATCTTCGCCAGTTTCGAAAAGGCGCGCGGCAAGGATCGCAAGAAGGCCCTGGCCGAACAGGCCTGTCTGGAACTGAAGGTCCACACCATCATCGAGGAGGAGATCTTCTATCCGGCCTGTCGCGGCCAGATCGAGGAGGACCTGCTGAACGAGGCCTATGTCGAGCATGACGCGGCCAAGGTGCTGATCAACGACATCGAGGCCGGCGGCCCGGACGAGGCCTTCTACGACGCCAAGGTCAAGGTGCTGTCCGAGATGATTGAGCACCATGTGAAGGAAGAAGAGATGCGTTCCGAAGGCATGTTCAGCCAGGCGCGCGCGGCGGGCCTGGATATGGACGCCCTGGCGGACCGGATGCGTGAGCGCAAGAAGAGCGCCATGGCCCAGTTGAAGGGGCACCCGGAAATCCTGGCCGAGACCCATACCTTCCACGGGGAGGACAACGCCTTCGCCCTGGCCGACGAACCCATGACGGGCGGCGGCGATGAGCCGACCGCAGAGGTGGAGATGCGGGAGGCGCGCTGACCTCCCGCATATTTAGGGCCTACTGAGAGACGGCGAGCCTGACCAGCTTGCCGTCTTCTTCGTCCGTGATGACCCAGACGGCGCCGTCCGTGGCGACCGCCACGTCACGGATGCGCTCGTTCAGCCCGGTCAGCAGCCGCTCTTCGCCGACGACGCGGTTGTTCTCCAGCACCAGTCGGGCCAGATGCTTGCCGCCCAGGCCGGTGACCAGCAGGTTGCCGTTCCAGCCGGGGAACATGGGGCCGCTATAGAAGGTCATGCCGCCAGGCGCGATGACCGGGTCCCAGTAATAGACCGGCTGTTCGGTGCCGTCCTTGGCCGTGACCGCAGGGATGGCCTGGCCGTTGTATTCAATGCCGTAGGCGACGCCCGGCCAGCCGTAGTTCTTGCCGGCCTGATCCAGATTGATCTCGTCGCCGCCGCGCGTGCCGTGCTCCACGGTCCAAATCGCGCCCGTACCGGGCTGAACGGCGATCCCCTGCATATTGCGGTGGCCCAGGGACCAGATTTCGGGCTTCGCCCCGGCCTGGCCGACGAAGGGGTTGTCGGCGGGGACGCTGCCGTCGGCGTTGATGCGGATGGTCTTGCCCATGTGCGAGCCCAGATCCTGCGCCTGGGGTCGCATCGGCTTGTCGGAGCGTTCGCCGAGCGTGATGAACAGCTTGCCGTCAGGCGCAAAGGCCAGCGAGGAGCCGAAATGCTTGTCGCCGTCATAGACAGGCAGGGCGCGGAAGATGACCTGGACGTTGTCGACCCTGGTCAGGTCGTCCGACAGGCGGCCGCGCGCGACCGAGGTGGCGTTGCCGCCTTCCCGAGGCTCGGCATAGCTCCAGTAGATCATTCGGTCCTGAGCGAAGCTTGGCCCGACGATGACGTCCAGCAGGCCGCCCTGGCCGCGCGCATCGACGGCGGGCAGGCCCGCGATCGGGGCGCCGATCTGACCCTGGGCCGAGACAACCCGCATCCGGCCGGGCTTTTCGGTCACCAGCCACTGGCCGTCGGGCAGCAGGGCCAGACCCCAGGGATGGACGAGGCCCGAGGCCACGACCGCATTGGCCATCGACACCTCGGTGCGGACGCCCGGCGCGCGGGTCTGGCCGTTGAAGGCGGGCTTCTGATCCGGGTTATTGGCGGGACCGGTTTCGACCGGCGCGCCTGTGGCGGCGGGCGGGGTCTGGCCGCCGTCCTCGCTATTGGCGCCGCAGGCGGCGGCGAGAACGAGAAGGGAGGCGGAAGCAGCAAGGGCGAGGGGACGCATAGGGCTCTCCTGAACAGCGGTGACAGCGCAATCCAGAATGAAGCCTTGCCGTTCCCTGCGCGAGCCGAAACCGCCCGCGACCGATCGTCTCGCGCGATTTCCCTGCTTATGCGGCTTGAACCCGACGTAAGGCGGCGATATACGCACGCCTCTCGCGCTGCCGGGTCGTCACGACCTC
This sequence comes from uncultured Brevundimonas sp., assembly GCA_964456995.1. GTDB lineage: Bacteria > Pseudomonadota > Alphaproteobacteria > Caulobacterales > Caulobacteraceae > Brevundimonas. The sequence continues at coordinate 13,704 of CAYWDO010000052.1, forward strand.
GCGCGAGGTCCCGTAAGGGGTTGGGTAGCTCAGATGGTTAGAGCGGTGGATTCATAACCCACAGGTCGGCGGTTCGATCCCGCCTCCAACCACCA
>CAYWDO010000053.1:0-3841 GCA_964456995.1 uncultured Brevundimonas sp.
CTGGTCCCGCCCTTCGACGACCCCTTCATCATCGAGGGCCAGGGCACGGTCGGGCTGGAGATGCTGGAGCAGGCCGGGATTCCGATGGACCAGCTGCTGTGCGGCGCCTCGGGCGGCGGTTTGATCGCCGGGATCAATCTGGTCATGGCCGAACAGAGCCCCGACACCCGCGTCATCGTCGTCGAACCCGAGGCCTTTGACGACACCCGCCGCTCGCTGGAGGCGGGCGAACGGACCGCGCATCCGCAAGGCGCGCCGTCGATCTGCGACGCCCTGATGGCCCCCATGCCGGGCGAACTGACCTGGCCGATCAACCGGCGTCTGGCGGGCGCCGCGACCGTGACCGACGCCGAGGTGGCCGAGGCCATGCGCTTCGCCTTCCGCTGGCTGAAGCTGGTCGTCGAACCGGGCGGCGCCGTGTCGCTGGCCGCGCTTCTGTCGGGCAAGGTCCAGGCCCAAGGCCTGACCAGCGGCATCGTCCTGTCCGGCGGCAATGTCGATCCAGGTCTGTTCAGCGAGATCATCGAGGGGCGGTTCCCCGCCTAAACCCGTCATCCCGGACGCCCGCAGGGCGATCCGGGACCGCCCAGAACACCGCGCTTCCAACGGTCCCGGATCAGCCTTTCAGGCTGTCCGGGATGACGGCAGGAAGGGGCCCTCTTGCGCCTGCCGGCGACGCAGGCAAGGCTGCGGAAAACGGAGGGGACCCCGATGACGAAACCAAGCGATCTGCCATCCCTGGTCGGCCAGGAGGTCGGCGTCAGCCGCTGGATCACCGTCGATCAGGCCCGCATCGACGCCTTCGCCCGGATCACCGAGGACGAGCAGTTCATCCACGTCGATCCCGAGCGGGCCAGGCAGACCCCCTTCGGCGGAACCATTGCGCATGGTTTCCTGACCCTCAGTCTGGCCTCAGCCATGGCGGAGGCGGTCGAACCGCTGGACGGCGTAGTCATGGGCGTCAACTACGGCTTCGACAAGCTGCGCTTCCTCGCGCCGGTGCGGTCGGGCTCAAGGGTGCGAGGCCGCTTCAAGCTGATGTCGGCCGAGGACAAGGGCAGTCAGGACGGCGTGACCCGCTGGCTGCTCAAACATGAACTGACGGTCGAGATCGACGGCGGCGACAAACCGGCCCTGATCGCCGAATGGTTGTCGATGCAGATGACGGCGGCCTGAACCGAGGCTGGACAAGCCTCGTATAACGGCGCTCCTGTAAACCCTGTCGCGCGTTTCAGATCGAGGAAGGCTGGAAAGTGCATCTCCACCTGGTCTCCGCCTTCGGCGGCCTGTCCGTTCTGGTGGCCGTCTTTTCGGCCTGGACGGCGCTGGACCTGTTTCAGCAGGTGCGCGAGCGGCAGGGTCCGGCGCGTCTGGTCTGGCTGGCGACGGCGGCTCTGGCCATGGGCGGCGGCGTCTGGGCCATGCATTTCATCGCCATGCTCGGCTTCGATCCCGGCGCGCCGGTTCGCTATGACCTGACCCTGACCCTCGCCTCCTTCCTGCTGGCGATTTTCGGCGCCGCCGTCGCCTTCCTCATCGCCTCGCGAGGCCACGGGATGCGCCGCATCGTCCTGGCGGGCGTGATCATGGGGATCAGCATCTGCGCCATGCACTATGTCGGCATGGCGGCGGTCCAGACGGTCGTCTCCATGTCCTACAGGCCCGGGCCCGTGATTCTGTCGGTCGCTATCGCCCTGTTCGCCTCGATCGCCGCCCTGCTCACCGCAAATCGGGACCGCTCGCCGACCTGGCGGCTGGCCGCGGCGATCGCCCTGGGGCTGGCGGTAGTGGGGATGCACTATTCGGCCATGGCGGGCCTGACGCTGAGCGCGCCCGCGTCCTTCACACCGGGCCATACGCACGGCGCCCCGCCGCTGACGCTGGCCATCGGCATCGCCGCCGTGACCATCGTCATACTCTTCCTGGCGCTGGCGGCCTCCATGATCGGCCAGCGCGACAAGCTGATCTCGATCATCGACGCCGGCGGCGTCGGCTACTGGGAGCTCAGCCTGCCGGGGCAAACCCTCTGGCTGTCAGGCCGGGCGCGTAAATACCTCGGAGTCGCCCGCGGCCAACCCTTCACTGCACGCGACTTCGGCCACAGGCTAAAGCCTGAAGACCTGCCGCGGCGCGCCGAGACCCTGGCCCGCGCCTTGAAAGGCGACGGCGAGTATGTAGCCGAATATCAGCTGCGCGACAGCGGGCGCTGGCTGCTGGTGCGCGGCCGGCTGATCCGCTCGCGCTCGGGCCGAGCGGTCAAGCTTGCGGGGGTCGTCACCGACGTGACCGATCGTCGTCAGGCCTTCGCCGCCCTGGCCACCAGCGAGCATCGCCAGCGCCTGCTGATCAATGAGTTGAACCATCGGGTGAAAAACACCCTGGCCACCATCCAGTCCATCGCCACCCTGACCGCCCGTCGTTCGACCAGCGTCGAGGACTTCATGCGTGTGTTCCAGGCCCGGCTGATCGCCCTGTCCGACACCCACAACCTGCTGACCGCCAACGGCTGGGAGCGGGCGCCCCTGCGCGACCTGGTGCAACAGGAGTTTCGCCCCTTCGCCGAGGACCAGTTGCGGATGGAGGGGCCGGACTTGACCCTGGAGGCCGAACAGGCGCTGTCCATGGGACTGATCCTGCACGAACTGGCCACCAACGCGGTCAAATACGGAGCCCTGAGCAATCCGGGCGAGGGCGGCGGCTGGGTCGGCGTGACCTGGAGCGACGTCGATGCGGACGGCACGGTCGCGCTGGACTGGATCGAAACCGGCGGCCCCGTGGTCACGGCGCCGACCCGCTGCGGCTTCGGCTCACGCCTGATCGACACCAGCGTCCGCGGCGCCCTGAAGGGCACGGCGACCATGGACTACGCCGAGGGTCGCCTGCATTGCCGGCTGACCTTCCGCCCCGGATCGCCCGCTCGGGCCTAGTCTTCGCCCAGGCAGCGCAGGGCCACTTCCAGATTGCGCAGGCCGTCCTCGCCCGTGACCGCCGCCGTCTCGCCGGTGCGGATGGCGTGGATGAAGGCCTCATGCTCCTTGCGCAGCGGCTCGGCGGGCCAGGAGTGCAGCATCCGCGTGGAGTAGGAGCCGTCCGGCTGCTGGCCGAAATACTCGGTGACCTGACGGGTGATCAGGTCGGCGACGACGAACTTGGTCTTGGTCGCCACCTGCAGGGTGCGGGTCTTGTAGGGCGTGACCCAGTTGGTGGTGATGTGGGCGATGACGTCGTTGGCCGTGCGGAACTGCAGCAGGGCCGTGTCCTCGCGCTCGGCGCGGGTGCGGACCAGCTGCGGCTGGACCTCGACGATCTCGGAGCCGGTCAGGTGGCGGATGATGTCGATGTCGTGCACGGCCAGGTCGATGACGACGCCGACCTCGCCCATGCGCGGCGGGAAGGGGCCGACGCGGGTGATCTGGATGGAGATGATCTCGTCGCCCTCGATGGCGCGCTTGACCGTCTCGACCGCCGGATTGAAGCGCTCGACATGGCCGACCATCAGAACGCGGTTGTTGGCCTTGGCCGCGTCGATCATGGCCTGGGCGTCGGCCACGGTGGCGGCGATGGGCTTTTCGACCAGGACGTGGACGCCCGCGTTCAGCAGGGCCACGCCCAGGTCGGCGTGATAGCGGTTCGGCGTGGCGATGACGGCCGCGTCCAGGCCGGCGGCGACGAATTCCTGCGCCGTGGTCACGGCGGTCGCGCCATAGGCGGCGGCGACGCCCTCGGCCGTCACGGCGTCGGGATCGAACACGGTGGTCAGTTCGACGCCGCGCAGTTCGGACAGGACGCGCGCATGGTTGCGGCCCATGACGCCGGCGCCGGCGACGCCGATCTTGAGGGG
>CAYWDO010000053.1:3941-7439 GCA_964456995.1 uncultured Brevundimonas sp.
GCGCATGTTCAGGTATTTGGGGTCGTGGTCGAAGGTCTTGCCGTCCAGATCCCGCGCCACCGCCTTGCCGTGGACGCGGATGGAATCGATCAGCTGGGCCAGGTCGTCGTCATTGGTCAGCACCGCCCCGCCGTCGCCGTAGCAGCCCAGAGGCTTGGCCGGGAAGAAGCTGGTGGTGGTGATGTCGGCCCATTTCAGCGGGTGCTCGCCGCCGAGGGTGCAGCCGAATCCTTGCGCCGAGTCCGCGATCAGCTTCAGGCCGTACTTGTCGCAGATGGCCTTGATGGCCGGATAGTCGGCGGGCTGTCCGAACAGGTCCACGGCGATCACCACGCGCGGCGTCAGACGGCCTTCCTTCAGCGTCGCCTCGATGGCGGCCTCCAGATGGCCCGGGTCCATGTTGTAGGTCGTCGCGTCCACGTCGATGAAGACCGGCTCGGCGTCGAACCAGGGCACGACCTCGGCGGTAGCCGCGAAGGTGAAGCTGGGCACGAAGACGGCGTCGCCGCGTCCCACGCCCCAGGCCATCAGCGGCAGGGCCAGGGCGTCGGTCCCATTGGCGCAACCGAGCGCGTGCTTGGCCTGCCCAAAGGCGGCCAGATCCGCCTCGAACTGGCGCACCTGCGGGCCCATGACCCAGGCGCCGCCGACGACGGCCTCCTGAACGGCGGCCTCGATCTTGCCGCCGAGGCGAAGGCGCTGGGCCTGAAGGTCGATGAAGGGAATGGTCATGAAGGCTCTCTCGGTGACGCCCTGCGCGACCGAGCGCGCGGACAGGGAGGAGGTTACGTCGTTGCGGCCTCCTATCAAAGCCGCCGCCCATGACCAAACCCGCAAGGGTCACTTCGCGTTGCCGGTTGCAACCAAACCTGCGCTTGGCAAAGCCCGCGACCCTGCCTAAGCCCACAGAAGATGACGTTGTCGAGCACACAGATCCGGGTCCGCGACTGGATGTTCCGCCAGGCCCTGCCGCTGTGGGCGCAGGCCGGGATCGACGCCGAGGGCCGCTTCTTCGAAAAGCTGGACTTCGACGGCCGCCCGATCACCAACCTGCCGCGCCGAACCCGTGTGCAGGCGCGTCAGGTCTATGTCTTCGCCGAGGCCGCCTCGCTCGGCTGGGCCGAAGGCGAGGCCGTCGCCCGGCGCGGGCTGGACGCCCTGATCCGCGACCACCATCGTGCAGACGGCCTGTGGGTGCGCAGCGTCGATGACGCGGGCGCGGTGATCGACGCCACGCCCGACCTCTATGACCTGGCCTTCATCCTGTTCGCCCTGGCCGCCGCGCACCGGGTGCTGAAGGACGACCGCGCCCTGCCCTTGGCGCTGGAGACGCTGGCCGCCATCGAAGCCCGGATGGCCGACCCGCTCCACGGCGGCTGGCAGGAGGCCCTGCCCCCCGTCCTGCCGCGCCGCCAGAACCCGCACATGCATATGCTGGAGGCCCTGCTGGCCTGGCAGGCCGTCGCGCCCGATCCGGCCTTCGAGGCGGCGGCGCGGCGCGTGCTGGACCTGTTCGACCGACGCTTCTTCGACCGCGAACATCTGATGCTGGGCGAGTTCTATGATCGCGACTGGGCCGTGCGTCCGGGCTCGGAGGGCCAATGCATTGAGCCGGGCCACCATATGGAATGGGTCTGGCTTCTGGGCGAGGCGGCGCGCCTGGGCCTGCCGGAGCTGAGTTCCGCCGCCCGCGCCCTCTACACCAGCGCCCTGACCTGCGGACTGCGCCCTGACGGCCTGGCCGTGCGCGAGATCAGCCGGATCGGACAGGTTCGTGACGGCGGCGTCCGCCTGTGGGCCCAGACCGAGCTTCTGCGCACCCTGGCGACACGCGGCGAACACGTCAGGGCGGCCCATCTGACCGACCGCCTGTTCGAGACCCATCTGGCCACGGCGACGCCCGGACTGTGGATCGACAGCTATGACGCGCAAGGGCGCCCGCAGGACGCTTCGGTCCCCGCCTCGACCCTCTACCACCTGATGACCGCCTTCTCGGCCTTGCTGACGGAACCCGCATGAGCCGCCCGGCTGCCTTCCTCGACCGCGACGGCGTGCTGATCGTCGACAGCGGCTATCCGCACCGCCTCGACCAGCTGGTGCTGATCCCCGGCGCCGCCGAGGCGGTGACGCGCCTGAACGACGCCGGCTATGTCACCGTCATCGTCACCAACCAGTCCGGCGTGGCGCGCGGGATGTTCGATGAGGCGACGATGCACGGCTTCAACGCCCTGCTGGTCGCGCGTCTGGCCGAGGCCGGCGCCCGCATCGACGCCGTCTACGCCTGCCCCTTCCACGCCGAGGCCGCAGACGACCGCTATCGCCACCCCGACCACCCGGACCGCAAGCCCAATCCGGGCATGCTGCTGAAAGCCATCGCCGAGCATGATCTGGACCCGGCAAGCTCGCTGATGATTGGCGACCAGGCCTCGGACATGGAGGCGGCGCGGCGCGCGGGCGTGGCCGGCTATCGCTTCGAGGGCGGCGACCTGGATCAATTTGTCGGGGCGATCCTCTCGACCTGATCGCATTTCTTCATCTGGTGAATTAGGCTGACGCCAACGCCGGAGAAACGCCTGATGACCTATGCTGAACGCCGCTGGACCTCGCCGGATGGCCTGAGCCTGTTCGCCCGCGACTACGCCCCCGCCGACGGCCCGGCGCGCCTGCCGGTCATCGCCATCCATGGCCTGACCCGCAACAGCGCCGACTTCGAGGTCATCGCCGCCCTGATCGCCCAGAGCGGCCGTCGCGTGCTGGCCGTGGACGTGCGCGGACGCGGCCGGTCGGACCGCGCGCCCGACCCCATGACCTATACGCCCGACGTCTATGCCAAGGACGTCGTCGCCCTGCTGGAACAGCTCGGGATCGAGAAGGCCGTCTTCCTCGGCACCTCCATGGGCGGGCTGATCACCATGGCCCTGACCGCGATCAAGCCCAAGGCCATCGCCGCCGCCATCCTCAACGATGTGGGGCCGGAGCTGGCGCCTGAGGGCCTGAGCCGCATCGCCACCTATACGGGCCAGCCGGTCGTCATCGAGACCTGGGCCGACGCCGCCGCCTATGCCAAGCGCATCAACGAGACCGCCCTGCCCCACTATACGGACGCCGACTGGGCCGCCTTCGCCCGGCGCACCTTCCGCGAGGGGACCGAAGGCGCGCCGGTGCTGGACTACGACCCCGACATTTCCGCGCCGATCAAGGCGGCGGGCGCCAAGGCCCTGATCCCCAACCTCTGGCCCTATTTCCGCGCCCTGGCCCGCAAGAAGCCGACCCTGCTGCTGCGCGGCGCGACCTCGGACCTGCTCAGCCCCGCCATCGTCGCCAAGATGAGAAAGGCCGCCCCGTCCATGGCCTACGCCGAGGTCCCCGGCGTCGGTCACGCCCCCATGCTGGATGAAGCCGAGGCCCGCGCGGCCATCTTCGAGTTTCTGGCGGGGGTGGCCTAGGCTCTCGCGCCCGTCATCCCGGCCGCAGCGCAGCGAAGAGCCGGGACCGCCA
>CAYWDO010000053.1:7539-9456 GCA_964456995.1 uncultured Brevundimonas sp.
CCCTTGACCTTCAGGTCCTTGATCAAGGTCACGCTGTCGCCGTCGGCCAGGATGTTGCCGTTGGAGTCCTTGGTCACGTCGTCGGTCATGGTCGGTCCTGCAGATGGAAAAGAGGGGTCGCCGCTTGCACGACGACCCCGGTTCCCTTTGGCCTATTCGGCCTGACGGGCCTGGGCAAGGGCGATGCGCGCCTGAAGGTGCTCGTCCTGGGCCGAGGCCGCCGAAATGGCGTTGAAGCGTTCGATCTCCAGGCCGACCTTGGTGATGGCGGCGGCCATCTGGGTCTGCTGCTCGGCGTTCGGCTGGGCGCCGTTGAGGGCGCGGGCGACGCCCGAAATCTCGGCCATGGCGGTGGCGAACTGCGCCGCCTCGGCGTCGGTCACGCCGGCCCCGATCGAGCCCGGCGCCGACGGCGCAGCGCCGGCCACGGCGGCGCGGGCCTGAAGCACCCGATCTCCCGCCACCGCCGCCGAAATGGCGTTGAAGCGTTCGACCGTCAAGCCCGAGTTCTGCACCGCGCCGGCCATTTCAGCCTGCTGTTCGGCGGTGGGGGCGCCGTTCTGAACGGCGGCGGAGACGGCCTTGACCTTGGTCATGGCGGCGGCGAACTGGGCCAGTTCAGCGTCGGTGGGGGCTGCGGCGGTCGCAGCGGCGGCCGAGGCCTCGGCCTCTTGCGCCAGCGCGGGCGCAGCGGTGATCAGGAATGCGGAGAGGGCGGCGGCGGTCAAAAGACGCATGGCTTGTCCTTCTTCGATCCCGAACGCTCAGCCCACGACTGACCCGGACAAGGCCGGGCTCTCCCGCACGACCGGGATGGAGAAGTCTCACAAGGGGGCGGGGAGGCCCAAACGCTAACCCATGCGTCAAAGCGGCGTAAACCCCGCGCGGGCCTTTTTACGGAACCTTGGCGTCCAACTCGTCCAGCCAGACCCGCGCGCTGCTGTCCGACGGGGCCCGCCAGTCGCCGCGCGGGGACAGGGAGCCTCCCGTCACCACCTTGGGCCCGTTCGGCAGGGCCGAACGCTTGAACTGACTGGTCTGGAAGAAGCGGATCAGGAACTTGCGCAGCCAGGCCTTGATGGTCGCCAGGTCATAGGCGACCCGCTCGCCCTCCGGCAGACCCACCGGCCAGCTTCCCGTCGTCGCGTCGCCCCAGGCCTGATGCGCCAGATAGGCGACCTTGGACGGCTTCAGACCGAACCGGCTGATGTAGAACAGGAAAAAATCGTTCAGCGCATAGGGGCCGACGATGCTCTGCGTCGACTGGATCGCCCCGTCCGCGCCCGCCGGGACCAGTTCGGGCGAGATCTCGGTGGCCAGGATGGCGTGCAGTATGGGCGCCGCCTCAGCCCCGATCAGCTCGCCCTCGGCGACCCAGCGGATCAGGTGCTGGATCAGGGTCTTCGCCACCCCGCCGTTGACGTTGTAATGGCTCATGTGGTCGCCGACGCCATAGGTGCACCAGCCGAGCGCCAGTTCCGACAGATCGCCAGTCCCCAGGACGAAGCCATGGTTCTGATTGGCCAGGCGGAACAGATAGTCGGTGCGCAGCCCCGCCTGCACGTTCTCGAAGGTGATGTCATGGACCGGCTGACCATCCGCGAAGGCGTGGCCGATGTCGCGCAGCATCTGTTCGGCGGCGGGCCGGATGTCGATCTCGGCTCCCGTCACCCCCAACGCCTTCATCAGCGCCCAGGCGTTGGACTTGGTCCCCTCCGACGTGGCGAAGCCCGGCATCGTAAAGGCCAGAATCCCGGTGCGCGGCAGCTTCAGCCGGTCGAAGGCGCGACAGGCCACCAGCAGGGCCTGGGTCGAATCCAGCCCGCCCGAGACGCCGATCACCAGGGTCTTCGACCCCGTCGCGGTCATCCGCCGCATCAGGCCCTGGACCTGGATGTTGAAGGCCTCGAAGCAGTC
>CAYWDO010000053.1:9556-13757 GCA_964456995.1 uncultured Brevundimonas sp.
GGCGCCCAGAAGTCCTCGCAGATCTCGACCGCGAAGACGAAGCCGGGCCGGTTGGCCGCCTCGAAGATCAGACCCGGCGCGAAATCGACGCTCTCGCCGTTCAGGACGACCGCGTCCTCGGACCGACTGGCGGCGGGCGCGAACCAGCGCTTCTCGTAGTATTCGCGGTAGTTGGGCAGGTAGGTCTTGGGCACAACGCCCAGCACCTCGCCCCCGCCCAGAACGACGGCGCAGTTGAACAGGGCGTCGCCGTTGCGCAGCGGCGCGCCGATCACGGCGATGACGCCCGCCTCATCCGCGACCTCGGCCAGTTCGGCGATGCGGCGCTCGACCTCTTCCAGCAGGGCCGCCTGCATCAGCAGGTCGTCGATGGCGTAGGCGCTCAGCGAAAGCTCAGGGAAGACCAGCAGGTCCACCCCCGCCGCGCCCGCCTGACGGATCAGTCGTGCGTGTTCCTCGGCGTTGGCGGCCGGATCAGCGACATGGACCACCGGGGTCGCGGCGGCGACGCGGACGAAGCCGTGGGCGCGCGGGGCGTGGAAGGAACTGTTCGAGGCCATCAATCCATCCGCTCATCCCGGCGGACGCCGGGATCCAGTGAGAGCCGCGAGGCGCGGCGCCCGATCTCTAAGACCGTTCGAACAATATAGGGTTGCGACCCGAAGCCAAAGCACTGGGTCCCGGCGTCCGCCGGGATGAGCGGGCAGCGGGAAGTTCGTGACCTGAGAACCGGCGTCGGCTAAGGCTCGACCCATGAGCGATACGCCCAAAAAAGGCTGGTTCCAGCGACTGAGCGCGGGTCTGTCCCGCTCCTCCAAACAGATGACCGAACAGGTCGTCTCGACCTTCGTGAAGGAGCCTCTGTCCGAAGAGGCGCTGGAGCGGCTGGAAGAGCACCTGATCGAGAGCGATCTGGGCCCCGCCGCCTCGGCCCGCATCGTCGAGCGCTTCCGCGAGCTGCGCTTCGGCAAGACGTCGGACGAGCGCGAGATCAAGGAGGCCCTGGCCGAGGCCGTGGCCGCCGAGCTGCTGCCGCGTCAGGCGACGTTTGATCCCCTCAGCGGACCCAAGCCCTATGTCGTCCTCTTCGTCGGGGTGAACGGCTCGGGCAAGACCACGACGCTCGGCAAGATCGCCTCGGACCTGACGGCCAAGGGCGCCAAGGTGATGATCGTCGCCGGCGACACCTTCCGCGCCGCCGCCCGCGAACAGCTGAAAGTCTGGGCCGAGCGCGCCGGGGCTGATTTCGAGAGCCGCCGCGACGGCGCCGACGCCGCCGGCCTGGCCTTCGACGCCTATGCCAAGGCGAAAGCTGAGGGCTATGACGTGGTCCTGATCGACACCGCCGGGCGGCTGCAGAACAAGTCCGCCCTGATGGACGAGCTGCTGAAGATCGTCCGGGTGCTGAAGAAGGTCGATGCGGACGCGCCGCACGAGACCCTGCTGGTGCTGGACGCCACCGTGGGCCGCAACGCCCTGGAACAGGAAAAGGTCTTCGGCCGCACGGCCTATGTCTCGGGCGTGGTCATGACCAAGCTGGACGGGACGGCGCGCGGCGGGGTCCTGGTCCCGGTGGCCCAGGCCTCGGACGCCCCGATCAAGCTGATCGGTGTCGGCGAAGGCGTCGATGATCTGCAACCCTTCGACGCGCGCGCGTTTTCCCGATCACTGGTCGGGCTTGAGGACTAAAGCGTATGAGTGAAGCTGTCGAAACCAAACGTCCGCAGTGGATTCGTCAGGCCGTCGATTTCGGCGCCCTGATCGCCTTCATGGCCGCCTATTTCATCACCCGCGACATGATCAAGGCCACATGGGTCCTGGTCATCGCCTCGGCCATCGCCCTGACCGTCGGCTTCATCCTGGAGCGTCGGCTGGCGCCCATGCCGCTGATCACCGGCGGCTTCGCCCTGGTCTTCGGCGCCCTGACCATCCTGACCGACGACGACCTGTTCGTGAAGCTGAAGCTGACGGTGCAGAACGGCCTGCTGGCCGTCGTCCTGCTGGGCTCGATCCCGCTGAAGAAGTCGCCGTTCAAGGCCCTGCTCGGCTCTGCGATCAAGGTCACGGACGAGGCCTGGCGCAAGCTGACCTTCCGCTACGGCCTCTATTTCCTCTGCGTCGCCATCGCCAACGAGGTGTTTCGCAGCCCGACCGCCGTCACCGCCATCTGGTCGGCGCTGAACCTGGGCGTGCCCGACCCCAACGGCGTCTGGACCGGCTTCCGCGGCGTCCTGTGGATCGCCGCCTCCATCTTCGGTTTGTGCCAGGTGCCGCTGATCATGAAGAACATGATCAAGAACGAAGAGCCCGGCCCCATCTCGCCCGACACAGGGCTCTGACGGAACCGTCCGCGCGCTGACGACCTGATGCTTGAGGCCCCGCCTATCCAACCGGGCCTCAAGTAGCGCGAAGCGCGGTAGGCCCCAGAACAAATGTCTTCAAAACGTCAGGGTTTTCGTCGTCAAAGCGTAAAGCGCGGCTGTTAGCTGTCGCGCCATGTCCGGCCGCTCCACGCGGTCGGAACGGGGAACCAAGACGATGGTCAAGTCAGGCAAGCAGGCGAAGATCAAGGGCGGGCTGGCGGATTCGCCAAGCCACCTGATGCACCGGGTGCTTCAGCTTTCGCTCGACATCTACGCCGAGGAAGCCGGCCCCGACGGCTTGACCCAGCGCCAGTTCGCCGTGCTGGAAGCGGTCTCGGCGCGCTCGGGCCTGACCCAGACCGATCTGGTCAAGGCCACCGGCATCGACCGCTCGACCCTGGCCGATCTGGTCGCCCGCATGACGACCAAGGGCCTGCTGGAGCGCGAACGCTCGGCGCTGGACGCCCGCGCCAAGGCGGTGCGCCTCTCTGAGACCGGTCAGGCCGCGCTGGAGGCCGCCCGCCCCCGCGTCGCCGCCGCCGACAAGCGCATCCTGGCCCTGCTGCCCAAGGCTCGCCGCGAGGGCTTCCTCGATCTGCTGACCAGCCTGACCGACGCCGCCGACGCCGCGCCCGAACAGGCCCGCGCCGAGGCCAAGATCGCCAAGAAGGCGGCCAAGGACGCCCGCAAGGCCGAAAAGGCCGCCAAGAAGGCGCTGGACGGCGGCGCCAAGCCGAAAAAGAAGAAGAAGGCGGTCGAAACGGCGGCTGACGTGGTTCAGACCGACGCCGTCGTCATCCCGCTCAAGGATGTGGCGAAGGCCTAGACCCGGATATCCAGCAGCGAGCCCGGCCGCTGATAGCGCGCAGTCGAGGGCGCTTCCTGCATCTGAACCGAACGAACCGGGGTGTCGGCGCGGGTCTCGACCGGGGCCGCAGCGGGCGCCGGCGCGCTCATGCCCATGGCCGCGCGGAAAAAGGCGGACTGGGAAGTTCTCAGGGCATGGGCCGGACCACCTGCGGGAGGCGGAAAGGCCGGACGGTCTGAAGGAATCGCGGACATGGGCCGACGATCCGCGCAAACGGTCTAGATATGGTTAATGCGCGATTCACCCTGTTTGGCGGCGACGCAGCCTTTCAGCGGGCCGGCGTCTTCAGGGCATCGACCAGCTTCTGCAGGTCAGCGTCGGTCAGCACCGGCCCCGAGGACTTGGCGACGATGGTCCCATAGGCGTCGACGGCAAAGCTCTCCGGCACGCCTGAGACGCCCAGGTCCAGCCCCGCCCGACCCTCGCGGTCCACCAGCACCAGGGCATAGGGGTCGCCCAGTTCGTCGAGAAAGGCGCGGGTGGCGATGGGATCGTCCTTGTAGGCCACGCCGACGACATTGATCCCCTGGGCCTTCAGCTTCAGCAGCTGCGGATGCTCCAGCCGGCACGGCGCGCACCAGCTGGCGAACAGGTTGACGATCATCGGCTTGCCGACCCCCGCCGTCTTCAGGTCCAGACGCTGATCCGTCTCGACGTCGCCTTGCAGGATCGGCAGGACGGACAGGGGGATCGGTTGCCCCACCAGGGCGTCGGGCTTGTAGGATCGCCCTTGGCCCGGCGCGCCGGACATCGTGTTCAACTGGACCATCAGGAAGACGCCCAGGGCGGCGAGCGCGGCGATGGGTATCAGGGCGAACCAGCGGTTCATTTGCGGGCCTCTTCCAGACGGGCCAGCTCGCGCTTCCAGCGCCAGGCGGCGATCAGGGCGCGCAGCGAGATCGCGGCCAGGGCCAGGGCGCTGATCGCCCAGGACGACCAGACGAAGACGCCGTAGGGGCTCATGTCGAGA
>CAYWDO010000054.1:0-13713 GCA_964456995.1 uncultured Brevundimonas sp.
TCCCAGTCGCGCCCCGCCTTGATGCAGATGGCGTCGTCGTTGACCGACAGGTCGCAGCGCTCGACCAGCACCCGCTCTGACGAGTCGATATCGATGCCGTCGGTCGAAGGACCGCGTCCGCCCAGGTTGTTGCGGATGATCAGGTCCGACACCTTCACGTCGCGCGAATAGCAGACATGCACGGTCCAGAAGCCCGACCGCGCCAGGTTCAGCCCCGACACCTCGACCGCTTCGGAATCATAGACATGGATCAGGCGCGGGCGGCGGCAATCATAGTCGGCGGCCCAGCGCAGGTCCTTGGGATCATATTCGCGGCGCAGCGCCCAGTAGCTGTCCCAGAAGACCTTGCCGTCGCCGTCCACCAGACCCTCGCCGGTGATCCTGGCGTTCTTCTGCTGGTAGATGTTCAGCAGGCCCGCCGGCCAGTCCATCTCGATCCCGGCCACGCGAGTGCGCACCATGGGATAGGCGGCCAGATCGCGTAAGCCTTTCAGCGTCGCGCCGCGCCCGATCATCAGGGTCACGTTCGACTTCACGAACAGCGAACCGGACAGATAGACGCCGGGCTTCAGCACCACCGTCCCGCCGCCCGCCCCCGCCGCCGCGTCGATGGCGGCCTGGATCGGGCGGGTGTTGATCGCCTCCCCGTCGCCGACCGCGCCGAAGTCGGCGGCGTCAAACGTGCGCCCGACAGTCTGGGCGAAGGCGGGCTGCGCGGCGGTGGCGATGGCCCCGGTCAGACCGAGTTGCAGCAGGGAGCGGCGATGCATGGGCGTTCCTCATGATACTGGCCGTCTTGAATGACGACGTCTTGTCGCGCGTCACCGGTGTCATTCCGACTTGCGCTGCTCGACCACCATTTTATGGTACGACAAAGCAAATAGTGAAACCCCAAACCCATCGGGGTTCGTACCGGAGAGAACGCCTGTGACGCTACGCCGCGCCGTGCCGACGATTGCCGCCATCCTGCTGGCCAGCACCGTCCTGACCTCTCCTGCCCTTTCCCAGTCCGCCGCCGGTCAGCCCTGGGCGCCGCAGTCCAACCCCGGCGTCGAGGCCGAATGGCTGACGGCCAAGCCGCGTCCCGACCTGAACTTCAAAGCCGACGCCCGCCCTTCGCGCGAGCAGACCATGGCGGCGGTCGAATACGTCGCCTCGTCCCAGATCAAGGACATGGCGTCCCGCCCCCTGGCCTTGTCGACCGGCAGCAACCTGACCCAGATGTCGTCCAACTGGGTCGCCGCCACCTTCTATATCGGCGCCGCACGACTGGCCCGCGTTTCCGATGATCCCGAGACCCTGCGCTTCCTGACGGCGGTGGCCGAGCACTACAACTACAGCCTGCGCGGCGCCCGCTCCGGCCCGACCATGCTGAACGCCGACGACCAGACCATCGGCGACCTCTACATTGAACTCTATTCGCGCCGCGGCCAGGACGGCGTGCTGATGCCCCTGCGCCAGCGGCTGGACTACATGGTGCCGCACCTGAACCGCACGGCCGAGACCGAGGCCTCGATCTGGTGGTGGGCCGACGCCCTCTACATGGCCCCGCCGGTGCTGGCGCGCATGTCGGCCGTGACCGGCGATCCCAAATACATCCGCGCCATGGACAAGGAGTTCCGCCGCACCATCGACCGCCTGTGGGTGCCCGAGCAGCGCCTCTTCCTGCGCGACCAGCGCTTCAAGGGCCGCACGGAGGCCAACGGCCAGCCCATCTACTGGAGCCGCGCCAACGGCTGGGTCATGGGCGGTCTGGCCCGCACGCTGGAGGCCATGCCCGCCGACTTCGAGGGTCGTCAGGACTACGTCGACATCTTCCAGGCCATGGCGGGGCGCATCCGCGAGTTGCAGCAGGACGACGGCCTGTGGCGCGCCAGCCTGCTGGCGCCCGAGCTTTATCCGCAGGCCGAAACCTCGGGCTCGGTCTTCTACGTCTACGCCATGGCCTGGGGCGTCAACCACGGCCTGCTGGACCGCGCGACCTATGAGCCCGCCGTGCTCAAGGGTTGGGCCGCGCTGAACCGCCACGTCCTGCCCAGCGGCCTGATCGGCGCGACGCAGAAGACCGGCGACATGCCCGTGGCGACCGATCCGAACGAGGTCGGCCTCTACACCACCGGAACCTATCTGCTGGCCGGGCTGGAGGTCGCCGATCTGAACGGCCCGCAAAAGACCCTGCCCCTGGCCGAGCCCGCCCGCGACACGCCCGAGGTCATCGCCGCCACCACGCCGACGCCCCCCGCCCCCGTCACCGTCGTCGGCGAGGCCGAGATCAGGCGCCGCGCCGAAGAGATGCACGCCACCCGCGCCCTCTCCTATGACCCTACCGCCCTGGGCCGCCCCGCCGAGGTCGAACGCCTGACGCCGCCGCCCGCCGACCAGCAGCAGCCGCGCGCCGTGGTCCGCTTCGCCCCCGACCGTCTGGACGATCTGTTGTGGGAGAACGACCGTGTCGCCCACCGAATCTACGGCCCGGCGCTGGAGGCGCGCGAGGCGCCGTCGGGCTCAGGCATCGACGTCTGGGCCAAGCGCGTCCGCTACCCCTACATGGACCGCCAGCTGCGCTTCCCCAACTACCACGTCGATCGCGGCGAGGGGCTGGACTACTACGACGTCGGGCGCGGACGCGGCTCGGGCGGTCTGGGGATCTGGTTCGAGAACAAGCTGTGGACCAGCCGCAACTTCTCGACCTACCGCATCGAGGAAACCGGGGGCGACGAGGCCCGCTTCAGCGTCGACTACCGCCCCTGGCCCGTCGATGTGGCCCGCAAGGTCTGGGAGACGCGCGACTTCTCCCTGCCGCTGGGTTCGAACTTCACCCGCATGACCTCAACCCTGAACTCGGACACGACCGAGCCCCTGATCGTCGGCATCGGCATCTCCAAGCGCCGCACCGCCGCCGGCGCCGGCGCCGTCACCCGCGACGCCGCCAACGGCCGCCTGATGTTCTGGGAGCCCGCCAACCCCGAGCATGGCTCCATCGGCATCGCTATCGCGGTGGACCCCGCCCTCGTCGAAGGCTTCGCCGAGGACGCAGACAACTATCTGATCCTGGTCCGCGTTACGCCGGGCCGGCCCTTCACCTACTACATGGGCTCCGCCTGGGACGGCGGCCTGGACTTCAAGACCCGCGAAAGCTGGGAGACCTTCGCCAACGGCCAGACCTTCCGGTTCTGACACCACGTCGCGGCCGGCGACTCGACTCGCCGGCCGCTGATCGATCCTGAGCACACGGTTAGATGGCTGCGGCGACTAAGGCCGC
Organism: uncultured Brevundimonas sp.; assembly: GCA_964456995.1. GTDB lineage: Bacteria > Pseudomonadota > Alphaproteobacteria > Caulobacterales > Caulobacteraceae > Brevundimonas. Next base: position 3,263 of record CAYWDO010000054.1, read on the forward strand.
GTTTCCCCGCCCCTGCCTTCGCTTGTCGCAACATCCCCCTTGTCGGCGCCGACGAAGGTCGCCCAGTCCGAGGTCCCTGGCGGCGGCGGCAAGCCATCGACGATGTGGTCGGAGGGGTTGGCGTCTATGCCCCGACCCTGGCGATGAATATGCGCCTTGGCGATCATGTTGGCCGACACTGGCGCGGTCAGAAACAGGAACAGGGTGATCAGCAGTTCGTGGGCCGAATAGGCCCCGCCGAACACCGGAAAATAGATCATCGACGCGATGAGGCAGGCGCCGACCCCCAGGGTCGTGGCCTTGGTCGGCCCATGCAGGCGAGTCATCACCGACGGCAGCTTGGCCAGTCCCCAGGAACCGACCAGGACAAAAACGCCGCCGATGATCAACAGAAGCGAGACGGCGATTTCTGCGATCAGGCTCATTCGACGATGTCTCCTCGCAGCAGGAACTTGCAATAGGCGACCGTGCCGACAAAACCGACCATGGCCAACAGAAGCGCCGCCTCGAAATAGGCTGCGGTCGCATAGGCGATCCCGAACAGAACGATCATGGCGATGGCGTTGATCGTCAGGGTGTCGACCGCAAGGATACGGTCCGCCGACAACGGCCCGCGCCACAACCGGAACAGGTTCAGCAGGATCGACAGACTGACGCAGACAAAGGCGAAGCCCAGAGCGACGGGCAGGATGGTTCCGGTCATGCGAACACCTTCAGAAGACGGGCCTCATAGCGGCGTTTGATGCGAGCGACTTCAGCCTCGGGGTCGGCGACATCAATGGCGTGGACCAGTAGGGCGCGACCGCAGCTGGAGATATCACTGGAGACGGTGCCCGGCGTCAGGCTGATGGTGCCGGCAAGGGCCGTAATGGCCTCAGGCGAACGAAGCTCCAGCGGAATCACGAGCCACTGAGAGCGTAAATCCCGGTTGCGACGGGTCACGATCAGCCACGCGACCTGGAAGTTGGCGATCAGGATGTCGAACAGGACGATGCCAAGGTAGCCGGCCATGTCCGGCCCAAATCGGACAGCGGGCCGGTCAGGCCAGAAACGACTGGTGACCAGCGGCGTTAGCCCGCCGAACACGACAGCCAGAAATAGCGCCCCGAAGGTCAGTTCGTTGACGAGCAACATCCAGACGACGGCCAGCATGACGCTCAGGGCCGGGTGGGGCAGAAGGCGGCGGATCATCGGCGACCTCCAGAGTGCGGACCAAGGACGGCTTCGATGTATTGGTCCGGCGCGAACAACTGCTGGGCGGCCGCCGCCGTATAGGCCGTCACCGGCCCGGCCAGCACGGTCAGTCCCGCGAGCACCAGCACAAGGGCCGCCGCCGCGCCCACGCCGCCGCGTCGGCCGCGCAGGGATCGCAACGGGATTTCACCTTCGACCGACGCACTCTTCCAGAAGATCATGCTGCCGGCGCGCGCAAACGCCAGAACGCCGAGAACAGTCGTCGTCAGGATCGCCCCCCATATCCATAAGGCGTGCGGCGAAGCACGAACGCCGTCCAGCATCAGAAGCTTGCCGACAAACCCCGACAGGGGCGGCAGGCCGACTGCGGCGATGGCGGCCAGAAAGAAGAGCGCCGACAGGACTTCTATCTGACGAAAACGGGGGGCCAGGGTGATGGCGTCGCCATGGTCGGCGCGCCTCTGGGCGATCAGATCGGCCACCAGGAAGAGCGCAGCCCCAGCCAATGTTGAATGCAGAATGTAGTAGAGGGCCGGGCCCATCGACGGAACGGTAAAGACGGACACGGCGCACAGCAGCGTGCCCATTGATCCCACCACGGCCCAGGCCGCCAGGTCCCGCAGACCTCGGGCGGCAAACAGTCCGATAAAGCCGATGCCGATAGTGAGGAGCGCGGCCGGCAGCAGCCAGGGCGCGGCCACAAAGGCGAGATCACCCGCCTCCGCTCCAAAGATGAGGGTGCTGGTGCGAATGATGGAATAGGCGCCGACCTTGGTCATGATGGCGAACAAGGCGGCCACCGTTCCCGTCGTCGCGGCATAGGTTCCCGGCAGCCAGAAATGCAGGGGGACCACGGCGGCCTTCAGCGCGAAGACCGTGGTCAGCAACAGGCCCGCAGCCGCGATCAGGCCCTGGTCTCCCGGCGACGCGACCGCGACCCGGAGTGCGAGATCGGCCATGTTGAGGGTGCCGGTCACGCCGTAAAGAAGCCCGACCCCGACCAAAAACAGAGTCGATCCGACCAGATTGATAATCACGTACTGAACGCCGGCCTTGAACCGTTCGCCGCCCTGGCCGTGCAGCATCAGGCCGTAGGAGGCGATCAGCAGCACCTCGAAAAAGACGAACAGGTTGAACAGGTCGCCCGTCAGAAAGGCCCCGTTCAGGCCCAGTAACTGAAACTGAAACAGCGGGTGAAAATGCCACCCCTTGCGATCCGTCCCGGTGCTGATCGCATAGACGAGAACGATCAGGGCGAGGACGGCGGTCAGCAGCAACATCATCGCCGCCAGGCGATCCAGCACCAGCACGATCCCGAAGGGCGCCCGCCAGTTGCCCATCGCATAGCTTTGAATGAGGCCGTCGCCGGCTTCGACCACCAGGACGCCCGCCACCGCAACCAGCGTCAGGCACGATCCGATCGAGGCCAGCCGTGACAGGGTCAGGTGATGACGCAGGAACAGCACGATAGCGGCCCCTGTAACGGCAGGCAGGATCAGGCTGGCGACGACCCAGTAGGATACGATCAGGCTCATGGTTCGCCCTCCGCGTCCGACGTGCCGTCGACCCGGTCTCCGCCCGTCTCCAGATAGCTGCGCAGGGCCAGCACAACGACCAAGGCGGTCATGCCGAACGAAATGACGATCGCGGTCAAGACGAGGGCCTGAGGCAGAGGGTCGGTGTGGCCTTGCGCGGCCTTGTCGTAAAGGGGCGGCCGGTCAATCAACAGGCGTCCCATGGCGAACAGAAAGACGTTGATGGCGTAGGACAGGAAGGCCACCCCCAGCACGACAGGAAAGGTCCTGCGCCGCAGGACGAGATAGACCCCTGCGGCCGTCAGAACCGCGATGGCGGACGCGACCAGAAACTCCAGGCTGATCATTGGCCCCTCTCCCCTGAAGCGGCCTGTCCCTCCGTGCGGGACGGATCGACATCCATGGCCTCATCGGTCGCGACGACCTCCTGTTTCTCGGCGCTCTGGGCGACCTGGGAAAGTTGCGCCAGGGCCAGGACCACGGCGCCGATAACGGTCAGCGCCACCCCGACGTCGAACAGCATGGCGGTGGCCAGTTCAAACGTTCCGATCACGGGAAGGCTGAAGTAATCGAACGCCGTGGTCATGAAAGGCGCGCCGAACACTAGGGACCCCAGGCCCGTCGCCGCTGCAATCAGGACGCCCAGGCCGATCAAGGTGTGGTGGTCCGCCCGCAGACGCTGCGCCGCAAATTGATAGCCCGAGGCCATATACTGCATCAAAATGGCGATGGAGATGACCAGGCCGGCGATGAACCCGCCGCCCGGCTGATTGTGCCCTCTCAGGAAGATATAGAGGCCGACCATCACCGCCAGAGGCAGCAGCAGGCGAGTGGCGACCACCAGCATCATCGGGTGATGCTCGGGCGAGCGCGGCGTATCGGGCTGCCAGGCCAGAATCCGGCGTCCGCTGGCTCCCGTGCCGACGGTCTCCAACAGGGAGAAGATGGCGAGCGCCGCTATGCCCAGGACAATGATCTCGCCGAAGGTGTCGAAGCCGCGAAAGTCCACCAGGATGACGTTGACGACATTGGTGCCGCCGCCGCCCGAATAGGCGTTTTCCCAGAAATAGCCGGAGATGCTGTCCAGTGGACGGGTCATGACCGCCCAGGCCGCTCCGCCGACGCCCAGACCCGCCAGAATAGCCAGTCCGCCATCGCGAAGACGGCGGGGCAGACCGCTCTCGCGCGGGCTGGTCTTGGGCAGCAGATTGAGAGCCAGCAGCATCAGCAGGATGGTGACCACCTCGACCGAAATCTGCGTCAGAGCGAGATCCGGCGCGGACAGGTGAATGAAGCCCATCGAGATCACCAGCCCCACGATGCCGATATAGATCAGCGACAGGTATCGCGCCCGGTGGTTGATCAGCACCAGGACGGTGGCCGTAATCAGGGCGACCCACCCGACAATGGCCATCGGCGACGCCGCCGTCGTCGCCCGATCCCCGGCGACGAAGGCGAACCCGAGAAAGCCCGCGAAGCCGACAACCACGGCGGCGCCGATGAACATCGCGATATAGCGTTCCAGCGAGCCGTTCTGGGTCAGGGTCGTGAAGGTGACCGCAACCCGCGTCGTCCCGGCGACGATCTGATCAAACAGGACCTTGGCGTCGGGCAAGGTCAGGCCATGCCAGAAAGATGCGATCTGCCGATGAGCGCTCAGCAACGCCAGGCCCAGCCCGATGGCGGTGATGCTCATGAACAGGGCCGGCGTCACGCCATGCCATAGCGACAACGAATAATAGGGCGTGTCCCCGCCGATGACGGCGCGCGCCACCTGTTCGACCAGCGGCCCGGCGACGACGGCCGGAAACAGACCGATCGCAACGACAAGAGCGACCAGAACCGCCGGCGGCCCCCACAGCCCGACGCCCGGATCATGGGGCGGTCTGGGATAGTCGTCGCGCTTCTTTCCGAAATAGACATGGACGATATAGCGGAACGAATAGGCCACGGAGAAGGTCGCCCCCAGTGTCGCCAGGGCGGGAACCAGCCAGGGCTGGCTCCACCAGACGGTGTGCCAGGCCTCCTCCAGCATCATTTCCTTGGAAATGAAGCCGTTCAACGGGGGCACGCCCGCCATCGACAGCCCTGCGACCACGGCCAGCGTCGCCGCGATCGGCATCAGCGTCACCAGCCCGCCCAGTCGCTTGATATCGCGCGTTCCCGTCTCGTGATCGACGATTCCGGCGTTCATGAACAGCGCCGCCTTGAACGTGGCGTGATTGATGATGTGAAAGACGCCGACGACAGCGGCCATAGGCGTGCCAAAGCCGAACAGCATGGTCAGGAAGCCCAGGTGGCTGATGGTGGAATAGGCCAGCAGTCCCTTCAGGTCGTCCTTGAACAGGGCCACGATCGCGGCGAACACCATGGTCACAAGACCGGTGGTGGCGACCAGATAGAACCAGGCCTCGGTGCCCGCCAACACGGGCCACAGCCGCGCCAGCATGAATATTCCGGCCTTCACCATGGTCGCAGAATGAAGATAGGCGCTGACGGGCGTCGGCGCGGCCATGGCGTGCGGCAGCCAGAAATGGAACGGGAACTGGGCGGACTTGGTGAAACACCCCCCCAGGATCAGCAGCAGGGCCGGCAGATAGAGCGGCGAAGCCTGGATCGCTTCACGGTTCTGAAGGATCACCGTCAGATCATAGGAACCTGCGATATCGCCGAGGATCAGCAGCCCTGCGATCAACGACAACCCACCCGCCCCCGTGACGGCCAGAGCCATTCGCGCGCCTTGACGTCCCTCGGGAAGGTGTCGCCAGAAGCCGATCAGCAGGAAGGACGAAAGGCTGGTCATCTCCCAGAAGATCAGCAGAAGCAGGACGTTGTCGGACAGGACAATGCCCAGCATCGCGCCCTGAAACAGCAACAGATAGACGAAGAACCGCCCCATCGGATCGGCCTTGGCCAGATAGAAGCGGGCATAGACGATGATCAGCAGGCCGATGCCCAGAATCATCCCGGCGAACATCAGGCCCAACCCATCCAGGAAAAGGTTGAGGTTCAGCCCAAGCAGGGGAATCCAGTCGATCTGGACCTGCACCATCTCCCCCGCCATCACCGCCGGAGCCAGCGCGCCCAGGATGACCAGGGCGGCCAGCGTCACCGCGCCTGCGGCCAGCGCGGCGGCATTACGCCCGGCCCGAATGGCCAGGGCGGGCGCGATTGCGCCGATCAAGGGCAGCAAGGCAAGCAGTAGCAGCAGCAAGGATCAACCTTCTCGGCGGCGCCATTCGAGATGGAAACGCGCTCATTTACGAACCGTAATCCAAACCTTAGCCGAGAAAGCCCTGGAGTGGCGACCCTCAGAGGCATCTCATCCACCAGTGAGGCTGCGGCGTTTTAGCCCTGCGAACCAGCGACAGCCGAACCAAATGCACGCCGCGACCCCGAGCGCCAGCAGCCAGATCCAGGCCTCGTCGGGCAGACCGAGAACATCCCCCGGGCTGGCGCCGAACTCCACCGACGCCGCCCGATTGAGCAGGTGCAGGCCGTAGAGATGGATCAGTCAGAAGAACAACGGCGCGCGCGAAGTCGTCACGTGAAGCGGACGCTCAACCGCCTGGGTCAGCGCCCGGTCGATTGAACGGTCCGTGCTCATCGAGTGCGTCACGAACGGTCGGAAGACGGTTTCGACTGATGGGCAAGGGCGCGCCTTCATCCATCAGCAACCGGCCCCGGCCGCCATCGCGTTCGAAGCCACGGACATGATCCAGGTTGGCGATCACCGAGCGGTGGACCCGCAAGAAGCTCGCGGAAAGTTCCTGCTCAAGCCGATCAAGACGGGCGGCGTGCAGCAAACGCCGTCCGTTCGTCAGTCGCAACTCGACATAGTCGTCCGCCCCTACCACGGCCACGATGTCGCCCAGCGGCACCCGCTCGACCCCGCGCGACGAGGCCACCGTCAGACAGTTCGGACGCGCGGCGGCGCGGGTCAGCACCACCTCCCGCTCCTGATCGTCGCGGCCCAGCCGCACCACTTCGGCCATCAGGAGGGGAAGAACCAGGCCGAGGGCGAACAGGAAATAGGACAGGTCGACAAGCCAGTTGGGAAAGAGCCCCCCGATCGCGATGAAGGCGACAAGATAGGCCAGGGGCAGACGCGCACCGGGGATCCGGCGATGCACGGCGACGGCGGCCACTCCAGCAGAAAGCACCAGACCGACCATAAGAGCCAAGACAGTCTTCAGATCAAAACCGGGAGCGAGCCAGGTCGCGGCAACCGCCGCCAATGCCAGGGCAATCAGCGGACGTCGCGCTTGGGGCCAAAAACGCGACACGACGTAGGACACCAGCAGAACCGCGAAGGCGGCGGTCAGAACCCAGATGCCCACCAGCCGCAAGCCATGAACGGGATAGGCATACGGCGCCAGCGCCCGCAGGCTTTCCAGAACCGCCTGCAAGCCCGCGACGCCGCCCATGGCCGCCAACGCCAGGCTCGAGCCTGTACGTCGCAGGCTGTAGATGACGCCAAAACCGAAGGCTGCGGCAAACAGGGCGCCCGCGGCGATGAAGGCGATCGCCAGGGGAACCGTGCGCGAGGGCCAGGGATAGGGCGCCACCATGATGGCCGCGATGGGCCCGTCCAGACGCACCAGACCATGGAAGGACGACATACGGACGACGACGACATTGTCCGCCGCGCGCCACATCCGTTCGGGGATCGGCAAGGTCGCTTCATAACGGCCAGGCCTTTCCATAGCGGACGACGCGCCCGGTCGGCCATTCTCGCCCAGCTTCTGCCCGTTGAGCCAGGCCTCGGACGAAGCGACGCCGACGACATAGAGCGCGACAGGATCGTCGCCCTGCGGGCGCTGCACGACCGAGCGAAGCCAAAGCTCTCGCCCTTGCGGGTCGATCACATCCCCCGCCGGGCGACAGTCGTGCAGCACAGGCGCCGCCGCTCCCGCTTCGGCGCGACAGACCTGCCATTCCGGTTCCTGCGCCCGCAGCGTCTTCGGGAGCGACATCATGAGAATCGCGATGAAAAGAATCCGCCACATGACGGCGACCCTATCGCCATTCACCGGAAAGCGCTGCCGTTCACCGAACCAGGGGCGCCGTTCGCCGAAGCGCGCCCCACACGGTCGAAAACCCTGCTTCAACCGTCGTCATGACCCACACATTCCTGAACCGCCGCTCCGTAATCGCCGCCGCCGGCCTCACCGTTCCTGGCATGGCGTTCCTGTCCAGCGCCGCCCGCGCTCAGGCGGCTCAGCCCCAGGCCGGACCCTTCCGCTACACGTCCGGCGACGGCCAGGAAGTCGACGCCGAACGCGGCTTCTTCGAGGTCCCCGAGGACCGCCGCATCCCCGGCTCGCGTCGTATCCGCCTCGGCTATGTGCGCTTCGCCTCGACCGCGAAAAACCCTGGCCCGCCCATCGTCTATCTGGCCGGCGGCCCCGGCGGTTCCGGCGTGCGCACCGCGATGGGCCCGCGCTTCCCGATCTTCATGGCCCTGAGAGAAGTGGCCGACGTCATCGCCTTCGATCAACGCGGCACAGGCCTGTCGGCCAGCATTCCTGATCGCGCCGCCACCACGCCCTACCCCGCCATGACCCATGCCGGCGTCACCGCCTGGTATCGCGAAGAGATGCAGAAGGCCTGGATCGACTGGAGCCGCGCCGGCATCGCCATGACCGGCTACAACACCGAACAGAACGCTGACGACATCGAGGACCTGCGCCGCCATCTGGGCGTGGAAAAGGTCAACCTGTGGGGCATCAGCTACGGCACGCATCTGGCTCTGTCGGTGCTGAAACGACATCCCAACTCAATCGGCCGCGTCGCCCTGGCCAGCCTCGAAGGTCAGGATCAGACCATCAAGCGGCCCGCCCACATCGACATGTTCCTGGACCGCGTCGATCATCTGATGGGCGCCGACCCGGCCGTCCGCGCGGCGATCCCGAACATGCCGGCCCTGATGCGCCGCGTGCATGAGCGGCTAGAGGCCGATCCGGCCACGCTGACCTTCGCCGGTGAAAACGGCCCCGTCGACGTCAAGATGGGTGGTTTCGGGGTCCAGCTCCTGGCCTCCGCCCTCGTCGCCAATCCACCGCAACTGTCCATGCTGCCGAAAATCTACCTGGCGCTGGACGCCGGGAAGACCGATGTCCTGACGCCTCTCTTCCCGCCGCCTCACCGCTACTTCAACATCTCCGGCATGCCGGAAGCGATGGACCTGGCGTCCGGCGTTTCGCCCGCCCGCCTGGCGCTGATCGAGAAAGAGGCGACGACGGCCGTTCTGGGCGACGCCTTCAACCTGCCCATGCCGCATCTGCGGGGCGCCATTCCCGGCGTCGATCTGGGCGACGACTTCCGTCAGCCGATCCGCATCGAGACCCCGGCCCTTCTGGTCGCCGGCTCTCTCGACGGCCGCACCCCGCTGGAGGAACAGGCCGAGGTCATCGCCCAGTTCCAGAACAAGGCCCAGGTTCTGGTCGACAACGCCGGTCACAACGTCTTCGAGGCTCACCCGGAGGTCCAGACCCTGCTGGTCAAGTTCTTCGGCGAACACGCCGTCCGGGACACCCGACTGACCCTGCCGCCCCCGACCTTCGCCTTGGCCTGAGGATCGACTGCCCTACGAAAAGGGCGCCACATTCAGGTTCCGCCGGTCGACTCAACTGGCGACCGCAACGCGCTCACTCCCACTACGTCTCCGCGCGAAGTCGACGAAAGCCCTGAATGCTGCCGTCGGGTTTCGCCGGCTCGGATAATAGAGGCTTAGCGGAGACAGGGTCGGGGTCCAGTCTTCAAGCACGCGAACCAGACGACCCGCATCGATGTCGTCCCGAACGTCAGACTCCATCGCCAACGTCAAACCTACGGACGCAAGCACCGCAGTGCGCGCCAGACTCGCCTCGTCCAGGGTCATGGCCCCTTCGACATCGATATGGAGGGACCGTCCCTCTTTCTCAAACGGCCAGCGGTGGATCGCGCCATTTGGAAGTCGGACGCGGAGACAGGAATGGTCGGCCAGATCCTGCGGCGTCACGGGCGTGCCCCGCGCCTTGAGGTAGGTCGGCGATCCCACCACGACATTGCGCCGCGCTAATCCCAAGGGAAGGGCGATCATATCGACGGGCACCTGGTCGGCGCCCCGCACGCCGAAGTCGAAGCCGCCCGCGACGATGTCCACCAGACGGCCCTCGGTGACGATGTCGATGTGCACCTGTGGGTGCTCTTGCAGAAAGGGCAGGACAAGCCAGGAGAATATCTCTCGCGCCGCTGTCGGGAATGCGTTGATGCGCAGCGTGCCCGAAGGCGTGGCCTGCTGACCTCGGGCGATGTCCATCGCCGCGTGGATGTCCCGCATCGCGGGAGCGACCTGCGCGACGAACTGCTGGCCCGCCTCCGTCAGGGAGACGCTTCGTGTCGTGCGGTTGAACAGCCTCACCCCAAGCGTCCGCTCCAGCTTTCCGATCGCATTGCTGAGCGCTGTCGTCGAGATCCCGAGGTCGAGCGCAGCCGTGCGGAACTTCCCAAGGCGCGCGACCGTCAGAACAGCCTCCAGTTCGTTCAGAGTGCTGCGCGCCATTGTCCTGATTTTCGTGATGAGTTGTCCCCAATAGTCCTGATTATCGCTTCAGATGTCCACCACTACCTTGGTTGGCAGGTGCACTGCAGCCATCCTGGCTGCCACCGCTGCAAGCAGGGCCGAAACAATGTCACTGGAACTTCCATCCCCGATCGCCGCGTACATCGACGCCAACA
>CAYWDO010000055.1:0-3564 GCA_964456995.1 uncultured Brevundimonas sp.
CAGATAGGAGGCCAGACCCACGCCTTCCCAGCCGAAGAACATCTGCAGGAAGTCGGCGGCCGTCACCAGCGCCAGCATCATGAAGGTGAACAGCGACAGATAGGCGAAGAAACGCGGCCGGCTGTCGTCCTCGGCCATATAGCCCCAGGAATAGAGGTGAACCAGCGACGACACCGACGTCACCACGATCAGCATGGTGGCCGACATGGCGTCCACGCGGATCGCCCAGTTCGACTGGAAGTCGCCAACGTGGATGAAGGGCGCGATCTTGACGGTGAAGGCTTCGAGCCCGCCCCAGGTCCAGGCGCTGAACACCGTCCAGGAGACGGCGCAGGCGAAGAACAGCAGGCCGGTCGTCACCGCTTGCGAGGCGACGTTGCCGATCCGGCGTCCGAAGAAGCCGGCGATCATGGCCCCCAGCAGAGGGGCGAAGACGCCTAGAACAACGAGAGTCTGGATAGTCACGGTCCGGTCAGCCCTTCATCACGGAGGCGTCGTCGACTGCGATGTCGCCGCGGTTACGGAAGAAGGTCACCAGGATCGCCAGGCCGACAGCGGCCTCGGCGGCGGCCACGGTCAGGACGAACATGGCCATCAGCTGGCCCGACACGTCGTTGAGGTAGGTCGAGAAGGCGACGAAGTTGATGTTCACCGCGAGCAGGATCAGCTCGATCGACATCAGGATGATGATGACGTTCTTGCGGTTCACGAAGATGCCGAACACCCCGATGGTGAACAGCATGGCGGCGACCGCCAGATAGTGCTGGAGCGAGATGTCCATCACAGAAGCTCCTCGGGGGTGACGCCCTGCCCGGTCGGCGCGGTCTTGACCTCGACCGACTTGGCGCGTTCGCGGTTGGCCTGGCTGGCCAGATCCTGACGACGCACGTTGGGGCGATGACGCAGGGTCAGGACGATGGCGCCGATCATGGCGATCAGCAGCACAATGCCCGCAGCCTGGAAGAAGTAGACGTAGTCGGTGTAGAGCACCCGGCCGATCGTCTCGACGTTCGAGACGTCAGGCCCGGCCACAGCCGGAGCCAGCGCGGCCTTGGCCGCCCCGCCCTGAACCACGGTGATCGACACCATGATCATCTCGGCCAGCAAGACGCCGGCGACGATCCCCGCCAGCGGCAGGTAGCGGGCGTAGCCTTCGCGGAGGCGGACGAAATCGACGTCCAGCATCATGACCACGAACAGGAACAGCACCGCGACGGCGCCGACGTAGACGACCACCAGCAGCATCGCCAGGAACTCAGCGCCCAACAGGACAAAGAGGCCAGCGGCCGAGAAGAAGCTGAGGATCAGCCACAGGACGGAGTGCACGGGATTTCGCGCGGTCACGACCAGAAGGCCTGAAACCACGGCGACCGTCGCCAGAAGATAAAACGCTATGCCTTGCAGCATGGGTGGGACAAAGCCCCCTTCAAAGTCTTGCGCAGCGATCCCATGACGGAATCGCGGCTCGGTTTAGCGATACGGGGCGTCGAGTTCCAGATTCTTCGCGATCAGCCGTTCCCAGCGGTCGCCATTGTCCAGCAAGCGGGCCTTGTCATAGAGCAGTTCTTCGCGCGTCTCGGTGGCGAACTCACTGTTCGGCCCCTCGACGATGGCGTCCACCGGGCAGGCCTCCTGGCACAGACCGCAGTAGATGCATTTGACCATGTCGATGTCGTAGCGCGTCGTGCGGCGGCTGCCGTCGGCGCGCGGTTCGGCCTCGATGGTGATGGCCTGGGCCGGGCAGATGGCTTCGCACAGCTTGCAGGCGATGCAGCGTTCTTCACCGTTCGGATAGCGGCGCAGCGCGTGCTCGCCCCGGAAGCGCGGCGACTGCGGGTTGCGCTCGAACGGATAGTTCACCGTCGCCTTCGGCTTCATCATGTACTTCATCGACAGGCCGACGGCGCCGAACATGTCGGTCAGCATCGCGCCCTTGGCCGCCTGAACGATACGGGTCAGCATTACGATTTCACTCCGGCGCAGTCGCGTTGATAGCGCGCGCTTTCCTTGTCGAGGGTCTGGCAAAGGCGCTGGCGCTCGGCGTCCTGCCGCTGCACCTGCTCGACCTTGCGTTCCCACTGATACACCGAGACCGGATCGGCCTCATAGGGCGCACAGGCCGACGCCAGCATGGGCGCGACCAGGGCGATCATCATGATGAGGGCCTTCTTCATCCGCCCACCTGCCGTTTGCAGTCGTCGCGGTCGAAGCGCGGATCGTCGCGCGACAGGCGCTGGCAATAGGCGCGCTTGTCAGAATCCTCGCGACGTTCACGCTCGACCCGTTCCAGCCGCGCCCCTGCACTCTCAGGCGCAGCCGGGCTCATCGGCTTGAAGGTGCAGGCCGACAGACCGGCGACGAAAGCCAGCGCAAGCAGTGATGTGGCGCGAACGCCCATCACGCGCCCACCGCGAACACGCGCCAGGCCGCCACAACCACCACGGCGATCAGCGACGACGGCAGGAAGATCTTCCAGCCCAGACGCATCAGTTGGTCATAGCGGTACCGCGGCACGAAGGCCTTGGTCAGCGCGATCATGAAGAACCAGAAGACGATCTTGCTCGCCAGGACCAGGAAGTAGAACAGGTTGGCCAGGAAGGTCGGCCAGCTGTCGAGGAAATCAGTCGGGAAGCCAGGGTTCCAGCCGCCGCAGAACAGCAGGCTGATCATGGCGCACATGAAGACGATGTTGGCGTATTCGCCAATCATGAACAGCAGGTAGGGGGTCGACGAGTATTCGACCTGATAACCGGCCACCAGCTCCGATTCCGCTTCAGGAAGATCGAAGGGCGGGCGGTTGGTCTCGGCCAGGGCCGAGATGAAGAAGACGATGGTCATCGGGATCATGACCACGATGGTCGGCAGGGTGTCGAGGCCGCCGCCGAACATGTTCCAGTTCCAGATCCACCCGGTCTGCTGGGTCACGATCTCGGTCAGGTTCATCGTCCCGGCCAGCAGGATGACGTTGATGATGACCAGGCCCATCGAGACCTCATAGGACACCATCTGCGCCGCTGAACGCAGCGAGCCCAGGAACGGATACTTCGAGTTCGAAGCCCAGCCGCCCATGATGATGCCGTACACGCCCAGCGAACTGATCGCGAGGATGTAGAGGATGCCGACGTTCAGGTCCGAGATCACCCAGCCCGGCGCGAACGGGATCACCGCCCAGGCGATGAAGGCCAGGATGAAGGTGATCAGCGGCGCGGCCAGGAAGACGACCTTGTCGGAACCCGACGGGACGACGATTTCCTTGAGCACGAACTTGAAGAAGTCGGCGAAGGACTGCAGCAGGCCGAACGGGCCGACCACGTTGGGGCCTTTGCGCATCTGCACGCCCGCCCAGATCTTGCGGTCCGCCAGCAGCAGGAAGGCGAGCGAGATCAGGATGCCGACCGTGACGATCAGGATTCCGCCGATGGTGGCGAGGGTCCAGCCGAGGGGGGTGGCCCAGAAGGAGGTCGCAGCGTCCATGATTTACTCCGCCGCCAGAACGACCGGGGCAGTCCGCTCGGCGGACAGCTCGGCCATGGTTTCGCTGGCGCGCGCGATCGGGTTGGTCAG
>CAYWDO010000055.1:3664-13533 GCA_964456995.1 uncultured Brevundimonas sp.
CTTCTTGGCCAGCGCGCCCAGGGCGTTCAGCACGGCCGGGCCGGTGTCGCCGATCAGGGCGCCCGCGCCGACGATGATCGCCGGGCGTTCAGCCTTGGTCAGGAAGTCGACGGCCGCCTTGGGCAGCTTGCCGACCGTCTTCGAACCGGCGCCGAGATAGTTGTAGTCATAGGTGAGATCGACCTGTTCGCCGATGACGCCGATCTCGGCGGCGCCCTTCAGCCAGATCTTGCGCAGGCGCGTGTTCAGCAGCGGCGCTTCGGTGCGCGGATTGGCGCCGACGATCAGAACGGCGTCAGCGTTTTCAATACCTTGCAGGCCGGAGTTGAACAGCCAGCCCTCACGAGCCCCCTGCCCGATCGCGGCGCCGTCCTGACGGCAATCGGTGTTGGCCGAGCCCAGGGCGCGGAACAGGTCCAGCGTGGCCTTCATCGACTCGGCGTCTTGCAGGTCCCCGGCGATGACGCCGATCCGGTCAGCCGAAGCCGCCTTGATCTTGGTCGCGACCGCGTTCAGCGCCTCGTCCCACGAGGCGACGCGCAGCTTGCCGTTCTCACGGACGTAGGGCTTGTCCAGACGCTGACGAGCCAGACCATCGACCGCATAGCGGCTCCTGTCCGACAGCCACTCCTCGTTGACGCCTTCGTTCAGGCGCGGCAGCACGCGCATGACCTCGGCCCCGCGCGCATCGGCGCGGATGTTCGAGCCCAGGGCGTCCATGACGTCGATGGTCTCGGTCTTCTTCAGTTCCCACGGACGATAGTGGTACTGCCAGGGACGGTGCGTCAGCGCGCCCACGGGGCACAGGTCGTTGACGTTGCCCGACAGTTCGCTGTCGATGTTCTTTTCCAGATAGGTCGTGATCTCGGCGCCTTCGCCGCGCGAGATCATGCCGATGTCCGGCACGCCGGCCACTTCGGTGATGAAGCGAACGCAACGCGTGCACTGGATGCAGCGCGTCATGAACGTCTTGACCGTCGGGCCCATGTTCTTTTCTTCGACCGCGCGCTTGTTCTCGCCGTAGCGCGAACCGTCTCGGCCATAGCCGACAGCCTGATCCTGCAGGTCGCACTCGCCGCCCTGGTCGCAGATCGGGCAGTCCAGCGGGTGGTTGATGAGCAGGAACTCCATCACCCCTTCGCGGGCCTTCTTGACCATCGGCGTGTCGGTGAAGATCTCCTGACCTTCAGCGGCCGGCAGAGCGCACGAAGCCTGCGGCTTCGGCGGTCCGGGCTTCACTTCGACCAGGCACATCCGGCAGTTGCCGGCGATGGACAGGCGCTCATGGTAGCAGAAACGCGGGATCTCGTGCCCGGCGCGCTCTGCGACCTGCAGCACGGTCATGCCGGGTTCGAACTCGGTTTCGACGCCGTTGACCTTGGCGATAGGCATACGATTACTCCGCCGCGATCGCGTGGCCGGCGAAGTTCGCGCGGCGGCTGCGGTAGGTTTGAATTCGGTCTTCGATCTCGTGACGGAAATGCCGGATCAGGCCCTGAACGGGCCAGGCGGCGGCGTCGCCGAGGGCGCAGATGGTGTGGCCTTCGACCTGACCGGCCACGTCGAGCAGCAGGTCGATCTCCGACGGATCAGCATCGCCGACAGCCATGCGTTCCAGCACGCGCCACATCCAGCCGGTGCCTTCACGGCACGGGGTGCACTGGCCGCAGCTCTCATGCTTGAAGAAGTAGCTGATGCGGGCGATCGCCTTCACGATGTCGGTGGACTCGTCCATGACGGTGACGCCAGCCGTACCCAGCGACGAGCGCATCTCGCGCATCGAATCGAAGTCCATCAGCGCGACTTCGGCCTGATCGCGCGTGATGACCGGGCAGGAAGCCCCGCCGGGGATGATGGCCTTCAGGTTGCCCCAACCGCCACGAACGCCGCCGCCGTGATCCTCGATCAACTGGCGCAGCGGCATCGACATGGCTTCTTCGACCACGCAGGGCGTGTTCACATGCCCCGACAGGGACATCAGCTTGGTGCCGGTGTTGTTCGGACGGCCGAAGCTGGCGAACCAGTCTGCGCCACGACGCAGGATGGTGCCGACGACCGCGATCGATTCCACGTTGTTCACGGTCGTCGGGCAGCCGTACAGACCTGCGCCGGCCGGGAACGGCGGCTTCAGGCGCGGCTGGCCCTTCTTGCCTTCCAGCGACTCCAGCAGAGCCGTCTCTTCGCCGCAGATATAGGCCCCGGCGCCGTGGTGGATATAAACGTGGAAGTCCCAGCCGTGGACGTTGTTGTCGCCGATCAGCTTGGCCTCATAGGCCTGCTTGACGGCGGCTTCCATGCGCTCGCGCTCCAGCACGTACTCGCCGCGCAGGTAGATGTAGCAGGCGTGAGCCTGCATCGCGAACGAGGCGATCAGCGCGCCTTCGATCAGCAGTTGCGGATCATGACGCATGATCTCGCGGTCCTTGCAGGTCGCGGGCTCGGATTCGTCGGCGTTGATGACCAGGTAGTGAGGACGATCCTTCACTTCCTTGGGCATGAACGACCACTTCAGGCCAGTCGAGAAACCGGCGCCGCCGCGTCCGCGCAGGCCCGAGTTCTTGACGTTGGTGATGATCCAGTCACGGCCAAGGTCGAGCATGTCCTTGGTGGCGTTCCACGCGCCGCGCTGCTTCGCACCCTCCAGGCCCCAGTCATGGAAGCCGTAGAGGTTGGTGAAGATGCGATCCTTGTCTTCGAGGATTCCGACCATGAGCCCTTAAAGTCCTTCCGCCAGACGGCGCTTGTGGTGGCGGGTGCGCATGAAAATAGCGGTGACGACCAGCGCCCAGCCGGCGGCCAGCAAGCCGTAGGCGATGAGCAGCAGGTCTTCCGACAGCCCGAACTTGCCGTCCTTGACCGCCAGCACCAGTCCCGCCGCAACGACGATCAACGCCAGCCCGCCCCAACGCAGGGGCCAGGCGACGCGACGCAGTTCGGCCCGGTAGGCCGCCCTGCCCTCATCGCTGTCGAGGTTCGGTCTCGTCATCAGGCCGGAGCCTTCTCGACGACCGGCTGCGAGTTCGGCAGCGACGTGATCTTCTGTGCGCGCGAGCCGTCGTACAGCGACGGGTCCGTCAGGACCTTGGCGCCGCCCTCGGGCTCGGAGGTGTGACGACCGACGCGCGAACCCGGCTTCGGCGACTTGCCGGCAGCAAAGTCGTCGATGATCTGGGCCATCGTCTCGGGCGTCAGGTCTTCGTAGTAGTAGTCGTTGATCTGGGCCATCGGCGCGTTGGCGCAGGCGCCCAGGCACTCGACTTCCTGCCAGGTGAAGCGGCCGTCGGCGGACAGGACGTCCTTGGCGCCGATCTTCTCCTTGCAGACCTTCATCAGCTCATTGGCGCCGCGCAGCATGCAGGGCGTGGTGCCGCAGACCTGGATAAGGGCGGCTTTGCCGACCGGCTCCAGCTGGAACATGGTGTAGAAGGTCGCGACCTCCAGCACCCGGATGAAGGGCATGCCCAGCAGTTCACCGATGGCGCGGATAGCGGGCTCCGAGACCCAGCCTTCCTGCTTCTGGACCAGCCACAGGACCGGGATCACCGCCGACTGGCGGCGGCTGTCAGGATATTTCTTGATCCACCACTCGGACTTGGCCTTCGTGTCCTTTGAAAAGGCGAAAGATTCAGGCTGTTCCTTGGCGAGGCGACGAACGCTCATCGGTCCACTTCTCCGAACACCATGTCGAGCGAGCCGAGGATGGCCGACACGTCCGCCAGCATGTGGCCCGTGTTCATCCAGTCCATCGCCTGCAGGTGACGGAAGCCCGGGGCAGACAGCTTGACGCGGTAGGGTTTGTTGGTGCCGTCCGACACCAGATAGACGCCGAACTCGCCCTTGGGCGCTTCGACAGCCGCATAGACCTCACCCTCGGGCGTCTTGAAGCCCTCGGTGTAGAGTTTGAAGTGGTGGATCAGCGCTTCCATCGAACGCTTCATCTCGCCACGACGCGGCGGGGTGACCTTGTTGTTCTCGGCCAGAACCGGTTCGCCGGGGCAGTTCCGCAGCTTGTGGATGCACTGCTCCATGATGCGGATCGACTGCTTCATCTCTTCGATGCGGCAGAGGTAACGATCCCAGCAGTCGCCGTTCTTGCCGACAGCGATGTCGAACTCGAGGTCCGCATAGCAGTCGTAGGGCGTGGCCTTGCGCAGATCCCAGGCGATGTCCGAACCGCGCAGCATGACGCCCGAGAAGCCCCAGGCCAGGGCCTGCTCCTTGGACACCACGCCGATGTCGACGTTGCGCTGCTTGAAGATACGGTTCTCGGTGACCAGGCTCTCGATGTCCGCCAGCTTGGCCGGGAACTCGGCGCACCAGCGGCCGATGTCGTCGATCAGTTCCGGCGTCAGGTCCTGATGGACGCCGCCGGGACGGAAGTAGTTGGCGTGCAGACGGGCGCCGCAGGCGCGCTCGTAGAAGACCATCAGCTTCTCGCGCTCTTCATGGCCCCACAGCGGCGGGGTCAGGGCGCCCACGTCCATGGCTTGCATGGTCGTGTTCAGCAGGTGGTTCAGGATGCGGCCGATTTCCGAATACAGGACCCGGATCAGCTGGCCGCGATACGGCACGTCAAGCTCCAGCAGGCGCTCGATGGCCAGGCAGAAGGCGTGCTCCTGGTTCATCGGCGAGACGTAGTCCAGCCGGTCCAGGTAGGGAATGTTCTGAAGGTAGGTGCGCGCCTCCATCAGCTTCTCGGTGCCGCGATGCAGCAGGCCGATATGCGGATCGACGCGAGTCACCAGCTCGCCGTCCAGCTCCAGCACCAGACGCAGCACGCCGTGCGCGGCCGGGTGCTGCGGGCCGAAGTTGATGGTGAACTTGCGGTCGTCCATCGCCCGCGCGTGCGGGGTCAGGCCGTCTTCATAGTCCTCGAACGGATCGATCGCCCTGGGGGCGGCTGTCGCCGGAGTGTTGTTGGTTCCGTCGGCCATTACTTGGCTCCCGCCTTCTCGTCGCCCGGCAGGACCGGGGCCGGGTACTCAGCGCCTTCCCACGGAGAGAGGAAGTCGAAGTTGCGATATTCCTGGGCCAGCTTCACCGGCTCATAGACCACGCGCTTCTGCTCTTCGTCGTAGCGGACCTCGACATAGCCCGTCATCGGGAAGTCCTTGCGCAGCGGATGCCCCTGGAAACCATAGTCGGTCAGGATGCGGCGCATGTCGGGATGGCCCGAGAAGATCATGCCATACATGTCGAAGGCTTCGCGCTCGAACCAGCCGGCCGACGGATAGACCGACGACACGCTGGGGACCGGGGCGACTTCATCGGTCGACACCTTGACGCGAACGCGCGCGGCGCGCGTCAGCGACAGCAGGTGATAGACCACCTCGAACCGCTCGGCGCGGTCGGGATAGTCAGCGCCGCAGGCATCCATCAACTGCTGGAAGCCGAATTGGTCGCGCAAGGCCGTCATGACCTCGACGATGTTCTCGCGCGGGGCGATCAGGGTCAGCTCGCCATAGGCGACGACGGCCTCGACACCGAGAGCCGCGACCATTTCAGTTCCCAGCGGGGTCAGGGCGGATTCGCGCTCCGCAACGCGCACCAGTTCGCTCATCGCTCGATGGTCCCCGTGCGACGGATCTTCTTCTGCAGTTGCAGGATGCCGTACAGCAGCGCCTCAGCCGTGGGCGGGCAGCCCGGCACATAGACGTCGACAGGAACGATCCGGTCGCAGCCGCGCACGACGCTGTAGCTGTAGTGATAGTAGCCGCCGCCGTTGGCGCAGCTGCCCATCGAGATGACGTAGCGCGGTTCCGGCATCTGGTCATAGACCTTGCGCAGCGCCGGAGCCATCTTGTTGGTCAGGGTGCCGGCGACGATCATCAGGTCCGACTGGCGCGGCGAACCGCGCGGCGCCGTGCCGAAGCGTTCCAGGTCGAAGCGCGGCATCGACAGGTGGATCATCTCCACGGCGCAGCAGGCCAGGCCGAACGACATCCACATCAGCGAACCCGTGCGGGCCCAGTTGATAACGTCGTCCAGCGAGGTCGTCAGAAAGCCCTGCTCGCCCAACTCGGTGTTGACCTGCTCGAAGAACTTGTCGTGGATCTTGGGATCGTAGCCCTCCACGGTCGAGCGCGCAGCCGAGCCGGCGGGGACCAGGGGCGCCGCCAGAGGCGACGAAGGCGCGACTATTGCCATTCCAGCGCTCCCTTCTTCCATTCGTAGATAAAGCCGATGGCCAGGACGCCGAGGAAGACCATCATCGACCAGAAGGCGAAGACCATGCCGCCGGTCGACAGATCGAACATCGACACCGCCCAGGGGAACAGGAAGGCCACTTCCAGGTCGAAGATGATGAAGAGGATCGACACCAGATAGAACCGGACGTCGAACTTCATGCGCGCGTCGTCAAAGGCGTTGAAGCCGCACTCATAGGCCGACAGCTTCTCAGTGTCGGGGTTTTTCGGCGCCAAAGCCCAGGCGGCCAGCATGAAGCCCAGGCCCAGGACGGCGGCGATCGCCAGGAAAACGACGATCGGGAGATATTCCAGAAGAAATGCGTTCATTCGAGCTGCCTCGTCCGCCGAGGGTGGGGGCGGATTCGGGGCTTCTTAGACCCAACATCGCCGGGGTTCAAACCCATGGCGGCAAAGGTTTTTTGTTGAGAACGGTTCGCAGGCCCGCGCGCGTTTTGCCGCAGGCCCCGACATTGCCAGCCGCACCGCCGATACGCGTAAATGAGGTCTTCCCAATCTCGCCCAAATGAAGGTCGCAGCATGAGCCTGGCAGCCCGATTGCTGAACACCATCGAACGCGTCGGCAACCGCCTGCCTGATCCCGTATTTCTCTTTCTGTGGCTGATCCTGGGCCTGATCGTGCTCAGCCTCGTCGGGGCGGGTCTGGGCTGGTCCGCCGTCAACCCGGTGACCGGCGACGTGCTGCAGGCCGAGAGCCTGTTGTCGCCCGCCAATCTGGAGCGGTTGTTCATCGGCATGCCGCGCACCCTGGCCGACTTTCCGCCCTTGGGGATCGTGATCACAATTATTTACGGCGCCTCGGTCGCCGAGCGGACCGGAATGTTCTCGACCGCCATTCGCGGCGCCTTGCTGAACGCCCCGCGATTCATCCTGACGCCGATCGTGGTGGTGACGGGCATGGTGTCGCACCACGCCTCGGACGCCTCCTACGTGGTGGTCATCCCCTTGGCCGCCGTCATCTTCGCTGCGGCGGGCCGTCACCCCCTGGCGGGTCTGGCCGCCGGATTCGCCGCCGTCTCGGGCGGATATGCGGGCAATCTGTTTCCCGGCGCCAGCGACGCGCTGATTCTGGGCATCACCGAGCCCGCCGCCCATCTGATCGACCCGTCATACGCCGTCAGCATCGCCGGCAACTGGTTCTTCATCGTCGGCGTCGTCTTTGTCTTCACCCCCATCGTCTGGTTCCTGACCGACAGGGTTATCGAACCGCGCCTCGGCCCATGGGTTCCCACCTCCGCCGCGCCCGCCACCGCCGAGGAAAAGCAGCCCCTCTCGCGCATGGAGAAGCGCGGCCTGCTGTTTGCGGGTCTTGCCATTCTGTCGATGATCGCCCTGTGGACCCTCGTCACCCTCCTGCCCGGCTCGCCCTTCGTCGATGCTGACGCCGAGCCCGCTCAGCGCTTCAACCCTCTGTATCGCTCGCTGGTCGCCTTCTTCGCCCTGACCTTCTTCGGCTCGGGCGCAGCCTTCGGCGTCGGTTCGGGCTCGATCAAGACCCACCACGACCTGGTGCGCATGATGCGCGAGGGGATCAGCCAACTGGCCCCCTATATCGTCCTGGCCTTCTTCGCCGCTCACTTCGTGGCCATGTTCAACTGGTCAGGCCTGGGCCCCATCTTGGCGGTCAACGCCGCCGCCTCCTTGCGCGAGCTGGCGCTGCCCACACCGTTGTTGCTGATCATCGTGGTGCTGGTCTCCTGCGTCTTCGACCTGTTCATCGGCTCGGCCTCGGCCAAGTGGTCGGCGCTGGCGCCCATCGTCGTGCCCATGTTCATGCTGCTGGGCATCAGCCCCGAGATGACGACCGCCGCCTATCGCATGGGCGACAGCGTCACCAACATCGCCACCCCGCTGATGAGCTACTTCCCGCTGATCCTGACCTTCGCCCAGCGCTGGGACCCACGCTTTGGCCTAGGCTCGCTGATGGCCACCATGCTGCCCTACGCCGGGGCCTTCCTGGTCGCGGGCCTGATCATGGTGGCGGCGTGGGTGGCGCTGGACCTGCCGCTAGGACCGGGCGTGGGCGTCCACTACACCCCGCCCCCGCCCGCAACGGCCTCACACCTGCCGGCGGACGGCGGGATCTCAGGACCGCTTGCCCCGCCACAGGCCGCCGCGACAGGTCGATGATCAGCCAAGTAACGGAGGTCTGGCGGTAAATTCACTTATCCACAGGCAGGTCGCTTGACAGTAACCGGCCTCCCCGCCTAAACGACGGCCCTCGCCGGGACGCATTGCTTCTCGGCGGGAAACGCGGGTGTAGCTCAGTTGGTTAGAGTGCCGGCCTGTCACGCCGGAGGTCGCGGGTTCGAGTCCCGTCACTCGCGCCATTCTCTTCAGCGAAGAGGATGGCGCTCCCCGCCTCCCCCTTCATACATTATGAATTAGTGCATCGGTTCGTGCCCTGGCGGCCTAACCTCGATTTGGCCTGCCGCCCCCGCCTCAGACCATATCGCAAGATATTCCCGCCTATAGCTCCAGATCCGAACCGATGGCATGCAGCGCCTGCAGCTCGCCCTTGAGGGCAGCGACAGGCTTCCAACGCGATTTCAGGCGCGACGATCTGCCTTGAACCTGATTCAACCACTTCCTGTCTCAGCATCGACTGTCAGCGTCGATATGGCAGTCGCGAAGCCCACTCAGCAGCGCAGGCCGAAAGGCCAGAATCACCAAAGGCCGCCAGAGCATTCCGGCGGCCTTTGTCTTTGGCGATTCAGTTCAGTTGCGTCACCTGACGACGCCGACAAGCAGTCGGTCGCGTTGAAGCGACAGATTACTACCAGAAGGGAAAGTTGAGCCGGTCAGTGCTCATGCCCCGAAGGGGTGGATGGCTGGGGAACAAGGACTCGAACCTTGAACGACGGTACCAAAAACCGCTGTGTTACCATTACACCATTCCCCAGCAGGACCAGTGCGCCCCGCAGTTCGTTGCTGCGAGGAGCGGTGAGATACGCCAAGGCTTTCTGGGATGCAACACCTGAAAACAGAAGAATTTTCATCGACCAGCGACTTTTTCAGAAGGCGCAAATTCCCCGCTTGCGAGGTCCGAAACCCGTGGCTATAAGCCCCCTCCTCGGCGCAACGACGGCCTCTGGCCCGCGTCGAGAAGAATGTCGGAGTGTGGCTCAGTCTGGTAGAGCACTGCGTTCGGGACGCAGGGGTCGGAGGTTCGAATCCTCTCACTCCGACCATTTTTCTTAAATCGCTGGATGATTTCCCCATCACGGGGCCGTGCATTCGCGCGCCCGGGCACTAAGCTCCGCGGCATGATCAAGCTCCTTTCCCCAACCGAAGTCGTCGCCTTCTGGATCGAGGCCGGTCCTCAGAAGTGGTTCGCCAAGGACGCCGCTTTCGACGCGGCCTTCACCGAACGGTGCCGCGATACCCATTTTGCGACCGCCCGCCGCGAACTGGACCACTGGACCGAGACGCCCGAAGGCGCCTTGGCCCTGATCATCCTGCTGGACCAGTTGCCGCGAAACGCCTTTCGCGACACGGCGCATATGTTCGCCACCGATTCCCTGGCCCTGATGTTCGCCAAGGCGGCGATCGCGCAGGGTCATGACCGCAAGGTGGCCGCCGACCTGCGCCCCTTCGTCCTGATGCCGCTGATGCACTCGGAATCGCTCGCGGATCAGGAAAGGCTTCTGACCCTGCTGGATG
>CAYWDO010000056.1:0-2837 GCA_964456995.1 uncultured Brevundimonas sp.
TCGTTCAGATAGCAGCCCTTGCCCTTTTCGGCCCAGAACAGCTCGTTCATCACGGGGTTGTAGGTGACGCCGGCGACGATCTCGGACGAGCCGTCGGGGTGCTTGCGCTCCAGGCCCACCGTGATGGCGAAGTGGGGCATGGCGTGCATGAAGTTGGTGGTGCCGTCGATCGGATCGACGATCCAGGTGTGCGACTTGTCGGTGCCTTCGACCAGGCCGCGTTCCTCGCCGAGGAAGCTGTAGCCGGGGCGGGCCTTCATCAGCAGTTCGAAGAGGGTGTCTTCGGCCTTCAGGTCGGCGGCCGTGACGAAATCGCCGGGCCCTTTGCGCGAAACCTGAAGCTGGGCCACTTCGCCGAAATCGCGAAGCATGGGGCGGGCGGTCTTGCGCACGGCGCCGATGATGACCTGAACGAGAGCAGAGGCGAGGGCCATGGGGTTCTCCTGGTCCGGCTGTCCTTGAAGGCCCTGTCGGCCCGGAGAGACGGAGAAGCAAAAGGGGCGCGGACCATCCGCGCCCCTGTAGATACGTCTTAAGCGTCCGACCTTGGCCGGAAAAGACGGTGTTTGTTAGTCCGCGCGGCGGACGTATTCGCCGGTCGAGGTATCGACGACGATGCGCTCGCCCACGCCCATGTAGGGCGGGATCATGATGCGGACGCCGTTGTTGGCCTTGGCCGGCTTGTAGGACGACGAGGCGGTCTGGCCCTTCACGGTGGGCTCGGTCTCGGCGACTTCCAGCGTGACCTGTTCCGGCAGCTCCAGGCCGATCGGGCGGTCTTCATGCATCTCGATGACGACCTTCATGCCCTCTTGCAGATAGGGGATGCGTTCGTCGCCGACCCAGTCCTTTTGCAGTTCGATCTGCTCGTAGGTGGCGTCGTCCATGAAGACCAGGCTGTCGCCGTTGTCGAACAGGTAGGAGAAGTCCTTCTGCTCTAGGGTGACGCGCTCGACCTTGTCTTCCGAACGGAAGCGTTCGTTCAGCTTGTTGCCGGTTTCGAGGTTCTTGGCCTCGACGTTGGCGAAGGCGCCGCCCTTGCCGGGCTTGACGTGGCTGGCCTTGGTGACGACCCAGAGGCCGCCGTTGTGTTGCAGGACCATGCCGGGCTTGATGGTGTTGCCGTTGATTTTCATAAAAACCGCTGGGGTCTGAGGGCTGGGGGCGGCCCGGCCGCTCGTGGGCGGGCGCGCGAAATCGCGGCGAGCCGTAGAGGAACAGCGGAAAAAGGGCAATGGGGGCGCTGATCGCCGGTCGGCGGATCTAGCGGGTCATGCGGTCCAGTCCGGCCTCGGCCTGGTTGGCCAGGCGAACGCCCATGCCCATCGGCGAGGCCAGCTTGCCGGCGCCGGGGTCCAGCTTGCGGGCCTCGTGGGCGAAGGCCGCCGCCAAGCCGGCTGAGGAGGTGGCGGCCAGAATCTGTGTGGTCAGCCGGGTTGGTCGAACGGCCAGCCAGATCGCGCTGACGGCCTGTGCCGCGACCCAAAGCGCCATGGCGGTGCGGCGCTCGGGGCGGGCGGGGGCGTTCCAGACGCGGACAGCTGACAGGGTGGTGGCCGAGAACATGGCGGGCAGAATCAGGCTGACGGGGCCGCGTGGGCGCTCGGTAATCGGGGCCTGGCCGCCGAGCGCCAGCGCGCGGCGCGGCTGGGGGCGGATCAGCTTCGAGGCCGCCGTGGTCGCCGCCAAGGCGAAGCCCGCCGTCAGGGCCAGGCCCAGGGCGACGTGGGTCCAGTCCCGCCCCTCGGCGTTAAGGAAGTCGGCGGCCTGATCGCGGGCGGTGTCGAGGGCGTCTTCGATGGGCATGGTGGCTCCTGAACAGATCAGGACATCAAATGACGCGCCGCCGGGGCGGTTCCGTCAGTCCGGCTCGGTCGTGTCCGGCGGCTCCAGGTCGGCCGGGTCCAGATCATAGTCCAGCAGGTCGCCTGGTCGGCAGCCCAAGGCCGCGCACAGCCGGCCCAGGGTGCGAAAGCGGATCCCCTTGACCTTGCCAGAGCGGAACAGGGAGAGCTGTGTCTCGCTGAGCCCGACCTGGGCGGCCAGGTCGCGGGCCTTGATCCCCTTGGCGACGATCAGGGCGTCGAGGGTGACGCGAACCGCCATCAGATCATCTCGTCCAGCTCGGCCTGGACGGCGCCCGCCTGATCGACCACCCGGCCCAGCAGAAACAGGGCACCGCCGATCATGCCCAGGGTCATGCCCGCCACGTCGAAATGCAGATAGCCGCCCTTGGCATGGCCGATCAGGCGCAACAGGTTGGTGACGACGAAGACGCTGATCACCCCGCCGACGCCGAGCGCCAGACCGACGCGGCGCAGGGTCGAGGCCAGGGTGGGCTGGATCAGTCGCCCCCGCGCCAACTGCCCCATGCCGGCGCCGATCGACCAGACCCCGAACAGGTAGCAGAGGGCGGGCGCGATCCAGATCAGCGAGGCGGCGACATCGCGCCCGCCCGTCAGGGTCGGGGTGCGCCCCCACTGGACGAGCGGGGCGATCAGGTGGGCGAGGGTCAGCAGCAGGCCCACGCTGGCCACCATGAAGGCGGCCAGCCAGCGGTACTGGCCGCACAGGCGCCGAAAGCGGTCGAGATCGTGGGTCATCTGGCGGTTCCGAATCTGACTGATCTTTAATCTTGACTTAAAGATCGCCGCTTCGCAACTTTATCTAAGAGTTAAACGAACGGAGGGCGATCATGGTCGGAATGATCGAGACGGAAGGGCTGACGCGGCGCTTCGGCGCGCGGACGGCGGTGGATGCAGTGTCGATGACCGTGCCGGATCAGGCGGTCTATGGCTTTCTGGGCCGCAACGGCGCGGGCAAGACGACGACGCTGA
>CAYWDO010000056.1:2937-8515 GCA_964456995.1 uncultured Brevundimonas sp.
GGGATGCGGCAGAGGTTGGGGCTGGCGCGGGCCATGTTGGGGGCGCCGCCGGTGCTGGTGCTGGATGAGCCGACCAACGGCTTGGACCCGGACGGCATCGCCGAGATGCGCGGCTTTCTGCGCGGTCTGCCGGGGCGGACCGGGGCGACCGTCCTCTTGTCCAGCCACCTGCTGGGCGAGATCGAGCAGATCGCCACACACGTCGGGGTGATCCATCAGGGACGGCTGGTGCTGGAGGGCGAACTGGCGGCCCTGAAGGCGGCCGAGGCGTGCGAAATCCTTCTAAGGGTCGATGATCCCCAGCGCGCGGCGGCGGTGCTGCGGCGATGGGACCTGACCCTGGTGGAAGGCGCGGACGGCATGATCGCGCGGCTGCGGCCCGGACAGGACCACGATGTTGTCGCGACAGAGCTGAATCGGGCGCTGGTGGAGCAGGGGGTCGGGGTGTTCGCCTTTGGCGCCCGCGAACGCTCGCTGGAGGGGCTCTACCGCCAGGTGACCGAAAACAGCCAATCCCTGCCGGAGGCCGCGTGATGTTGTCTGTCTTGTCTGTCGAGGTTCGCAAGCTGAACCGCTCGCTGGCCCTGTTGCTGGCCCTGGCGGCGCCGGGGCTGATCGCCCTGTTCGTCTTCTTCAACCTGCTGCGCCAGAACGCGCCGCAGCCGTGGGACATGTGGATGGTCAACGCTAACGCCATGTGGGCCATTTTCATGTTGCCCATGACGGTGACGGCGTTGACGGCGCTGGTGGCGCACATGGAGCATGGACCCCGAGCCTGGGACCAGTTGCGGGCCTTGCCGCGGGCGCGCTGGAGGCTCTACGGGGCCAAGTCGCTCTGTGTCCTGGGCCTCGTCGGCTTCATGTCGCTGCTGGTCATGGGGATGACCTGGGGGGCGGTGACGGCGGGGGTCCAGATCAAGCCTGAACTGGCGCCGACCGGCGTGTTTGCGGCCGGGAAGTACGCCGGGCAACTGGCGACTATGTTCGCGGCCGGGCTGTTGATGATTGCGATCCAGTTCTGGACGGCGATGCGCTTCGCCAGTTTCGTGCCCGCGCTGGCGCTGGGAATCGGCGGGACCTTCTTCGCCGTGGTGGCGGCGTCGGCCAAGCAGGGCGTCTTCATGCCGTGGCAGATGCCGGTCAATATGTTGGCGACGGAAGCCTGGCGTGTGCAGACGGCGCTGGGCCTGGGCGGCGGCCTGGGCCTGATCGTGCTGATCCTGGCCGTGGCGCACCTGGCGCGGCGCGAGGTGCTCTAGGCCAAGAAAAAGGGGGCGGCCGAACCTCGACCGCCCCCTTCCTTGATGATGGCGCTGAAAGCGATCAGTTGCCGGTGGCGGCGCCGTCGGTCTTGATCTCGCTCATGGCCGACTGAAGATAGTTCTGGGCGCCCAGAAGCTCGATCAGCTTGTGCTGGTTTTCCAGGAAGTCGATGTGCTCTTCGGTATCGGCCAGGATCTTCATCAGCAGGTCGCGGCTGACGTAGTCGCGAGCTTCCTCGCACTGGGTCACGGCGGCGGCGGTGGTGGCGCGGCTGTCGATTTCCAGTTGCAGGTCAGCGCCCAGGCATTCGATCGGCTCCTCGCCGACCTTGAGCTTGTGCAGGTCTTGCAGGTTGGGCAGGCCGTCGAGGAAGAGGATGCGCTTGATCAGCATGTCGGCGTGCTTCATTTCGCCGATCGATTCTTCGTAGATCACGTTGCCGAGGTGGCTGAGGCCCCAGCTTTCGAACATGCGGGCGTGCAGGAAGTACTGGTTCACCGCCGTCAGTTCATTGGTCAGAACTGCGTTGAGGGTGCGGATGATCGCCGGATCGCCCTTCATGGTCGTCGCCTTTCGTCATGGGCGGCGAAGGGAGGCCGGAGCGGCGCTCCAGACTCAAACGCTGCCGGATGCGAAGGCTTTTACCACGGCAAAGGCCGCGTGGTTCATTTGCGAGTATTTATCAATACATTGATAGTGCGAGTGAATTTCGCTGTCAGCTGCGCCGACTACTCAGCGGCGAGCGCGAAGGCCTGCTGGGTGTCCTGGATCATCTGACGCATTTCGCAGACGCATTTCGCGCACTGGGCAGTGCATTGATTGGATGCGAAAATCTCACGCGGGCGGGTGGCGCCCGCCTCGATGGCTTGGGCGACGTCACGCTGGCGAAGGCCGTTACAGTTGCAGACGTACAAGGCGGCAAGCCCCGAGGCAGTTACTGAGAATGGCTCGCTATAGCATTTCTTAAGGCGAGTGCAAATCGTTCGCACAGGGCTGCGACATTGACGCGCGGCGCGAGGACGGGCAGGGCGAGGCCATGGCCCGTCAACCTGCTCTCACGCCCCGCCCGCCCTGCCAGTTGTATCTGATCACGCCGCCGGCCCTCGCCGATCTGGAGGCCTTCGCCGGTCTGCTGGAGCAGGCGCTGGACGCCGGCGAGGTCGCGGCATTGCAGATCAGACTGAAGGACGCCTCGGACGATCAGATCAGGGCCGCCGTGGCGCGACTGGCGCCCATCGCCCAGGCCCGCGGCGTGGCGGTGATCCTGAACGACCGGCCCGATCTGGCGAAAGCCACCGGCTGCGACGGCGTGCATGTTGGCCAGGACGATACGCCGGTGGCCGAGGCGCGGCGCATCATGGGGCCGGACGCCATGATCGGCGCCACCTGCCACGACAGCCGTCATCTGGGCATGGAAGCCGCTGAAGCGGGGGCGGACTATGTCGCCTTCGGCGCCTTCTTCCCGACCGAGACCAAGGAAACCACCCATCGTCCTGAACTGACTGATCTGAGCGCGTGGCAGGAGACGATGGAGGTTCCCTGTGTCGCCATTGGCGGGATCACGGTCGACAACGCCGCCGTCCTGGCGGCGGCGGGCGCCGATTTCGTGGCCGTCAGCGCGGGCGTCTGGAAGCATCCCGAGGGCCCTGCGGCAGCGGTGCGGGCGTTCAACGCGACGTTGGCCGCCGCCTTCTGACTTCAGAGGATGTTTAGGAAGGTCCGGCAGAATGGGGTGTTAGTCGTGTACACCGGACCCGATCATGGACATGAGCCGCGCGCTCGACAGGACTGAAGCCGCTTTCGACGCCGTCCATGCAGACGGCGACGTCATGTCGCTCACCCCTAACGCCGCCTTCTTCCGACAGCCCCTGGCGCCGATCCTGACTGTTGTCGGCCTGACGGTGCTGGTGGTTCTGGCGATCAGTTTCGCGCGAACGAATGGACTGGTGGCGGCCCTGTGGGGGGCGGGCGGCCTGGCCGCGGGCGTCTGGCTGCGCGGCGGACGTGGCCTGACCTATGATCTGGGCTTCGGCGCCCTGGTGATGGCGGGCGTGCTGGCCGGCGAACTTCTGGTCGGCAACGGGCCGGCCTTGTCAGCCATGTTCACGGCGACAAACCTGCTGGAAATAGGTCTGGCGGTGGTGCTGACGCGTCGCTTTGTTCCCGGCTTGAGCATCAACTCGGTGGAGGGATTGGCGCGGTTCCTTGGCGTTTGCGCCTTTGCCCCCCTGCCGTCAGCCCTTCTGAGCGCCCTGGCGCTGAACGGCCTGGTCGGCTCCGACATTCTCGACAGCTTCCGAATCTGGTGGTGCGGTCACGCCCTCGGTTTTGCGGTTATCGGCGCTTTCTGTCTGGCGCTGCAAAGGCATCACCTCGCCATCTTGCGCCAGCCTGCGCGTCTGGCCGAGGGGGTTGTGTTGCTGGGGCTCATTTCCGCCGCCTGCTACGCCATCTTCTCTCAACTGAATCTGCCCTACGGCTTCCTTCTGATGCCGTTGCTGCTGATCATGGCGGTGCGGTTCCGGGTGGTCGGCATCGCCGCCGCCCTGGTGGTGGTGACGGTCATGGCCATTGGCGGGACGATGGCCGGCAATGGTCCCTATCATGCATTTGTTGCGGAACATCGGTCACTGCTGTCCCAGCTTCTGGTTCTTCTCGGCTATATGCCGATCCTGATGGTCGCAGCCCTGCTGGAAGAACGTGATCGACTGGCTGAACGAGCGCGGGCGGGACGAGAGCGGGCCGAGCGGGCCTCGGCGGCCAAGTCGCGTCTGCTGGCCAACGTCGCCCATGAGATCAAGAGCCCGGTCGGCGGCATCATCGGCATCGGCGAACTGTGGGCGGGCGGCCAGTTGGGCGCGACCTCGGCCGATCAGGTCGAGATGGCGCAGATGCTGGTCAAGACCGCCAGAGAGGTCGAAAGCCTGGCGCATGACCTGCTGGATGTGGCCCGTGCCGAATCCGGGGCGATCAAGGTTGAATCTCGACCGACGGACGTAGCGGGCTTGCTGGAGGATGTGCGCCGCGCCCTTGTCCTGAAGCCGGAAGCGAAGGGCGTCGCCGTCGAAACCATGGTTGAGGGCGACGCTCTTATCGCTCTGGCGGATTCGCAACGACTGGCCCAGGTCATCGGCAATCTGGCCAGCAATGCCGTCAAGTACGGCGCAGCGGGCGGTCGCGTACAATTGAAAGCCGCCTGGTCCCATGACCGGGTTCGGATCGAGGTTGTCGATTTCGGCCCCGGACTGACGTTGGAAAAGCAGGCGCAACTGTTCGAGCCGTTCAACCGCCTTGGGCTGGAGCGTTCGGCCATCGAAGGGCATGGCATCGGTCTGGCCCTAGCCAAGCGGCTGACCGAGCTTCAGGGCGGCGAGATCGGCGTGATCTCGGCACCGGGCGAGGGCGCGACCTTCTGGGTTGAACTGCCGGCGGCTTGACCGGCGGGCGGCGCGAGGGTCAAGGTCGCGGCATGAAAACCGTGCTTCTCGCCTCCGTCCTGCTGTGCGCCGCGCCGATGGCGGCCCATTCTCAGTCCGGGGGGCAATCCCCGAGCGCCGAGGAACTGACCCGGCTGCTGAACGGCGGACCGCCAGCCGCGGCTCGCCCGGCGGCCGCCACTCCAACGCCGACCCCTGTGCCGACGACTGCCGCGCCGGTCCGGCCGACGGTTGCGCCCACGCCGAGGCCTTCGCCTGTTCAGGCGGCTCCGGCTCCTGGCCGCGTGACGCCCACGCCGACGCCGGGAGCCACCCCGACGCCTGCTCCAACCTCTGTCGCGCCTGCGCGCGCGCCGGTCGCAGCCACGCCCATCGTGCCGGCCCGGACGCCCGCTCCGGCGCCGTCAGCGGCTGCCGCCCCGGCCCCGGCCAGTGCGGCTTCGGCCGCGCCTGGCGCGCTCAGCCCAGCCGCCATCGCGGCATTGCCGTTCCGCATCGAGTTGCCGACCGGATTCCAGCTGTTTGAGGGCCGCAGCGCGCCGGATTCGCACGTCTATTCCGTTCGGAGGGCGGGCAAAACCTTCGCCATGATCTACGCCGGGCCGTCGTCGCAGTTTCCCATCTACGACGGCGAGCAGGTGACGGCGGCGGGCCGTGTCTCGGTCATCGTGCCCGAGGGGACGC
Organism: uncultured Brevundimonas sp.; assembly: GCA_964456995.1. Lineage (GTDB taxonomy): Bacteria > Pseudomonadota > Alphaproteobacteria > Caulobacterales > Caulobacteraceae > Brevundimonas. The sequence continues at coordinate 8,322 of CAYWDO010000056.1, forward strand.
GCCGTATCGCCATGGAGCATCTGTTCCAGCGCCCGACGGCGCCGGTGGAGATCCACGTCTGGCTGATGAGCCTGACCGGCGCCGATCGTGACGCCGCCGAGCGGATCGCGCAGTCCGTGGACCCCAAATAGGCGTCAGGTCTCGGACCAGACGGCCAGGTCGTTGCCGGACGGGTCGCGGAAGTGGAAGCGCCG
>CAYWDO010000056.1:8615-13467 GCA_964456995.1 uncultured Brevundimonas sp.
TCTCGGACCAGACGGCCAGGTCGTTGCCGGACGGGTCGCGGAAGTGGAAGCGCCGCCCGCCGGGGAAGGCGAAGATGGGGTGGGTGATTTCGGCGCCTGCCGCTTGGACTTTGGCCTGCATGGCTTCCAGGTCGCGGGCGTAGAGAATGGGCAGGGGCTTGGTCGTCATGACATCGGTGGTGAAGCCGCCGTCCAGACCCTCGCCAAAGGCGGCGTAGTCGGGGCCGTAGTCCTGGAACACCCAGCCGAAGGCGGCGGCATAGAAGGCCTTGTGCGCCGCCATGTCGGTGGCCGGCAGTTCGAGGTAGTCCAGTTTTCCGTCTTCGCGCATGGCGACTCTCCAAAGAAATGGAGGCGGACGCTTGCACGTCGGGCTCAACTGCGCAAACCTGCAAATGGTTCGCAAATGCAGGAGTCGGCCATGATTATCCTGAGCGCCGGATGCGCCTCTCTGGCGTCGCTCATGCGTCAGGATGCGGGCGCGAGTCCGGGGGCGCAAACGACACGGGCGCCGGTCGAGACCGACCGACGCCCCCGCCTGATTTCAACGAACGGCGATGATCAGCACGCCGTCTGGGCCTCGCCGCCGCGTCACGCGCGATAGCTGCGTCTGATCAGGCCAGTTCGACGGCCATGGCCACGGCTTCGCCGCCGCCGATGCACAGCGAGGCCATGCCCTTCTTGCCGCCGCGCGCCTGAAGCGCCGCCAGCAGGGTGGACAGGATGCGCGCGCCGGACGCGCCGATGGGGTGGCCGAGCGCCGTGGCGCCGCCGTTGACGTTCAGCTTGGCGCGGTCGATGCCCAGTTCCTGTTGCGCGATCATGGCGACCACGGCGAAGGCCTCGTTGACCTCCCACAGGTCCACGTCCTCGACCGACCAGCCGGCCTTCTTCAGCGCCTTCTGCATGGCCGGGACAGGGGCGGTGGTGAACAGGCCCGGTTCGTGAGCGTGGGCGGCGTGGGCGACGACGCGGGCGACGATGGGCAGGCCGAGCGCCTTGGCCGTGCTCTCGCGCGTCATGACCAGCGCGGCGGCGCCGTCCGAGATCGAGGAGGCGTTGGCGGCGGTGATGGCGCCGTCCTTGGTGAAGGCGGGGCGCAGGGTCGGGATCTTGGCCGGGTCGGCCTTGCCGGGCTGCTCGTCCTCGCTGACCGTGACCGGGCCCTTGCGGGTGGCGACCTCGACCGGGACGATCTCGGCCTTGAAGGCGCCCGAGGCGATGGCGGCCTTGGCGCGGGTCAGGCTTTCGATGGCGTATTCGTCCATCTGTTCACGTGTGAACTGATACTGGGCGGCGGAGTCCTCGGCGAAGACGCCCATGGCCTTGCCGGGGGAATAGGCGTCTTCCAGACCGTCCATCATCATGCTGTCGACAATGACGTCGTGGCCGATGCGGGCGCCGGCGCGGTGCTTGTTCATCAGGTAGGGGGCGCCGGACATCGACTCCATGCCGCCGGCGACGATGACCTCGGCGGTGCCGGCCAGAAGGGCGTCATGCGCCATCATGGCGGCCTGAAGCCCTGAGCCGCACATCTTGTTCACCGTGGTCGCCTCGACGTGTTTGCCGAGGCCTGCGCCGATGGCGGCCTGACGCGCCGGGGCCTGGCCCAGACCGGCGGGCAGGACGCAGCCCATGTAGATCTGCTCGACCTTTTCAGGGGCGATGCCGGCGCGCTCGACGGCGGCCTTGACCGCGGCGGCGCCCAGGTCGGTGGCCTTGACGGTGGACAGGGCGCCCTGGAAGCCGCCCATGGGCGTGCGGGCGAAGGAGACGATGACGACGGGATCGGATGCGGCGGTCATGAGGGCGTTTCCAGTGTGGATCGTTTCGGGGGGATTAGGGGAGGCTAAGGGGCGCTGGCAAGCATAGCCAGCGAAGAGGGGTCAGAGCAGTTTGCGGCGCTGGCGGGCCAGGGCCAGGGGGCGGCCGTCCGCGCCCCAGGCGACGGCCTCGTCCACCGACCAGCCGAGGCCGTGATCCAGCAGGCGGTATTCGAAGAAGGCCCAGCCGTCGGGCGCGGTCTCGGGCGTCGGATCGTTGATGAAGTCGTAGCGCAGATCGACGCTGGTCATCATCGGCGGCGCCTTGAAGGCGGTCCAGGCGGGCGGATAGAGGGCGTCCAGCAGGTAGGCCAGGCGAAGCTCGTCCAGGGGCGCGCCGTCGCGGGTGCGCATCCAGACCCGCTCGATGACGGGCTTGCCTTCGTTGCCGCCGAGGATGTTGGGGCCGCCGTCGAAGCGATAGTCGACGTGCTGCGAGAAGCGCGGCGCCATGGGGCCGCTGAGGCCCGGCGCGTCGCTGTCCAGCAAGGGCGGCGGGGCCAGAAGGGGGCTGAGGGTTTCGGCGCTGTCGCCGTCCGCGCCATAGGTGGCGCTGGCGTGGTGGGTCAGACGCGCGCCTTGCCCGCCCTCGACCACGGCATAGGCGACGTTGCGGCCGCCGCGCAGCAGGCGCGGGCGGAAGTGGATCGGCTGGCCGTATTTGGCGGCGGCCAGATACTGAACCGTCAGGCTGCGTAAGGGCGCCTTGAGGTCCAGACCCTGACGCATGGCCCCGGCGCACAGGGCCGCCAGCAGACCGCCGAAGGGAAAGCCCGCCTCGGGCGGGGCGGCGATGGGACCATTGGAGAATTCGCCCGACAAGTGGGCGGCGAGACCTTGCTCGTCGGGGGTCAGGGTCAGGGCGTCGTGCAGCAGGTCGGCTTCGGTCATCGGTCCACGCAACAGCAGGCGAAAGAGGCGCGGGCGGAAACTGAAGCGTCGCCGCCCGCAAGTCGAGGGATGCAGGAACCACGGGGGAGCCGCTAGTTCGTTGCCTAAAGAAACTGACAAACTGCGTCGCAATTGGCAACCCACTTGTCAAAAGCCTGACGCGGGGTCACTTTCCGCTGTATGGGACGCACCGCCGACTATAGCCGCCAGAGCTGCTCGATCGCCGCCACGCTGGAGGTGATCGGCGATCCGTGGACCCTGCTGGTCATCCGCGACGCCTTCAACGGCGTGCGCCGGTTCGAACAGTGGCAGGAGCGGCTGGGCGTGGCCCGCAACGTCCTGGCCGCGCGGCTGAAGTCGCTGGTGCAGCACGGGGTGCTGGAGCCGCAGCTCTATTCCGAACGCCCGCCGCGCAACGAATACGTCCTGACGCCCAAGGGCAAGGACCTGTACGGGGTCCTGGTGACGCTGCACGCCTGGGGCGAGAAGCACGTCTATGGCGAGGCCGACAGCGGCGTCGCCATGATCCACAAGACCTGTGGCCACGACCTGAAGCCCCGTATCGCCTGCGGCCACTGCAACGAGATCGTCAAACCCCGCGACATCGAAGTCACCTGGGCCGAGAACCGGCCGACCGTCGGCGAGATGATGCCGAAGGATGAGGCGGCTTAAGGCGGGCGGCCTGCTCGTCACCGGGCCGGTGGGCTCGGGTTTCAAGAGATATGATGGTCCAGCTCGACCTACGAACCCAGATGCTCGCCGCCTGCTTTTCGGCGGTGGCAGGCTTTGTTGATGTTGTCGGCTTCCTGATGACCGGCGGATTTTTCGTCTCGTTCATGAGCGGGAATTCGACAAGGCTGGGCGTCGGCCTCGCCCAGGGAAGTTCGACCGTCGCCGTCGCCGGCGGTCTGATCCTGACCTTCGTGGCGGGCGTGGTCTTGGGCGCCAGCGTCGGCCGCCTCGCCAAGGCGCACAAGGAACCGGCCATTCTGGGCCTTGTGACCGGCCTTCTGGCGCTGGCCCTTGTGATGCATGGGTTCGGCCTGGGCGTGTGGGCCGTCCTTCCGCTCGCTCTGGCCATGGGGGCGCAGAACACGGTCTTCGCGGAAAACGGCGAAGTCAGGGTGGGCCTGACCTACATGACCGGCACATTGGTCAAGTTCGGCAAGCGGCTGACGGCCTCGCTGTGGGGCGGCCCGCCTTTGGGGTGGCTTCCCTATCTTCTGCTGTGGGCGGGGCTGTTGTGCGGCGCAATCCTGGGCGCGCTGACCTTCGCCCGTTTTGGCCCAAGCGCCCTGGCGGCGGCCGTCGTGGCGATGCTGCTGCTGACCCTGGTCTCGATTGCGGCCGATACAGGCAGGCTTCGCTAGGCCTAGGTCTGCAACCGACCGATTTCGGGCCTAGTTTTGGCTCCGAGCGGAGATTGGCTTTCAGGCCGGCCAGCGGATGGTGTTAACGGCAGCAAAGGGTGGAAAGCGAACCTGTATCGCGCCTACGCTGCCTGAGGAGGATCGGTATGACGTTCACAGTCCGGCTGGACCAAGACGAAGCAGACCGCGTATTCATTCGCGGGCTAAACACGCGATTGTGCGGCGTGATCGATGCCCCGACCCATTCCAGGAAAGAGGTCGAGACTTTTCAGGATCGTTTCACCGCGTCGGCCTGGGCAGACGAAAAAGTGGACGGCGCTACATTCGTTGCTGTCAGCGAGCACGGTCAACGGCTTGGCTATGTGAATGTCCGTGAAGGCGCCGATGACATCGCGGATGAGCGGTGCGGCTATATCGCGCTCCTGGCGGTCGCCGAGGAAGCGGAAAGCGAGGGAGTGGGTCAATCCCTTCTGCGCGCCGCCGAAACATGGTCGAAGGACATGGGGTTTAGCCGTGTCGCCTTGGATGTTTTCGCGAGCAATTCTCGAGGACAGCGCTTCTACGAGACCGCCGGATTCAGGCCGGAAACCCTTCGCGTGGTCAAGCGCCTCTAGCCTTACGGCTTGAATGTCGTCTTAGGGTCGAAAGCGGCATTTCGTCCATGCGCGGAAAGCGGACAGAGAGACGAAAGCCGACTGCGCTCTCGCGGTCAGCTGTCGCCAGGCTTCTCAACCTCGCGTTTCGGGTCACTCCGCCTTGCGGACGTAG
>CAYWDO010000057.1:0-11747 GCA_964456995.1 uncultured Brevundimonas sp.
GCTTCCTGCGGGATCTCGACCTTGCCGAACTGGCGCATGCGCTTCTTGCCGGCCTTCTGCTTCTCCAGCAGCTTCTTCTTGCGGGTGGCGTCGCCGCCGTAGCACTTGGAGGTCACGTCCTTGCGCAGGGCGCGGACGGTTTCGCGGGCGATGATCTTGCCGCCGATGGCCGCCTGGATCGGGATGACGAACATGTGGGGCGGGATCAACTCCTTCATCTTCTCGACCATGCCGCGTCCGCGCGTCTCGGCGCGGCCGCGGTGGACCAGCATCGACAGGGCGTCGACCGGCTCGGCGTTGACCAGGATGCTCATCTTGACCAGATCGCCGACCTTGTAGTCGGTCAGTTCGTAGTCGAACGAGGCGTAGCCCTTCGAGATCGACTTCAGGCGGTCGTAGAAGTCGAAGACCACCTCGTTCAGCGGCAGATCATAGACCACCAGGGCGCGGCTGCCGACGTAGGACAGCTCGACCTGGGCGCCGCGGCGGTCCTGGCACAGCTTGATGACGCTGCCCAGGTATTCGTCGGGCGTCAGGATGGTGGCCTTGATCCACGGCTCGCTGATGGTCTCGATCTGCATGACGTCGGGCAGGTCGGCCGGATTGTGCAGGTCGATCTCGGTCCCGTCGCGCTTCTGAATCTTGTAAACGACCGAGGGGGCCGTCGCGATCAGGTCCAGGTTGAACTCGCGGCTCAGGCGCTCCTGAATGATCTCCAGGTGCAGCAGGCCGAGGAAGCCGCAGCGGAAGCCGAAGCCCAGCGCGGCGCTGGATTCCATCTCATAGGTGAAGCTGGCGTCGTTCAGACGCAGGCGGCTGATGGCGGCGCGCAGGTCCTCGAAGTCGGCGGCGTCGACCGGGAACAGGCCGCAGAAGACCACGGACTGGACCTCCTTGAAGCCTTTCAGCGGTTCGGCGGTCGGCTTCTTCTCGTCGGTGATGGTGTCGCCGACGGCGGCGTGGGCCACTTCCTTGATCTGGGCGGTGATGAAGCCGACCTCGCCGGGGCCAAGCTGGTCCACGGGCGTGTTCTTGGGCAGGAAGACGCCGACGCGGTCGACCAGATGGGTCGAGCCGGACTGCATCATCTGCACCCGCTGGCCGGCCTTCAGCACGCCGTCGAACACGCGAACCAGCAGGACCACGCCAAGGTAGGGGTCGTACCAGGCGTCCACCAGCATGGCCTTCAACGGGGCGTCGACGTCGCCCTTGGGCGCCGGCAGGCGGGTGACGATGGCCTCCAGCACGTCCTCGATGCCGATGCCGGACTTGGCCGAGCACAGGACGGCGTCCGAGGCGTCGATGCCGATGACGTCCTCGATCTGGGTGCGCACGCGCTCCGGCTCGGCGGCGGGCAGGTCGATCTTGTTCAGGACCGGCACGATCTCGTGGTTGTTGTCGATCGCCTGATAGACATTGGCCAGGGTCTGGGCCTCGACGCCCTGCGACGCATCGACCACCAGGATCGAACCCTCGCACGCGGCCAGCGAACGCGACACTTCGTAGGCGAAGTCGACGTGCCCCGGCGTGTCCATCAGGTTCAGGATATACTCCAGCCCGTCCTTGGCCTTGTAGTTCAGGCGCACGGTCTGCGCCTTGATGGTGATGCCGCGCTCCTTCTCGATGTCCATATTATCAAGGACTTGTGCCGACATTTCCCGTGCGGTCAGCCCGCCGGTGAATTGAATCAGCCGGTCAGACAGCGTGGACTTGCCGTGGTCGATGTGGGCGACCACCGAGAAGTTGCGGATTCGTTCGATAGGGGGCGTCGTCATGGTCAGGCGCGCTTAGCATCCACAGCGCCCGAACGCCATGCATCGGGTGTAGGGGCTGAGTTTCTGATGGCCGCCTCTGATTTGCGAAGTTTATTCCGGGTGGTCTCCTGATCAATTGATCGTCGCTGAGCAGGCATCGAGCGGGTCGCCATAACAAATGACGCCACCTGCCGCAGGATGGGCTGGAGAACGCCCGTTTCTAGGCGGATTCGCCTACCGCGAGAATGCGGAACGACGGTCTTCCGGGGCGATTGGGTTGTCCGGAGGTGGAGGAACCTCCGTATCCATTTTGATCTGGAGGCTAACGATATGCGTGCCAAACTGATGACTTCGGCGGCAGTCCTGGCGGGGGCCCTCGCCTTTGCGACCATGGCTCAAGCCCAAACCACCTCAAGCGGGCCTAATGGCAACGTGGGTGGTAACGCCACGGCGACTGATTCCTACAACAGCACTGACCTGGACCTGGGAATCGCGGACTCGGGCAACGACAATTCCGTCAACGATTCCGGCAACGATAACTCTACGGATCTGTCGTTGGGCGTTGCGGATTCCTTCAACGACAACTCGACCAATGTCGCGGACTCGGGCAACGACAACTCCACGGATCTATCGTTGGGCGTGGCCGACTCGTTCAATGACAACTCGACCAATGTCGCTGACTCGGGCAACGACAACTCGACCAATACGGACAACTCGATCGACGTCGCCGACTCGTTCAACGACAACTCGGTCAATGACTCCGGGAACGACAACTCGACCAATACCGACAACTCGACCAACCTTGATCTGGCGGTCGATATCGCCGACTCGTTCAACGACAACTCGACCAATGTCGCGGACTCGGGCAACGACAACTCGACCAACGTCGGCATCACCGACTCGTTCAACGACAACTCGACCTGGCGCGTCTCGCTGAGCAATCAGTCGCTGGCGGCCAACGTCAGCGATCTGAGCTTCGACCTGTCGGAAAGCGGCGACGGCCCGCAAAACGGCCGTATCCGCAGCGGCGACATCAGCCAAAGCGGCGGCGCTTTCGCGGGCTTCGCCGGCATCCAAACGGTGAGCAACATCAGCGGCCAGGCTTCGGTCGGTCAGGCTGCAACCGCCATCAGTGCGAACGCCAATGTGACGTTCGGCGCGGGCGGCGGAAACTAAGCGTTCTGTCGGCGGCCGGTTTGACCGGCCGCCGATCCCTTTCGGGAGGAAGTCATGCTTATCGTTCTTACAGCCGTGCTTTTGCTGGCCGGTTCGGATCCGGATCCCCTGCAGCAACCCTCGTCTCCGGGTGAAGGTCAGGCGCCGGTCGCCTCAGCCCAGCCTGCGCTCCAGCCCCTGGACCTGTCCGAGCTTCACGACCTGAACGGTCGCGCGGGCGTCAATGTCATCGTGGCCAGTGATCAACTGCTCAAGGCGACCAACAGCGGCAACAGCGTCAACGCCAATACCGTGGGCTCGGGCGCGATCACGATCGGCGTCAACGCCTTCGCCGGCTACAACGGGGTCGGCAATTTCGTCATGAACACCGGCCACAACAATAATCTTCAAGGCGCGATCACGATCAATATCGTCACCACGAGTCCCACGCCGTGACCCAGGGGGGGGCAGGCGTTCGCATCGGCGCCCTGTTGTCTGCAGCAGCGCTGGCGACCGCGGGATTATGGGCGGCGCCGGCGGGCGCCGATATCATGCTCAGCAGCGGCCCTGCGCCGTCACGCATCAGCGTGGTCAGCTACCGGGACATTCCGTTCCGCACAGTGGTCCGTCAGCGATATGACTTCAGCTGCGGCTCGGCCGCCCTGGCGACTCTTTTGCGCTATCACTACGACCGCGAGGTGGGCGAGGAGCAGATTTTTCGCGCCATGTACGCCGCCGGCGATCAGGACACGATCCGTCGGGTCGGGTTTTCCCTGCTCGACATGAAGCAGTTTCTGGAAGCCAACGGCTATCATGCGGATGGCTATCGCCTGACGGTCGACAACCTGGCCAGCATGAACAAGCCTGCGATCGTCATGATCGACACGGCCGGCTACAAGCATTTCGTCATCTTCAAGGGTGACGACGCAGGCCGCGTTCTGATCGGCGATCCCGCGCTGGGCTTGAAGATTTATACGCGAGAGCAGTTCTCATCGATGTGGAACGGGATCGCCTTTGTCGTGCGCGAGCCCGCAGATCGGTTCAATGAGGCGGGGGAGTGGTTGCCCTGGAATCGTTCCCGGCCGGAGCAGGCCCTGCCGAACAGCTCGCTGGCCGAACTGACACGCGAGCTGCCGCCACTCTATCAAGTCACGACCCGGTTTCCCCTTGATCCCTATCTGAGGTGACGGTCATGCGACGCGCGCCTTTTCTTGCACTGCTCGTGGCGAGCGCCCTGGCGCCGGCGGTCATGGCGACGGCGACGATGGCCAAGGGGCCCTCTTGGCTGCAGCCCATGTTGAGTGACGCAGGTGAATCGTCTTCCTTGATCAATACGGTCGATACGCCGGCGCTGGCGACGCCGGAGGGAGCTCAGCCCCTTTCCGATGAAGAACTGGCGGGACTGCGCGGCGGCTTTATCACCACCAACGGCTTCACCTTCGGCTTTGGCGTGGTCATCCGCTCCTATGTCGATGATCGGCTGGCCTTGCAGACCCGGTTGACCTGGACCCCGACGGGGGCGGTGACCGAGCAGATCCGTGGCGATATGCCCGGTCTGACGGACTTGGCCAGCGCCATGACGTCGCTGTTGAACAGCGGCATTGATCTGCGCGGCCTCAGCGGAACCAGCGGCGGGGTGGCTCTGGTCAGCGGCGACGGCGCGACAGCCCTGATCCACAACGTCACGACGGGCCAGTTGCAGAACCTGATCGTCAACAGCGCCAGCCACCAGAATCTTCGGCAGGATATGGAGCTGAACCTCTATCTGCCGGATCTGGCGGCGATGCAGGCCGCCAGCAGCGCGCAACAGCAGGTTTCGCAGCTGACCTATGACCTGAACACGTCCCTGGTCGGCGCGCTCGGGCGCTGACGGCCTCCGCGGTCTGAGCGGAGGCCGTGGGCCGGCGTCAGAAGATGATCGGCAAACGCAGGACGAAGCGCATGTCGGGGGCGTCTTCCGTCACACCGAACTCGAAATTGCCATTCAGGCTGTACCGGTCGGTCAGCAGGTAGGACATGCCGAACTGCAGGGCGCCGACCTGAAGGGAATCGGATTCTTCGGTCAGATCGTTCAACTCGCTGGAAGTCGGTCGGATATAGCTGTGCTTGTAGCCCAGCGAGAACGAGAACTTCGGATTGAGCGAGAAGCCAAAGCCGATCGACATGCCGATGGCGTCTCCGGGATCGACCTTGCCGATGCGGACCTCGCCCTCGGTCTTGTCGATGTCGCGCGGCAGGTGGGCGAAGTAGCTCAGGCTGCCGAAGATGACCGCAGGGTCGCTGGGGTAGAGGAAGCTGAGGCTGGACTCGACGCCCCAGAAGCCCGATCCCGTGGCCAGGCGGGTGGCCACGCCGAACTCGTCACGCGGGATGTCGAACGGGCCCTCGCCGGTGTTGCTCTTGGCGCGCAGGCCGGCGATGAAGATGGGGCGCCCGCGTTCGCCGCCGTTGATCTGATAGCGAATGGCGCCTTCGACGTCGCCGATCCCGTCGCCGCTCAGGTCAATGGTGCGGGTCACGGCCTCATCGCGTTGCTGGACCGTGGTGATGGTGTCGTTACGCCAGACGTAGGGCGCGCGCAGCTCGACCTCCATCCGGGAGGTCAGACCGTACTTGGCCGCGATGGTCGCCACCCCCGTGTCACGATCGGCCTCGTTGGCCTCGATCACGCCGATCTGGACGCCCGGCACGATCTCGATGCCCCGAAAGACCAGGCGATTGGCGCTGGACCGGGTGTATTCGGTGGACAGGTCGAGGGTCAGCTTGCCGGGCCGGGTCAGCACGGCGATGCCTTCGGGAATGGCGGCCAGCTGTTCGCGCCGCGCCTGAAGCAGCGGGGGCTCGACGGGCGGCGCGCCGCTGGGGGCGGGCGTGGTCTGCAACTGGCCATTCGCCGCGACCTGGCTGGCGGTCTGGCCCGGCGCGGCCTGACCGGCGCGCAGAGCCGCCATGTCGCGATCGGCGAAGACGGCGCGGCCCGAGGCGTCGGTCTGAACCCGCCAGCGGCTATCGACGTCCGATTCAGCCAGCCCGACTGGCGGCGCCATCCCGGCGGCGCGTTCGGCCAGAAGCGCGTCCTGGGCCTCGATGCGTTTCTGTTGGTCCAGGACCAAAGCTTCCAGCCGGGCCACCCGCGCGGCCAGATCACTGTCCTGAGCCATTGCGGCGCCGGGACCGATCAAGGCCGCGGCGGCGACCGACGCCAGCAGCAGGCGGGACCGAAGACCCTTTCGACGAGAGCCGCGCAAATCGCGCTGCCGAGGCGAAGGACGATGCTGGATCATGACGCGCTCTCTCTCTTGCTACAGGTGGTCAGTGAAGGACGGGATAGGTCGGGTCGTAGTCGCAGACGGACCGCAGATAGGCTTCATCCAGAATGGTCAGCCACCCATTCTGCATGGAAATCAAACGACTACGCTTCATTTGGCTAAGGGTCCGGCTGACGTGGACCAGGCTGAGGCCCAGCGCGTCGGCCAAGGCCTCCTGCGTCAAAGGCAAGTGCATCCGATCGCTGCTGCACAGGCCCGCGCGTTGCAGGCGGTCGCGCAGCTCCAGCAACAGATGGCCGATCCGGGCCATGGCGGACTGTCGACCCAGTCGCACGACGTGGTTCAGCAGGCAGATGTCCTCGTAGCGGCGCGCCGCGACCAGGGCGCGGCGCAACCGGTCGTGACGCGGGTCCTGAAGGCTGAGGATTTCGCGCAGCATGACGGCGTCGACGCACTCGATCCGGGTCAGGGCGATGGTCGTGGTCTCGTCCAGCGGGCGAGGCTCCGCGCCCAGGCCCAACCCATCGCCGGGCAGCAGGAAGCCGAAGATCTGGCGCTGCCCATCGGCCAGGGTTCGCTGTCGGCATGCCCATCCGCTCAGGATCAGGCGCGGCGTCGTCGCCCGGCCCTCCGAGGTGAAGGCCTCGCCCGCAGGGATGACTTCCTGAAAGACGCATAGCCGGCGCACCAGGGCGCGCTCTTCCTCGGACAGGCGGGCGACGCTGTTCAGAATGCGCAGGGCCGCCGTGTCTGCGGGCACAGACAGGCTGCGTCGCACGTTGAGCGTTCGCGACGTCATGGTCTGCACGCTTTTCGGTGCGGCGACGGCCCTCCAGCCGTGCTGCACCCCTCCGTCGCCAAATGCATATCCGGCGCTCCTCCGACGGGCCAAACGGTCGCCGAACGCCGGTGTTCCGCCTGCGTTAGGGAAACATTTATTTCTGCAAGATCTGTGGTCTAGGCGTCGCGCGGCACCGACTGAGGACTAGAAGAGAGCCCTCGCTGCGACATAGATCGCCACGCCGATGATCAGGCCGGCGAAGAGGCGACGACCCAGGGCGGCGTTGGCGCCCAGGCGGTGTGCGACAGGCAGGCCGACGGCGGTTCCTACCACCCCGCCGACCGTCATGGCGACGACCAGGGGCCAGGACACCAGGCCCGACAGACTGTAGTTGACGGCGGTGGTGGCGCCGAAGGCGGCCACGCTGACCAGAGAGGCGGCCTGGGCGAGGGCCAGGGTCATGCCGGTCGCGCCCATCAGGCCGGGCACGATCAGAAAGCCCCCGCCGATGCCGAAGAAACCCGCGACGGCCCCAACGCCCGCGCCCGACAGCGCGACGCGCGGCGCCATGCGGGGCGACAGGCGCACCGCCGCTGACCCCTCGTTCTTGACGGGGCGCAGCATGGCCAGCCCCACTACCGCCATGGCGACCGCGAAGAACAGAAGCAGGCGCTCGCCGTCGATCGTCTTGGCGAAGGAGGAGCCGAACCAGGCCCCGGTCGCGCCGAACAGGGCGAAGGTCAGGGCGCAGGGCCAGCGCACGCGCCCCGCGCGCGCCTGACCCGTCAGGGCGGTCAGGGCGTTCAGCGACACCCCTGCGGCCGACACGCCGATGGCGACATGGGGATCGCGCACGCCGACGACATAGAGCAGCAGGGGCACGGCCAGCACCGACCCGCCGCCGCCGAACACGGTCAGGAACAGGGCGACCACGCCGCCGCTCAGCGCGGCCAGCAGCAGTTGGACGGCGTCCATCGTCAGGTCCTCTTCAAGGTCCGGTTCCAGGGCGCGGCGGCCAGCAGGCGCGCCATGCCGCAGAAGCCCGTCGCCCCGGCGACGAACAGGCCGGCCCCCACGAAGGCGCTCAGGCCCCAGAAGCCGGGGTGGACCAGCGTCCCCAGAAGGGCGCCGATCAGGATCAGACCGCCCGCCGTCATCTGAACCTGGCGCATCAGCTCCAGCGGGGCCTTGGCGTCGGTGCGGGTCGGCAGTCCGGCCTTCTTCCAGGCGTCCAGGCCGCCGTCCAGGACATAGGCGGGGCCGGCGACCCGGTCGGCCAGGCGCTGGCAGTTCAGGCCTGTGCGGTTGCCGGTGCGGCACATGAAGACGACGTCCTGATCCGCCTCAAGCGTCAACCGGGCGGTCTCGAACGTCGACAGGGGCGCGGGCAGGGCGCCGACGACGTGGTCGCGGGCGAACTCGTCGGGTTCGCGAATATCGATCAGGCGCGCGCCGCCGGACTTCAGGCGAGCAGCGACCTCGGCGGGCGACAGGGGGATCAACGTGGTCATGTCGGTTCCTTCAGGAAAGCGGGGGGCAATAGATGTCGGCCAGAACGGCGATCACCTTCAGAGCGGCGGGATCATGGATGCGGTAGAAGACGGCGGTGCCGTCGCGCCGCGTCGCGACCAGGCCGTCTTCGCGCAGACGGGCCAGATGCTGGGACAGGGCGGACTGGGACAGGCCGACGCAGGCCAGAAGCTGCGACACCTGCATTTCGCCGTCGCCGAGCTGGCACAGGATCATCAGCCTGTGCTCGTTAGACAGCGACCTGAGCAGGCGGGCGGCTTCACCGGCGCTTTGCTGGAACTGCTCCAGTCCAATGGCTTCGAGAGTGATCATGGCGGCCAATATATGATCTATTGCTAAATTAGCAACTGCTAATATATTGAGGGCTGTAAGGAGATTGTCACATGACCCAGGCCGCACCTTCCATTCCCCATGTCGTCGGCGTTTTCGACCCGGCGACCCACACTGTCAGCTACGTCGTCTCGGACCCCGCCACCGGGGCGGCGGCCATCATCGACCCCGTGCTGGACTTCGATCCGGCGGCGGCGCGCACCTCGACCGGATCGGTGGATCGGCTGCTGGCCATGATCGTCGAGCGCGGGCTGAGGCTAGAGCGGGTGCTGGAGACCCACGCCCATGCCGACCACCTGACGGGCGCCGATGAAATTCGCGTTCGCACCGGCGTCCCCATCGGCATCGGCGAGCGGATCCGGCAGGTGCAGAAGACATTCGGCGACCTGTTCGAGGCGACGGACGTGATCCCCGACGCCAGCGTGTTTGATCAGACTTTCGCCGACGGCGACCGCTTCCGGCTGGGCGAACTGGAGGTCGAGGTTTTGCATACGCCGGGCCATACGCCCGCCTGCGTCAGCTACCGGATCGGCGATGCGGTCTTTGTCGGCGACACCCTGTTCATGCCCGACTATGGCACGGCGCGCTGCGATTTCCCCGGCGGCGACGCGCGGACCCTGCACCGTTCGATCCAGAAGCTGTTGGCCCTGCCGGACGAGACTCGCGTCTTCGTCGGCCACGACTACCTGCCCCAGGGGCGCGAGGTCTTTGCCTGGGAGACGACGGTGGCGGCGCAGAAGGCAGGCAATATCCATGTCGGCGGCGGTCGCTCAGAGGACGATTTCGTCGCCCTTCGCGAGGCGCGCGACGCGACCCTCAGCCCGCCGCAACTGATCCTGCCCGCGCTGCAGATCAATATCCGCGCCGGCGCCCTGCCGCCCGCCGAACCGTCAGGCCGTCGCTTCCTGAAGACGCCGCTGAACGCCATCTAGCGGCTCGGCCCAGGCGTCGAGCCGCTATCGGCCGAGCCGGGAAGCTATTCTAATCTTTAGGAAAAGATGGTGGACGCGACAGGGATTGAACCTGTGACCCCCTCGATGTCAACGAGGTGCTCTCCCGCTGAGCTACGCATCCGCCGGGTTTGCTGGGCGGCGACTGATGCGTCGTTGCCCGGCAAGGCGGCGTCTATAACCCGCAGTTCACGGCCGCCGCAAGAGGCTTGCGCCTTCTTTTTTCGGATTTTTCCGTTAGGCCGCGATCATCCGTTCGACCTCGTTCACCAGGTCGCGCAGGTGGACGGGCTTGGACAGAACCTTGGCCTGGGGCGTGGCCTGGACGGCCGACAGCGCGACGGCGGCGAAGCCTGTGATGAACATGATGCGTATGCCGGGCTGGCGTGCGGCGGCGACGCGCGCCACCTCGATCCCGTCGGCGCCGGGCATGACGATGTCTGTCAGCAGCAGGTCGTAGGGACCCTGTTCCAGGGCGTCGATGGCGTCGTCGCCATTCTCGCAATCCACCACGGCGTGGCCGGCGCGTTCCAGCGCGCGGGTCAGGAAGCCTCGAAGCGAGCCGTCGTCTTCGGCCAGCAGAATACGCGCCATGCAGGGTCAGATCCTTGAGTATCGAGCTGGAGCCTAGGTCCGGAACTGTAAACCCGTGATGAAAATCAGGCTCGGGGTCAGCGCGTAGAGGGGCGAAGTCGGGGATAAATCAGTTTATGGCCAAGCCATGATTTCTGCGCCGACCGACGCGACCTTCAGCATCACCCCCGCCCAGGCGGGGCGGACGACGCCGCTGGTGTTCGCCTCGCCTCATTCGGGCGCTGTCTATCCTGACGACATGGGCGCGGCGGCGGGTCTGTCGCAGGCCTCGTTGCGCAGCGCCGAGGACTCGGCCGTGGATCGGCTGCTGGCGACCAGCGGCGCGGCGGGGGCGGTGCTGATCGCCGGTTGGATCGGCCGGGCCTATGTCGATCTGAACCGGGCGCCGGACGAACTGGACGCCGCCCTGATCGCCGACTGTCCCGAGGGGGCGCCGCCGGGGCTGAAGACCCTGGCTGGCTATGGCGTCATCCCGCGTCTGGCGGGCGACGGGACGCCGCTCTATGAGCGCCGCCTGACGCTGGAGGAGGCGAGGGGGCGGATTGCGCGGGTTCACACGCCCTATCATGCCGCCCTGGGCGAGCTGATGCAGGCGGCGCACGACCGGCATGGGCGGGCGGTTCTGATCGATTGGCATTCCATGCCGTCGCGGGCCACCGGGCCGAACGGGCCGGACGTGGTGCTGGGCGACCGGCACGGGACCGCCTGCGCTACGGGCCTGACGCGGCGCCTGAAGGCTTTGTTCGAGGCTCTGGGCTGGCGCGTGGCGTTGAACCGGCCCTATGCGGGCGGCTACGCCACGCAGGTCTGGGGGCGGCCCGACGAGGGCTTGGAGGCCGTTCAGATCGAATTGAACCGGCGGCTCTACTGGGATGAGACGGCGAGCGGGCCTTCGGTCGGCTGGGGACGTTGCCAGTCGGGGCTGAGCCGGGTGATCGCGGCGCTGGGCGCAGACTTCGCGGCCTGATCGGGCCGGTCGTAGATCAAAAAAAAGCCGCGCCCGAGGGCGCGGCATAAAAGTCTATAGGGAGGAAACGCCCAGGAAGGGCATGACGCCCGGAGGCGTCGAAAGCCAAGTTAGGTTGCAGCGCACAAAATTTCAAGCGCCGTTTATCCTTCTGCGATCACAGGCTGTTACGATAATCCATTTCGTCGTTACCCAGCGGAAGGCGGCTGCTCGGCACGAATCGTTCGCGGCTGCAATAAGACCAAAGTCGGGCCGGAGTCTGGTGGAGGCCCGCCGTTCGGCGCCTTAGCCGCGCTCCAGCAGCCGTCGGGCCGCGCGAACGGCCCGCGCGGCCGGCGACCCGGCCTGACGCCAGACCAGCAGGCTGAAGGCCGAGATCACGCCCAGGGCCAGCCACAGCGGCCCGAACAGCCAGGC
>CAYWDO010000057.1:11847-13465 GCA_964456995.1 uncultured Brevundimonas sp.
CGCCCAGGGCCAGCCACAGCGGCCCGAACAGCCAGGCCGCCGCCGCCAGGGCGAAGTAATAGCCCCGCACACCCTGGCTGAAACCGCCGAGCGCCGGGTTCAGCACCCGCGCCACCGCGTGGCCATAGGCGACCTTGTCCGTTTCGGAATGAATCTCGGGCGCGGCCCCGATCAGGGCCAAGGCATAGTTCATCTGACGCAGCGACCAGATAAAATCGAGGAAGCCGCGCGCCAGGCAGATCAACACCAGGGCCAGCTTGGCCTCCAGAATCTTCACCGGCACGGCCTCGGCACCGACGGCGGCGAAGCCCCGCAGGGCGTTCTCTCCGCCGAACAGGACGCTCGCGACGGCGGCGATCAGCAGAAGATTGGTCGAGGCGAAGAAGGAGGCGGAGTTGATCGAATGGCCCATCAGCTGGCTGTCGATCAGCCGCATCTCGCGATGGGTCATGGCCGTCATCCAGCTGTCGCGGACGACCAGCATGTCGTCGTTCAGCGAGCCGCTGCGCCGGGCGATCAGCTTGAGCAGCGGCCCATAGCCCAGCCAGGCTATGAAGAAGAGGACGAGGGCGATCCAGTCGAGCAAGGCCATGCCCTGTTGATGCCTTCACTTGGGCCTATCGAGCAAGGGCGTTCGTCTTCGGCGGCCTCTGAAGCTTGCTGTTCGGCGACGCAAAGCTTATCACGCGCCCCAAACTCCCCGTTCGCACCTGCAACATGAGCGTACCATGAACATCGAAGCCATTCCGGTCGGCCCCAACGCCCCCTGGGACGTCAACGTGATCATCGAGATCCCGCAGGGCGGCCTGCCGGTCAAATACGAGATGGACAAGGCCTCGGGCGCCCTGTTCGTCGACCGCTTCCTGCACACCGCCATGTACTATCCGGGCAACTACGGTTTCATCCCGCACACCCTGTCGGAAGACGGCGATCCCTGCGACGTCATCGTGCTGAACCCGACCCCCGTGGTGCCGGGCTGCGTCATCCGCTCGCGCCCCATCGGCGTGCTGAAGATGGTCGATGAAGCCGGCGGCGACGAAAAAATCCTGGCTGTTCCCGTCGACAAGCTGAACCCCTACTACACCGAGGTTTCCAGCTACCGTCAGCTGCCCGCCATCCTGATCGAGCAGATCCAGCACTTCTTCACCCGCTACAAGGATCTGGAAAAGGGCAAGTCGGTCACGATCAACGGCTGGGGCGACGCCGGCGAAGCCGCCGAGATGATCGCCGCCGGCATGGCCGCCCACCAGGCCAAGCTGGCCAAGGCCGCCGCCGCCGAAGCCGCCTGAGGCGACTGAGCGTCTGAATAGAAGAGGCCCCGCTGGTCGAACCGGCGGGGCCTTTTTCTTTAGGGCGCTATCGCTCGCCGCGCGGCGGCTCGCTGCTTGAGCGCGATTTCTCCCTCCCCTTCATGGGGAGGGTGGCTGAGCCCGCAGGGCGAAGCCGGGTGGGGGCGGCAAGGCAAGTCAGCCGCCGCGCCCAGGTTCGCCGCGCCCTCCCCACCCGGTCGCTGCGCGACCACCCTCCCCGAACGGGGAGGGAGAGGCGTTACTTCTTCGCCCGGAACGCCGCAATCGCCTCGACCGTCTGGCGCACCTTGGCCTCGATGCCGGCCCAG
>CAYWDO010000058.1:0-6584 GCA_964456995.1 uncultured Brevundimonas sp.
GACGGCGTGCGCGAGCCGCTCAACCGTCGCGCCACCATCGACATCAACTTCTAAGATTCTAAGGGACCGGCTCCGGCCGGTCCCGGTGATCTTGAAGGTCGACAAGATCAAGGGCGGTCGATCCATTCGGGTCGGCCGCCCTTTTTCTTTGTCTGCGGCAAGCCTGGCTGGCAAACGTCATCTTTGAACGCTATTCCGCCTGACGGCTTGAAGAGGATGAGCATATGCGCGTCGCAATGATCGGCACCGGCTACGTCGGGCTTGTTTCCGGGGCGTGTTTCGCGGACTTCGGCCATGTCGTGACCTGCGTCGACAAGGACTCGGGCAAGATTGATCGCCTTAACGCCGGTCAAATGCCGATCTATGAGCCGGGTCTTGAAGATCTTGTCGCCGCCAATGTGCGCGACGGTCGCCTGTCCTTCGCGCTCGACGGCGCTGAGGCTATCCGGAACGCCGACGCCGTCTTCATCGCCGTAGGGACGCCGTCCCGGCGTGGCGACGGTCATGCCGATCTGTCCTACGTCTATGCCGCCGCGGAAGAGATCGCCGACCTGATCGACGGCTTCACCGTAGTGGTGACCAAGTCCACCGTGCCCGTCGGCACCGGCGACGAGATCGAGCGCATCATCCGCGCCCGTCGCCCCGACGCGGACTTCGCCGTGGTCTCCAATCCCGAGTTCCTGCGTGAAGGCGCCGCCATCGGTGACTTCAAACGCCCCGACCGGGTCGTGGTCGGGATCGAGGACGAGCGCGCCCGCCCGGTCATGACCGAGCTTTACCGTCCGCTGAACCTCAATGAGACGCCGATCCTGTTCACCGGTCGGCGGACATCCGAGTTGACCAAGTACGCGGCCAACGCCTTCCTGGCGCTGAAGATCACCTTCATCAACGAGATGGCCGATCTGTGCGAAAGCCTGGGCGCTGACGTGCAGCAGGTGGCGCGCGGCATCGGTCTCGATAATCGTATCGGTTCAAAATTCCTGCACGCAGGGCCTGGCTACGGCGGCTCCTGTTTCCCCAAGGACACTCTGGCCCTGGTGCGCACGGCGACCGACGCCGGCTCGCCGCTGCGGCTGATCGAAACCACGGTCGAGGTGAACGATGCGCGCAAGAAGGCCATGGCGGATCGCGTCGCCGCCGCGCTGGGCGGCGTTGACCTGAAGGGCAAGACGGTCGCCCTGCTGGGCCTGACCTTCAAGCCGAACACGGACGATATGCGCGATGCGCCGTCGCTGGACGTGGCGCCGGCCCTGATCGCCATGGGTGCGAAGGTGCAGGCCTTCGATCCCGAGGGCATGGCGGAGGCGGCCAAGATGCTGGACGGCGTCGTCTTCCGGGACGGGCCTTACGACGCGGTCGAGGGGGCCGACGTGGTGGTGATCATGACCGAGTGGGATCAGTTCCGGGCGCTGGACCTGGACCGCATCAAACTGCTTCTCAACCAGCCGGTCATGGTCGATCTGCGCAATATCTATCGCCCGGAGGACATGAAGGCTCGCGGGTTCCGATACAGCTCGATCGGTCGCCCCGAGAGCGCCCGCTAGGCCCCCTCAAAAGTAAAGGGCGGCGCCTCGCAGCGCCGCCCTTTTCATCCAACGGTCAGATCGACGGATCAGCCGGTGAACGGGCGGATCAGGATCTCGACGCGGCGGTTTTGCGCCTTGCCCTGGACGGTGTCGTTCGAGGCGATCGGATTGCGCGAGCTGACGCCGGCGACATAGAGGCGTTCACGGATCACGCCGTTGTCCATCAGGTAGGCGGCGACCGACGAGGCGCGACGCTCCGACAGCGGCTGGTTGATGGCGTCGCCGCCCGAGGAGTCCGTGTGGCCGATAACATCCACCATCGAGCGATCATATTCCTGAAGCACGCGAGCCACGTCGGCCAAGACGGGCAGGAAGCGGCTGTCGAGGGTCGACTGGTTGGTGGCGAAGGTCACGTCGGACGGCATGCGCAGGACCAGGTTGTCGCCCTGGCGCGCCACGCCGACGCCGGAGCCCGACAGCTCGGCTTCCAGCGCGCGTTGCTGGCGATCCATGTACTGACCCACCCCGGCGCCAGCCAGTGCGCCCACGCCCGCGCCGATCAGGGCGTTCTTGCGGCCCTGTTCGCCGTTCGAGGTATTGGTCAGGTAGCCCAGCAGGGCGCCGCCCAGAGCGCCCGCGACCGCGCCCGTGGCGGTGTTGTTACGGCCCGGGGTCGAGCTGTAGGGGTCGGTCGTGGTGCAGGCGGCGGCGCCCAGCATGGCGGCGATGCTGGCGCTGGCGACGATGAGCTTGGCGCGCATGAGATATCCTTTGAAGTATGGGGGTTCGGCGATTGAACGTGGCCCTACAGTGAAGGTTCCAATCTGTATCGGATATGAACAACCTCATGGGGCAGGCGGCGATGGTTGACCGGACCGTCGCCCATGACCATTTGCTGTCAACGACCGGGCGCCCTTGCCGCTTGAGGGAGGGCGCGGACGGTCGGGTCGCTT
The DNA here is from genome assembly GCA_964456995.1 of uncultured Brevundimonas sp. Classification (GTDB taxonomy): domain Bacteria; phylum Pseudomonadota; class Alphaproteobacteria; order Caulobacterales; family Caulobacteraceae; genus Brevundimonas. The sequence continues at coordinate 2,480 of CAYWDO010000058.1, forward strand.
TTGCGAGGACCGATGACCACACGCACCATCCTGTTCGACAGTCCCTTTCTGTTGGGCTTTGATCACACCCGAGCCCTGATCGACCGCGCGGCCAAGGCGGCGGCCGAGAGTTATCCCCCTTATAATGTCGAGCAGGTCGGGGCGGCGGCGGTGCGCATCAGCCTGGCTGTTGCGGGCTTTGCGCCCGAGGAACTGGCCATCACCCTGGAGGGCCGCCAGCTGACCATCGCGGGCAAACGCGATGACGCCGGCAAGGGCGAGCAGGCCTTCCTGCATCGCGGCATCGCGGCGCGTGGCTTTGTCCGAAGCTTCGTCCTGGCTGACGGGCTGGAAGTTGATTCCGCCCGACTGGAGCATGGCTTGCTTCACGTCGATCTGGTGCGCCCGGAGCAGGAGCGACAGGTCCGGCGCATTCCCATTACGGCGAGCTGAAAACAGCGCGCAGAACCGCTCGGGTTATCGGGCGTTCAGTCAAGTGTAAGGAGGCGGTCCTATGACGCCGATGATGAACAAGAAAGATTTCGCCGGCCTGGGCGCGCCAGATCTCGTCTATGTGCGCGCGATCCGCGCTTCGGACGTGATGGAAGACGCCCACGTCGAGGTCTCGCCCGGGCTGAATATCGACCCTGACCAGATCCTCTACGCCGTGCACGGCGCAGACGGCGAGCGTCTGGCCGTCATGCTGGATCGAGAAACCGCTTTTGCGGCTGCGGCGGCGCACGAACTGGAACCGGTCTCAGTTCACTAACCGAAACGAGCCGGTCTTTTCGACAACTGCGGCTTCAGGCGGCCGAGGCGGGCGCGTCGTGGACGAACAGGGCGCGGACAGCGTCCACGGTGCGCGCCTGACGAAGATGCTCACGAAGCTGCGGCGAGCGCATGGCGCGGGACACGGCGGCCAGGGCGCGCAGGTGTTCGGCGCCGGCGTTAAGCGGAGCGAAAAGGGCGAACAGCAGATCCACGGGTCGATCGTCCACTGATTCATAGGCCACGGGCGTTTCCAGCCGCACGAAGACTGCGCAGACCCGGTCCAGTCCCTTTATCCGGGCATGGGGCACGGCGACGCCCGAGCCCAGGCCGGTGGAGCCCAGCGCCTCACGCTCCAGCAGAGCGTCCAGGGTCTGGCCTTCATCAATGCCCATTGCGATCGACGCCGCTTCGGCGACGGTATGCAGGGCCTGGCGTTTGGATGAGACGCCGCCTCGCAGGACGATTCCGCCCGACGACAGCAAATCAGCGATGTCCATGATGACCCCGAAACTCGAACCCGACATTGCGGAAGGGCGAGGCGTCTTTAGCGCCTTCGCCCTCCGCTTGGAAGTCTGAAGCCTTAAGCGCCGGAGGATCCGTTGGTTCCGTTGCGTTTCAGCGTGCGCTCAGGGTCGATCCAGCCGACATTGCCGTCTGGACGGCGATAGACGACCGCCAGACCGCCATGGGCCGCATTGCGGAACATGACGATCGGATACCCGGTCATGTCCAGTTCCAGAACAGCACGGCCGACCGTGATGGTGCGGATTTCCGACTCTGTTTCGGCGATGACCATGCCGACGGGGGGCGGCTCATCAGGCGTGCCAGCCTCGCCAAAGGCGTCGTCCTCGACCGTGTCAGGGTCGCGGAAGATGGTCATGGAGGCGACTTCGCGGGCCGCATTCTCGGTCTTCTCGGGCGACAGGCCCTTGGGACCGATGTGGTGGTCCTTCAGGCGGCGCTTGTAGCGGCGGACCCGCTTCTCAAGCTTGTCCAGGCTGTCAGAGAAGGCGGCTTGGGCGTCGCCGCCGAAGCCGGTCGTCACCAGCGACTGGCCCGAGGCCAGACGGACCCAGCAATCGACCCGGAAGCCGTGTCGGTCCTTGGAGACCACGACTTCGGCGTCGTCGCCGCCACGGGCGAAATACTTGCCGATTCCCTCTTCGAGTTCCTGGGAGATGCGCGAGCTTAGCGCTTCGCCGACATCCACTTGCTTGCCGCTGACTTGTATCTGCATAGGCATAGAACGCGACGGGTTGCGTTTGGTGTCAACGCCGATCACCGATTTGTGGTGACGCTTCCCTGCGGCGTGATCAGCCGGCCTTCATCAGGCGGCGCCGCTGGACAGAGGACGGAATTCTAAGGGCTTCCCGGTATTTGGCCACGGTGCGGCGGGCGATGTCGATGCCGGTTTCGTTGAGGATTTCGACGATCCGGTCGTCGCTTAAAATGTCACCGCCGACAGCCTCGCTGTCAATCATGGCCTTGATCCGGTGACGGACGGCTTCGGCCGAGTGCAGCGCGCCGCCATCGGAGGACTGGATCGCGGCGGTGAAGAAGAATTTCAGCTCGAAAACGCCGCGAGGGGTCGAGACATACTTGTTCGAGGTGACACGGCTGACGGTTGATTCGTGCATGCCGATGGCGTCGGCGACGGTCTTCAGGTTCAGGGGGCGCAGGAACTCGACGCCGAAGGCCAGGAAGGCGTCCTGCTGGCGCACGATCTCGGAGCTGACCTTGAGGATGGTCTTGGCCCGCTGGTCCAGCGACTTGACCAGCCAGCTGGCCTGGGCGGCGCAGTCGGCGACGAAGGCTTTTTCCGTTTCAGAACGCGCGCCGGCGGAGACCACGCCGTGATAGCGCTTGTCCATCAGGAGGCGGGGCAGGGTGTCGGTGTTCAACTCGACCCTCCAGCCGCCGGCCGGGTCGGGGCGGACGTGGACGTCGGGGACGACGGTCTGGGCCGGCTCGCCGCCAAAGCCGGCGCCGGGGCGGGGCGTCAGGCCCTTCAACTCGGCGATCATCTCCGCCAGGTCCTCGGCGTCGACGCCGCAAACCCTGCGCAGGGCCAGGAGGTCGCGCCGCGCCAGCAGTTCCAGGTTGTCGAGCAGGGCCGCCATGGCCGGATCGAAGCGGTTGCGCTCGATCAGTTGCAGCTTCAGGCATTCGGGGGCGGAGCGGGCCATGACGCCAGTGGGCTCAAAGCCGTGGCAGGCGGTCAGGACCGCTTCGATCCGCGCCAGATCGACGCCCAGCCGGTCCGCGAACTCCTGAAGGTCTCCGCGTAGATAGCCGCCCTCGTCGGTGGCGTCGATCAGGGTCAGAGCGATGGCGTGGTCGGCGGCGCTGAACCCGGCGGAGGAGGCCTGGGCCTGCAGATGCTCCCACAGCGTCGCCTCGCGGGAGTCTGGGCGCTCCATGCCCTCGCCGTCCATGCCGCCGCCGCTGCCGGCGCGGGACCAGTCGGACAGGCCGGGCTGTTCGCCGGTCTCGCCCGCGTCGCGCTTGCGGTCGGCGTCGCGGTCTCCCGGAGCGGCGTCGCCGTAGAGGTCGTCGTCACGCGCATCCATGGCGCGCTCGGCGTCGCCGGAGGGTTCCGTGAATTGCAGTTCGTTGGCGTCGCCGGAGCCGACGGCTTCAGCCGGTTCGGCGGGGCCTTCGCCTCCCGCCTCGCCCTCGTCGCGTTGCAGCAGGGGGTTCTTTTCCAGCTCGCTCTCGACGTAGGCTTCCAGCTCGAGATTCGACAGCTGCAGCAGCTTGATCGCCTGCTGCAACTGGGGCGTGATGACCAGCCCCTGACCCTGTCTGACCTCCAGCCTCTGACCGATCACGGCGCGTCATTCCCTCCGGCGAGCCTCGTTGGCCCGGTTCTTGCTGTGATCCTGGGGCAGAGAGTTTAACGTCTGGCGAACGGCGTGCCGGCCAGCGCCGCCGCCCGCCTGCGGCATTGCACTGCGCAAACAAAAAAACAGTTCAATTCGTGCAATGGGGAGGCATCCGGGGGGATGCCGAGCGGCTGATTCCGGGTGTCGGAGGCGAAGGCGGCGGGTGGACGATGTCAAAGATCAGGAACTGATCCTAGTCGATCTCGCAGCGCTGCGGCCCATAGAGGCGTGAGCCGGCGCCGATCCCTTGTCAGACAAGGGATTGAGCGGTTGGATTGCGATAGCCAGACCGGCTTGTCGCCCGTTTGGCGTCAGGCGAACATTTCGCCCAGATAGACGCGGCGGACCTCGGGGTCGTGAACGGCGGCGTCGGCGGTGCCTTCGAACAGGACCGAACCGGCCGAGATGATCGAGACGCGGTCGATGATGTCCAGGGTCTCGCGGACGTTGTGATCGGTGATCAGCACGCC
>CAYWDO010000058.1:6684-13459 GCA_964456995.1 uncultured Brevundimonas sp.
TCGACCACGGCCTTGATGTTCTGCTCGACCGTCATGCCGCGGAAGATGGAGGCTTCCTGCGCCAGATAGCCCAGGCCCATGCGGGCGCGCTGATACATGGGCTGCTGGGTGATCTCTTCGCCATCCAGCCAGATCGAGCCGCTGTCAGCCGGGATCAGGCCGGTGATCATGTAGAAACAGGTGGTCTTGCCGGCGCCGTTGGGCCCCAGCAGGCCGCAGACCTCGCCCCGCTGGACGGTCAGGGACACGTCCTTGACCACCTGACGCTGGCCGAAGCTGCGGGCGATGTGCTCGACGCGCAGGCCGGTGTGGCGCGCCTCTTCAGGGGCGGGCGCGTCGTCGGCGTCCACCTGATCGAGGTTCAGGGCTGAGAGTTCCTTGCGCGCCAAGCGGGGTCAGTTCCCTTGCGGATAGAAGACGCCCTGGACGCGGCCGTTCCCGCCTTCCATGCGCGCCGTCTCGGTGCGGACGTTATAGACGAGGCGGTTGCCGGTCAGGACGTTCTTGCCCTGGGTCAGGATGACGTCGCCCGTCACCACGACCTCGCCATTGCCCAGGGTATAGACGGCGCGGTCGCCGCGCATGCTCTGGTCCGGGGTGACGAAATAGACGTTGCCGACCGCCTCGACCCGGCTGAGGTCGCTGTTGGCGGTCACCCCGGTGATGGCGTCTGCGCGCAGGCGGTTGCCGCCCTGGGTCAGTTCGGCCCGGCCGCGCAGGGCGAAACCGTTGGGCGTGTACTCGCCGCCGTCGGCCCCGTACTGAACCGGCTGCTTCGAGGCGTCGGCGCTCTGGGCGCCCGAGGTCGCGGGGACCGTCAGGGCCAGCAGCAGGGCGGCGCCTGCGATCATGGTGTTCGACTTGGACATGGTCATCTGCCGGATCCTGCGGGGTTGATCGTCCCGCTCATCTTGTTTTCGCCCTGGCCGCTGAAGACGACCCGTTGGCCCTGGTCATAGATGGCATAGGACGAAGCATTGATGGTTCCAAGAGGGCCTTGCCCCTGGACGCCCTTGTCGCCTGTCACCACGCCTGTGTTGGTGTCGACCACGGCTTCCGGCGTGGTCAGGACGAAGCCGGAGCCGCCGTCCGAAATCTTCACGTTGGGCCCGATCACCACCTTGCGCTCGGCCTCGATATAGTAGCCGCCGTCGGCGGTCAGTTCTGTGACCTTGCGACCGCCCAGGTTCAGCCGCAGCAGCGGCCCGACCAGGCGGAAATGGCCCGTAGCCGGATCGCGGATCGCGCCCTGGGCCCCAATGACGAAGGAGCGGCCTTGCGCGTCCTGGCCGTGGAACATGGGGTTGTCGAGACGGATTTCGCGGCTTTCGCTGGCCTTGCGCTCGACCCCCGACATCACGGTGCGGAACACGGTCCAGGTCAGGGCGCCGCCCGCCAGCACCAGGATGATGATGGGCAGGATGCGGCGGTACAGCTTGACCCGGCGCGAACGCGTGCGCCAGCGCTCGCCCGCCTGGGCGACCCGGGCCTCGTCGGCGCGCTTGCGCGCTTCCTGGGCGTCGAGGTCGCTCATGCGGTTCCTCAGGCGTGCGCGAAGATGTCGGTCTCGTCCCAACCGGCCAGGTCGAGACGCGAACGCGTGGGCAGGAAGTCGAAGCAGGCGCGGGCCAGCTCGGCGCGGCCTTCGCGCTCCAGCATGGCGTCCAGCTTGGCCTTGATGGCGTGCAGATACAGAACGTCCGAGGCGGCGTAGTCCAACTGGGCCTGCGACAGGACCGGCGAACCCCAGTCCGAGCTCTGCTGGGCCTTGGACATATCCACGCCGGCCAGTTCCCGGGCCACGTCCTTCAGGCCGTGACGGTCGGTGTAGGTGCGGGCCAGCTTGGAGGCGATCTTGGTGCAATAGACGGGGCGGGTCTCGACGCCGAGGTGCAGGTCGAACATGCCGATGTCGAAGCGGCCGAAGTGGAACAGCTTCAGCACCTTGGGGTCGGCCAGCAGTCGCTTCAGGTTCGGGCAGTCATAGCCGGGGCGGTTCAGCCGCACGACATGGGCGTCGCCGTCGCCCGACGACAGCTGCACCACGCACAGGGGATCGCGACGCAGGCGCAGACCCATGGTCTCGGAATCGATCGCGACCTCGGGGCCGAGGTCGAGGCCGTCGGGCAGGTCGCCTTCGTGCAGGTAAACGGTCATGGGCAGAAACTCGGTGGCCAGTCAGGGCGACAACATAGACGAACCGCACGCTATCGCTAGGACGCAGGGCCGACCTTTGCTGTCACTGAGCGAAAAGCAGGGCTGAAATGACAAACGGCGCCGTATCCGAGGGATACGACGCCGTCTGAGAATATGGTGCCCAAGAGAGGACTCGAACCTCCACGACCGTTAAGTCACTGGCACCTGAAGCCAGCGCGTCTACCAATTCCGCCACCTGGGCCCGGTGGGTCGCCCCGCCGAGGGGCGGACTAATAGGGGGGACCCCGGAGGCGGTCAACAGGCTTTTTTCCGATTTCCGAAAAAACTGCGCCGTTGACCAAAAACCCCGAGATATCCGCGTCCTATCAGGCCAGCCAGACCATCATCCGCGTGTCGGTGATCTCGCCGCGCGCCTTGCTGAAGGCGCGGCGGGTCTCGCCGGTATAGAGGAAGCCAGCCTTTTCCAGCACGCGGCCAGAGGCGGGGTTGTCGGCGAAATGGCCGGCCACGAGGGCGCGGCGCTTCCAGCGCTTCGAGGCCCAGACCAGAGCGCCCTCGAGGGCTTCGGTAGCGAAGCCCCGGCCCCAGAAGTCGCGGCCGATCCAGTAGCCGGTCTCGGGCACCTTATCCTCGCCTTCGAACAGGCCGATCACGCCGACGGGTCCGAGGTCCTCGTGCTCGATGACGAAGGTGTTGGAACGTCTGGGGTCCTGCGCCGCGACGTGCAGGACGAAGTCCTCGGCGTCCGTCACCTGGAAGGGGTGGGGCATGCGCTGGGTCATGCGCGCGATGTCGCGATCGTTAGCCAGGGCCGCCAGACGGCTGACGTCCTGGGCGCCTGGCGCACGCAGGATGAGACGCCGGGTTTCGACGACGGGAGAAGTTTCAATCACGCACATGGGTCACGCCCCTTCGGTGCGACCGCCGTCCTTTTCATCAGGGCTTGGGCGGTCAACAAGGCGGGGAAACGCAAACGGGGAGCCTGGTGATCCAGACTCCCCGCGGAATATTTTCCCTGGTCCGGATCGCGGCTTCTAAGAGCAACGCGATCCCGGATTTTGGTCCAGTTCGCGTTACTCGGCGGCCATAGCCTGAGCGTCGTCGTTGGCCGCGGCGAGAATCGACACGTAACAACGGCCACCACGTTTGGTGGTGAATTTCACCGAACCGGTCACGGTGGCGAACAGGGTGTGGTCGCGGCCGAGGCCGACGTTCACGCCCGGGTGGAAGGTGGTGCCGCGCTGACGCACGAGGATGTTGCCGGCCAGCACGTGCTCGCCGCCATACTTCTTCACGCCCAGGCGCTTGGAGTGGGAGTCGCGACCGTTACGCGACGAACCGCCGGATTTCTTATGAGCCATCTTGCTGCTCCTCTTCTTGGGGCGCTACCGGCCATTCGGCCTACTTGAGCGCACCCTGACGATCTGGTCTGGCGCTGATCCAGCGCCGGCGAATATCTTAGGCTTCGGCGCCTTCAGCCTTGGCGGCTTTCTTGGCGGGAGCCTTCTTGGCCTTGGGGGCCTCGACTTCGGCTTCAACAGTTTCGACGCGCGGGGCGAGGCCACGGGCGCGAGCGTTGATTTCCAGCTTGGTCATGAGGTCGACCGTGCCGTCCCATTTGGCTTTCTCGCCGGCGCCTTCGATGCCGGTGATGCGCAGAACGGTTTCCATCTGACGATGGCCGTTCGTGCGGCGATAGCCCTGACGACGGGTCTTCTTGAAGATCTTGATCTTCTCGCCCTTGCGGGTTTCGACCAGGGTTGCAGCAACCGCCGCACCGTCGATCAGCGGAGCGCCGACCGTAACACCCTTGTCGCCGCCCAGCATGAGGACTTCACCGAAATTGACGGCAGCGCCAGCGTCGCCGTCGAGTTTCTCGACAACAATCACATCGCCCGGTTGGACCCGGTACTGCTTTCCGCCGGTCTTGATCACCGCGTACATTTGGAAGCCTCAGCGTGAACGCAAAAAAGAATGCGCCCGTCAGGAAACCCTGCGGGCGAAGAGCGGCGACATATACGGAAGGGCGAGCCAGAGTCAACGCGAAAGGGCGGGCTCTGGGGCTAAAACCCGTGCACAGGCGGGATTGCGAGGGTGATGTGGCCTGATTTGTCGTTCCTTCGCAATAGATAGAACGCCCGCGTGAGGGACGTATATTCCCGCCAGATTCGTACGCGCCCCTCTCGACCGTTACAAAGTAACAGTATAGAAGCCGCGAAATGTCGCCGCCCGATCTCCAGCAGCCCGTCCTGATCTCCCTGCTGGGCGGGGGATTCGTCGCCGCCTTCCTGCACGCCGCCCTGCCGACCCACTGGCTGCCCTTCGTCCTGGTGGGGCGGGCGCAGCGGTGGAGCCTGGCGCGGGTCATGACGGTCGTGGTGACGGCCGGCCTGGCCCACATTGCATCCACGGCTCTGGTCGGGTCGCTGATCGTGGCGGCGGGACTGGCGTTGAACGCCTGGATCGGCGGCCTGCTGCCACACTTGTCGGCGGCTCTGCTCTTCCTCCTTGGCGCCTTTTATCTGGCGAGGGCCTCCTTGCAGAAGCCGGTCACCGCGACGGGGCCGGAAGCCGAGGTTCCTGAGCCCGCCGTCTCGGACCGCGCCGCCTTCTGGGGGCTGGTGCTGATGATGGCGGTGACGCCCGGCGAGGTGCTGCTGCCCATCTATCTGTCGTCGGCGACGGAAGGGGTTATGGCCCTGGCTCTGCTGACCCTCAGCTTCGCGGCGGGCACCGTGCTGGGCATGACCCTGCTGGCGGCCCTGGCCAGCGCCGGCTACTCCATCCTGCGGCTGGAGCGCTGGGCGCGCTATGAGGGTGCTATTCTGGGCGTGGCCCTGATCCTGATCGGCTTTCTGGTGATGACCCATCAGCACTAGGCCTGATCGCGGGGTTGCTGATAGGTTATATATTTACATTCAATGACTTACGTTCGCCGTCGTTGACGCGGTGATGCGGGCGGGCCTAGAGGGGTTGCATGGGGCACGATCACGCACACGACCATGACGACCATTCCCATGGGGGCCACGACCATTCGGGTCATGATCATGGCCACGGCCATTCCCACGGAATAGGCGGCCATCATCATGGGCCGGTGGATACGGGCGACTGGCGCTACGCCGTCGGTCTGATCGTCAATCTGGCCTTTGTGGTCTGCGAGTTCGGGGCTGGAATCTGGGCCGATTCAGCGGCGCTGATGGCTGATGCGGGCCACAACCTGTCCGATGTTCTGGGTCTGGCCATGGCCGGGGGCGCGGCCTGGCTGGCGCGGCGCGCGGCGGGGCCCAAGCGCACCTACGGCTTTGGCAAGGCGACGGTGCTTGCGGCCCTGGGCAACGCCCTGCTGCTGATCTTCGCCTGCGGCGCCATTGCGTTTGAGGCCGTGCGGCGGCTGGCCGAGCCTGCGCCCGTTCAGTCCAGCGTCATCATGGTGGTGGCCGGCATCGGCTTCTTCATCAACCTGGGCACGGCCCTGCTGTTCATGAAGGACCAGCACAAGGACCTGAACGTGCGCGGCGCCTATCTGCACATGATGGCCGACGCCGCCGTGTCGCTGGGCGTGGTGGTCGCGGGGGCGGTGATCCTGCTGACCGGATGGGCCGTGATCGACGCCCTGGTCAGCCTGGGCATCGTCGCGGTCATCATGATCGGGACCTGGGGCCTGCTGAAGGACTCGATCAATCTGGCGCTGGACGCCGCGCCCAACGGCGTCGAGGTGGCCGAGGTCCGTGAGGCTTTCCTGGCCCTGCCGGGCGTCAGTGCGGTGCACGACCTGCACATCTGGGGTCTGTCGACCACGGACACGGCCCTGACGGCGCATCTGGTTCACGACCGGCCGGACGCTGATGCTCTGTTGGGTGAGGCGCAGGCCGTAGCCCGCAGCCGCTTTGGCGTCAGCCACACGACCTTCCAGCTGGAAAGCGGCGTCCTGCCCGACTGCCCGTCCTGCTGACGAAAGAGCGGCGCCCTTTTCTTTCTTCTCTTGAAGCTCCATCTAGCCGCCCATGACCCAGAAGACTCCCGTCACCGTCCTCACCGGCTACCTCGGCGCCGGCAAGACCACCCTGTTGAACCGCATCCTCACCGAGGATCACGGCAAGCGTTACGCCGTGATCGTCAACGAGTTCGGCGAGATCGGCATCGACAACGACCTGGTGGTCGGCGCCGACGAGGACGTGTTCGAGATGAACAACGGCTGCGTCTGCTGCACGGTGCGCGGCGATCTGATCCGCGTCGTCTCGGGCCTGATGAAGCGCCAGCGTCCGGGCAAGCCGGCCTTTGACGCCATTATCGTCGAGACCACGGGTCTGGCCGATCCCGGCCCGGTGGCCCAGACCTTCTTCGTTGACGAGGAGGTCAAGGCCAAGACCCAGCTGGACAGCGTCACCGCCCTGGTCGACGCCAAGCACGTCATGGCGCGCCTGGATGATTCCAAGGAAGCCCGCGAGCAGGTGGCCTTTGCCGACCGCATCATCCTGAACAAGGTCGATCTGGCCTCCGAGGATGAACTGGCCGTGGTCGAGAGCCGTCTGCGCGCCCTGAACCCGCTGGCGCCCATTATTCGCGCCGAGCGCGCCAATGTGCCGCTGGATCAGATCCTGGGCCTGCACGGCTTTGA
>CAYWDO010000059.1:0-2667 GCA_964456995.1 uncultured Brevundimonas sp.
TCGAGGCCTTTCGGAGGGTTTCGCTTTTGTGATGACGGCATTCCTGACGGTCTCGTAGAAAGCGGTGCTCTTAGCTATCGGCTCGGCGCCGGAGATTTATGAGCGGATAGGGCCGTCCCTGACCATCCTGGGCAGATCGCCCGATACGTTCGAAGCCTAGATGTTCGTAAAAACCGAGAGCCTTCGGGTTTTGCTCGTTCACATCGACCGTCAGGCGTGGATGGGCGGCAAGAGCTTTCTGGACAAGAGCCTTGCCAATACCTTTGCCATGTTGATCCGGGTCTACAAAAAGCGCCTCCAGATGCCCTTCATGCAAGAATAAGAAGCCGAGCGGCGCATCAGAATCATCAACGGCAAGAAGCAGGGAAACCTGCGGAAAAAAGCCTAGAAGATCAGCCTCGATGGCATCGCGGTCGCTTGTGGCAAGGAAGTCGTGGGTAGCATCAACAGCCGCGCGCCAGATCTCCATGATGCGAGGCAGGTCGGAAGCGATGGAAGGGCGGAAAACTAGCATGCGCTATCATAGTCAGAAGCGGCCGCTCTCGCGACTCGATGGTCACGGGGACAGCCTGATTTTCGGTCGAAACCCCATCGCCTTGCAACACACCCGTACTCGCGACGGCAACAAGCACGCCTAACAGCGGCTGGTCAAAACGCGATAAGCGGCAGGTGAATATCGGTGCGCAGTTCATCCTGCGGCGTCGAGCTCGGATCGTTGAGCTAGGCCACCAAAGATGGGCGCATCGTCAGGCTGATACCCCGACGAAGGCAGCCAATCCCATAAGCCAGCTATAGGCCCAACGCATGTCGGCATAGGGGCCAGTATAGGCCAGGCGGGCATAGACGCCGCCGCGCAGGACCGTCTCCACCAGCGGGCCTTCTATCGCCACGGTGTCGGCCACCGACAGGCAGGCGCGCGAGCGCCGCCTATCTTCTGGAACAAGATCGGGGTGATCGAAGAATACGCCCTTCATCGCAGGCTCGGCGGTCACGCCGGCCTCCAGCCGCTTTCCACGAATGGCAGACGTTTAAGTAGGCGCAGGAAGCGCGGCTGCGTCGTGGGCGCGTACTTCAACACAATTCCGCAGTCTATTGCGCAATGACCTGCGTATTGATACTCAGCGCGAATGACCCGCCTAGATTTCTACGACAGCGCCATCGTGCGGAAGGCCTACACAGCCAAGAAGCTGCTGGACCTCGCCTTCCTGATTCAGGCCCAGGTGACGAAGGTCTATGCCCGCAACGGAATGGTCTTTCCTGTCTCCTGCTCATCCACGCTGCTGCATCTCAGCAAGAGCGGCCCGGCTTCCGTGACAGAGGTCGCCCGCGCGCTGGAACACCCTCACCAGACGGTGGCGCAACACCTCGCCACGCTCAGCAAACTCCGCATCATCGGAAAGCGAACCGACGCCGCCGACCGACGACGCACCGAGTATTTTCTGACCGAGTTCGGCACGGCTCAGGCCAGTCTTCTGAACCAGTACAATGTGGAAGCGGCCGCCGTTTTCGAGGGTCTGGACACCGACATCGGCGCCGACCTCGGCGATCTTCTGGACCGCGCCATGGCGGCTCTGAATGCCCGTCCGATGGATGATCGCTTCGAACTTCCCCAATCGCCCGGAGATCAATCGTGAGAAAATCACTCATCGCCCTGGGCGTCATTCTGGCGGCCCTGCTGGTCTATTGGCTGGCTTCACCAAAACAGGTGATGCGCTCCGAAAGCACGCAGACCTTTGCTGAATTCGTTCCAGCGCTGATGGAGGAAGAGGCGATTCCAGGCATGGCCATCGCCGTCGTGAGAGATCACCAGGTCGTCCACATGCAGGGCTACGGCTTCGCCGACGTGGAAGCGCGTAGGCCGATGACCGCCGACACGCCCATGAACATCGCCTCCATCAGCAAGCCGATATTGGGGATCGTCCTGCTGCAGCTTCACGACAAGGGCCTGCTGGATCTGGACGCTGACATCAACGCCATGCTGCCCTTCCGGGTGAACAATCCCAATGCCGATGGCCAGCCGATATCCATTCGCCAACTGGCGACCCATACATCCGGCATCGCAGACTTCTACGTTGTCTCGGACTACCAGAAGGGGGCGGACTCGCCGACGCCTCTGGTCGATCACCTTCGCGGCCTCCTGACGCCAGAAGGCGCACGCTATGAAGGCGGCGCCCACTACCTCAAGACAGCGCCCGGAGCCGAACGCGAGTACAGCAATCTGGGCGCCGGTGTCGCCGGCGCCGTAGCCGAGACCGTCGGGCGCGCGCCCCTGGCCGCGCTCGCCAGGACGAACGTGTTCGAGCCTCTCGGCATGACGAACTCTTCCTGGCTTCTGGCGGACTATCGCCCGGGCGAGTTGGCGACCCGATACGACGTGGAGCAGTGCCTTCCCCTCACCGGTCTCTGCGCCAGCACGGAACAACCGAAACGCAACTTCCTCGTCCGCAAGATCTTCCGCCCTGCCAGCAGCGACCGCCGTCTCGAAGCCTATCCGCAGTTTGGAAACCCCAACTACCCGGATGGCGGCGTGAACGCGTCGGCACGGGATCTGGCCCTGCTGGCCCAGAGCATGCTGGCGGGTGGAAAGACGCGCAGCGGCCGCCTTCTGTCCGCCGCCTCGTTCGATGAGATGCTGAAGCTGCAACTGCCGCCCAGCATCGATGACCG
>CAYWDO010000059.1:2767-13447 GCA_964456995.1 uncultured Brevundimonas sp.
CCGCCTCGTTCGATGAGATGCTGAAGCTGCAACTGCCGCCCAGCATCGATGACCGGCAGCGCTTCTTTTGGCGAGATCGCAACGGACTCATCGGCCACGCAGGCTCGGACCAGGGCGTCTACACCAGCCTCTATTTTGATCCGGCGAAGGGGAACGCCATCATCGTCCTGATGAACCGCACGCCCGATCTGCAGACCGAGGACGCGATGGCCCGCCTCTTCGATCGCATCAATCGGGACTTGCTGCGTCCATGAATCCGATCGGCGTAGTTCGCCAAAGGTTCCGTGAGGCAGCAGCGACCGTTCGGACTTGGCAACAACTATATCCCCGGTAGGGGGGAGCCGTACGGCCGGGAAGCAGACACTTACGTGGTGGCTGACAAGCCGACGTTCGGCAAGGGTGGTGCGCAACCTATGCCGGTTTATGCCGCCCGCATGTCTCCGGCTTGCAAAAACGGCGTCACCGCCGCCATCGCCCGCTGGACGTATTTGGCCTTTTCGCCGACCGGCGCGACGTAGTGGATAGCTTCTTCCGCGTCACGCTGCGTGGCCAAGCGTGCAATCATCCAAGCGGCCAGGTATTGCGAGGCAAGGCAGCCGCCGGCGGTTGCGACATTGCCGTGCGCGGCGAAGGGCGCATCCACGACATTGATGCCCGCCTCTATGACCCAAGGCTTGGTCGTCAGATCGGTGCAGGCGGGCAGGTCACCGATTAGTCCCAGCTTGGCCAATAGAAGCGTGCCAGAGCACTGAGCGCCTATCAGTTGACGCTTCGGGTCCAGCGTAAGGCGCGACAGGAACGTGAGATCGGCGGCGTAATCGCGTGTCTTGATCCCGCTGCCAATCAGCACCGCGTCAGCGTCCGCCAAGAACTCCAGCGGTTTCTGGCGCTGGATCGTTACCCCCGCCATTGAGGTGACCTCCGGCGTAGGACAGGTGATGTGTGCCGCCCAACCCCGTGACTTCATCCTGTTCAAGATGCCCGCTGCGATGAAGGAATCCAGCTCGTTGAATCCGTCAAGGGTTAGGATGGCGATCTGCATGACTGGCTCGGCGCAGGGAGATGAGGGGAGGACGACACGTTCGCCGAGTTACAATGTCGCCTCAAGAGCGGACTTTCTAGCGCGCTGAATTTCGCGTTTACGGCGTAGTACGCATGGCGATTCATGGCGCATCCTTGCTTGCTGTCGCAGCGAGCGGAAAGCTCCCAGAATTTCGCGCGAACACCTAGGGACTGCGGCCTGCCAGGACGTCTCGCCACTGGTCACCCGCAAGGCGACGTTTTCAGGGGAGTTTTTGTGCGCAGTTCGAAGCCTGTGTCCGTTTCTGCCAATTGCTGGGGCGAGGGCGGGGGCATCAATTACATCTCTTGAATCAACGCTGCGGTTGGCGACGTCCGCTTTCAGCAGGAGTCTTTTGGCCGCAGGAGTCCCCGATCGCCCGCGGATTTTCAGGAGCGTCAAGGCTGGCCGGCCTGCACGGCTACAACCGATGCGATGTCGCCTTTTCAATCAACAGGCGGATCATGTCGAACATCACCCCAACGACCTCGCCATACCCGAGCGGTCGCACACGTAGCCGCACCAAGCCGTCCCTCAGCCGCACATCAGAGTCCAGATGCCGCAGCGAGAGCCAAGCAAGCGCCGCGCCGAGGCGGTTGAGGACGCTGACTGCCGTCCGCGGATCTTTGATCCCGGGCGACAGGTCCCGGACGGCGACCTCGACGAGCTGAGCGATCGGGAAGGTGAAGTCGCTCGGCGACCCGCCAACCTGCCCAGCACGGCCCACCCACCGCCTCAACCAAGAACAACTTCCAACTTCCGGCAGGAACCAGTGAGAAGGCCTGTCTCGACACAGCCAGGGATGTCGGTCATCTGCCGTATCTTTGCCGCTTCAATGTTTCGGCCAATGTGACCCCACGGGAGAACCGGAGGCCGTTGCGCCCCCTGAGCCGGTTCTGAGTGCATGCAACTGCGTGCGACCCGTAGCGTTCTCGATGCCTTGCAACCGAGCGCGTCTTCTATGATCGATCTCCATGTGGCCACGCTGGTCAGCCGGGAAAACAAGGCCTTCGCCGGGTGGTCCTTGAGGCCGCCACGCGAGCTTTCCGGCAGAGAGACGTGCGGATGTCCTACGCCCGGCTTGAGAACCACAAGCGGCCTGGCCATGTCATGATGTACGAACGGTGGCGCCACGCTCGACGCGCCTATGCAATCGCCAGCGACGGACGCTCTGGCGCTCGCTTCCCGGGACTGCTCGCGAAAGCTCTGAAGCAGGATCTTCTGGACACCCGCCTGCTGCTGCGAGCGCCGCAGCTCCCCATTTTTCAGTGACCCAGGATCACATCATGGCCTATCGCACCCTCAATCCGTTCACCGAACAGGTTGTGAAAGATTATCCCAATCATACCGACGCTGAGGTAGAGGCAAGGCTGGTGGCGGCCGACGCCCTTTTCCGGTCAGACTGGTCGCGGGGGGGGATCGAGCCCCGTCTGGCCGTGCTGAGAGCCCTTTCCGAGCTGCTGATCAAAAATCGGGACGCCTTGGCGACAGCCATGGCCGTGGAGATGGGAAAACCCCTGGCCCAAGGACAGGGCGAGATCGACCTGTGCGCCGGGATCGCCGCCTACTACGCCGACAAGGCTGCCCACTTCTTGAAACCCCAGCCCTACGAGAGCGAGCTCGGCGAGGCCTGGACCGAGTTTCATCCAATCGGCGTCTTGCTGGCGGTCGAGCCATGGAACTTCCCGATCTATCAGTTGATCCGGGTCGTCGCCCCCGCCGTCGCGGTCGGCAATCCGGTGCTGTTCAAGCACGCCTCCATCGTCCCGCGCTGCGCGGCGCTGTTCGAGGACCTGTGCCGACAGGCCGGCGCGCCGAACGGCTGTGTGACTAACCTCTATGTCTCGTCCGACAAGATCGCTGAACTCATCGCCGATAATCGTATCCAGGGCGTGGCGCTGACCGGATCTGAAGGCGCGGGCGCCAAGGTCGCGTCCAAGGCCTCCGAGCAACTCAAGAAGTCCACACTGGAGCTTGGCGGCTCTGATGTCTTCGTGGTGCTGGACGATGCCGACATCGAGAAAGCCGTCGCGGCCGGCGTCGAGGGACGCTTGTCCAATGCGGGGCAGGTCTGCACCGGCTCAAAGCGGTTCATCGTCCAGAAGTCCGTCGCCGACGCCTTCATCAAAGGCTTCGTCGAGGGGATGAAGAGCGCGGTCATGGGCGACCCGATGGACCCACAGACCGTTTTGGGGCCGCTGTCGTCCGAGGACGCGCTCAAGACACTGACCCAACAGGTTGAGGTGGCGCTGAGCCACGGCGCCAAGGCGTTGACTGGAGGCAAGCCCGCCAACCGCAAGGGTTTCTTCTACGAGCCGACCGTCCTGGCCGACATCACCAAAGACAACCCGGCCTACTACCAGGAATTCTTTGGCCCTGTGGCCCAGATTTTCGTGGTCGAGGACGACGACGCCGTCGTGAGCCAGGCCAATGATTCCCACTTTGGGCTCGGCGGTTCGATCTTCGCTGGCGATACTGATCGGGCGAGAAAACTGGCCTCCCGGATCGAGACTGGCATGGTCTTCATCAACACCACCACGACTTCCATGCCCGAGCTGCCGTTTGGCGGCGTCAAACGCTCGGGCTTTGGCCGCGAGCTCGGCGATGTCGGCATAAAGGAGTTTGTGAACCGCAAACTGGTCGTCGTCTCTAACGGCAAGGCGGCCCGAAATGTGGGCTGACAGGATGGAAGGTCCGTTCGCCTGACCAGATGGATAAGCTGACGCTGGGACGGTCCGCCCATCAGCCTAGCGTCCCTATGTCTCCATGGGGCCGGCTTCAGCTATTCGCATACGGCCTGGAAGCAGATCTCGCAATCTGACCCTTGAGCGGACGTCGGAGCGTTCCGCCAAGGTGGTGGGCTGACGTGGTCATCAATAGATGCGTTTAATAATGCAAATACTCTCGGCGCCCGTTAGGTCCGAACAAGGGGGCTAGCTCAGAAGTGGGAAATAGCCTCAACCTTCCTCGTCCACCGGGTCGATTGGCGGCGCAAGGATCTCACTCGCCGCGTCATTGGTTGATGGTGGGTGTGCACGGGGCGCTTCAACGTGCGGATCGCGGCCGACGCGGCCTGCGCCTGTCAGACCGAGAGCGTCAATCGCGTCTTCCCCTTCGCGGCCGAACAAGCTCCGCAGGCGCACGTCCGTCTGGGGAAATGGCACTTCGATGCCAGCGGCGTCGAGCGCGTCTGCGATCAGCCACGTGTAAGCCGCGTGCATACCGGCCGGCCGTTTAACTGCAGCTCGTGTCGGCCAAACCAGCAGTTCAAAATCCAGCCCACGTTCACCGAATGCGACAAGCCAGACCTGGCTTTTGCGCGCCTCAGTCTCAGGAAGCGTGAATGGCGAGGCCCGAGCCGCCGCAAGCACGGCGTCGCGGACCCGACCGCGGTCCGCGCCGTAGGCGACGCTGAAGGGAACGTGGATACGACGCGTGTCGCCTTTCAGCGTCCAATTCGTCACCCGGTCCTCGATGAAGGCGGAGTTAGGGACGATGATGTTGACGTTGTCGTTGGTCCGAATGCGCGTCGCGCGTGGACCGATCTCCATGATTGCTCCCCGTACACCCGTCTCTAGTTCAACGTAGTCGCCTACTGAAACCATCCGGTCAAAGATGAGGAAGAGGCCGGAGACGAACTCCTTGACCACCCCCTGAAGACCCAATCCGATACCGATGCCGATGGCCCCGGCGAACACCGCCAGCGACGACAGGTTCAGCCCTGCTGCGGACAGGCCCGAGATCACGCCGAAGACGATCAGCCCATAGACGACCAGCTTCTCCAGAACATAGAGGGCTGCGGTGGTCTTCTGGGGCGAGCGTTCTCGCACACGGCTCAGGATTCGGCCCAGTATCTTGGCCAAGATGAAGGCCACTGCGATGATGACGGCGCCGCTGACTGCGCCGCCCAGGGTTATGGATGAGCCGCCGAGGCTGAACAGCCGCGCCCCTTCCAGCCGGTCCACGTCGCCCAGTTTTTCAAGATCAGAAAGCATGACCGGAACGGAGCGCCCGGCAAGCGTCACGGTTCCGTCCCTTCCCATGCATCGAATGTCGAGACGCGGCGTTGACGCCATTCGATCATTGGGGCTGATACCGCGTGACACTACAGCAGGGACTTGCGTTCGGACTGATCGCCCTGACCATTGGCGCCTTTGTGTGGGGACGGTTCCGTTATGACCTCGTCGCCCTGGCGGCGCTGGTCGCCGGGCTGGCGCTAGGGATCATTCCGGCCGAGGCGGCCTTCGACGGGTTCAAGAACGATGTCACGATCATCATCGCCTGCGCCCTGATCGTTTCGGCCGCCTTTGCGAGGTCGGGCATCGTCGAACTGGCTATGCGCCGTGTCCTGCCGATGCTGAAGACCGAGCGGTCGCAAGTGCCGGTGCTGACGGGGGCGGTGACGCTACTGTCGATGGCGACCAAGAATGTCGGCGCTCTGGCCATCATGATGCCCGTGGCCTTGCAGGTGGCGCGGCGAACCGGATCGGCGCCCTCACGACTGCTGATGCCGATGGCGTTCGGGGCGATGGCGGGCGGGATGGTCACCCTGGTCGGGACCGCGCCCAACATCATCGTCGCGGAGGTGCGCCAGGAGATCCTGGGCCAGCCGTTCCAGATGTTCGACTATGCGCCGGTCGGCCTGGCCCTGACCGCCATCGCCCTGGGGTTTTTGGCTGTCGGCTATCGTATCCTGCCAAAGGACCGACACGGCGCGACGGCCATGAACGCTGCGCTGGCCGCCAATGCCTACGCCACCGAGGTCAGCGCGCCCGAGGACTGGGCGCCAGGATCGATGTCGGTCTCGGCGCTGCGGGAATGCGGTGAAGGGGATGTGCGGATTATGGCCCTGATCCGCGACGGCAAGCGCAGGCCCAGTCCGCGCGGCAATACGATCATCAAGCCCGGCGACGTCCTGCTGGTCGAGGGCGGGCAGGAAGCGCTGGAGGAATTCCTGGCGCGGTCGCGGCTCAAGCTGGTGCGCGAGAATCGGCCCATCGCTCTCGAGAACGCCTCCGAAGAGATCGCCATCGTCGAGGCAGTGGTCGGCCGGAACTCGCCCTTGCAGGGCCAGTCGGTGCGCCAGTCGGACCTTTACGGCCAGCACGGCATCAACCTGCTTGGCGTGTCGCGCAGCGGCTACGAGCTGACCCAGCACCTGCGCACGGCTAAACTGGCGCCCGGCGATATCGTGCTGTTGCAGGGCGCGGAGCAGGCCCTGCCGGCGGCGCTGACGGCGCTGGACCTCTTGCCCTTGGCCGAGCGCGAGGTGCGGCTGGGCGGTGTACGCAAGCGGTTCATGCCGGCCGTGGTGCTGGTGACCGCCATGACCCTGGTCGGTTTCGGGGTGATCCCTGTGGCCATCGCTTTCTTCGGCGCGGCGGTGGCGATTGTCGCTCTGGGGGGGCTCAAAATGCGCGAAGCCTATGCGTCGCTGGATGGGCCGCTGCTGGTGCTGATCGCCGCCTTGATTCCGGTTTCGGACGCGATCCAGACGACGGGTGGATCGGACTTGGTCGCCGGCCTCCTAAGGAACGTCTTCGGCGGAATGCCCGGTATCCTCGCGGTCGGCGGGGTCATGCTGGCGTCGATGGCGGTTACGCCATTCCTGAACAACGCTGCGACGGTCCTGATCGTCGCCCCCATTGGCGCGACCCTGGCCAAACAGCTGGGGTTCAATCCCGACCCGTTCTTGATGGCCGTGGCGGTGGGCGCCGCGTGCGATTTCCTGACCCCGATCGGACACCAGTGCAACACTTTGGTGATGGGCCCGGGCGGGTACAAATTCTCGGACTACCCCCGGCTGGGCGCGCCGCTCAGCCTACTGGTCCTGTTGGCCGGACCGCCCCTGATCCTGATGTTCTGGCCATTGTCATAACTTGACAGGGGCCTTCAAGCGACAGGGGCGAAGGGGCCTTTACGCTCCAACCGGCACGTCCGCTCATCGCGCGGAACGGCGTGCGGTAATGGGGTATTGAGGTCGACTATGTGTTGGAGATGTCAGAGCAGATCGATCTATGACGTGGTGAAAGCGGCTATGAAAACGGCCCGTCGACGCCACCGAGACCGTGTCTTTTCTAACTGGTCTGGCCTTTCAGCCGCCGAGTTTGGTCATCCAGTCTGCCCACATCAGGGGGCGATCCGGTGGCGATAGATGAAGACGCGCGTCTTCACCAACCAGGGTGGGGTCGTTCAGACTCGCGCGACATCGCTCAAGGTCAATAGGGTCAAGGTCCATCGGGGGGGCTTGGACCGGACAGGCGGAACCGAAACTAGGCGTCGGCCTGAAGCGATTCCTGGTCTTGTTCGCGTAGCCAGTTGTGAACCTTGGTCGCCGCTACAGCACCGTGACCCATGGCGACGCTGATTTGGTCCAGACCTTCCACGATGTCTCCGGCGGCCAAGGCGCCGGGCGTTCCACTGTCAGCGACGCAAGCCGCGCCAACGCAACCGCTTTCAGTCAAGGCGATCCCAAGTTGCTCGGGCAGAGCTGACCTTGGCCGACACCCCAGGGCTGGATAGATGACGTCGAACTCGAGAAGCGCGCGCCCTTCAAGCCGGACGCTGATGCGATCCTGGCCGGGTTCCAGCGCGAGCAGGGCGCCTGTTTCCACGCTGACGCCTGATGCCGACAGCTCCTGCATCTGGGCGGGGGAGAGTTCAGGGTGGTTGAGCGGCATCAGGGTGATGTCGTCGGAGTATTGCCGCAGGAAGAGGGCTTCGGCGGCGCCGTTGCTGTCGCATCCGATCACGCCGATCCGCTTGCCCTGGTGCTCATATCCGTCGCAGACCGGGCAGTAGCGCAGCACTCCCGCGCGGATCGCAGCCTCGTGGACGGCGTCCGGCAGATCGACCTGATTGAGCTCTATGCCTGTGGCGAAGATGACCGCGCGGCCCGATCGCGTAGAGCCGTCTTCGAGGCCGAGGCGGAATCCGTCGGAGACGGACTTGATCCTGACCACCCTCGCTTCCTCAATGGCGGCGCCGTACTGGACCGCATGGCGGGTCATGCGCGCGATCAGCTCCGGTCCGCGAACGCCCTCCGGAAAACCTGGCGCGTTGTGGGTAAGGGGAATGCGCAGCGCACGGCTCTTGCCGTCGTGCAATACGAGAATGTCCCTACGATATCGCGCCAGGTAGAGGGCTGAGGCAAGGCCAGCCGGGCCGGCGCCGATAATGATGACGTCATGTCGAGCATTCAATTCTGCGGCCACGTCTGTGATCTTCTCGAGTTGCTGCGCCCAGCGAGCAAAGCACGCAGGGCGGCGTTGCGTTCCCAGCAACTACGGCCCTGACCGCGCGGAGCCTCAAGTGGGGCAGACTGCAGCTCAGCGAGCGCCGGCGATCAGGGCCCCGCAGTCGGCGTCTTCCGCCAGGCCGGGGTCGATGAAGCCCAGCAGCGCGGCGACCGGATTGACCAGGGTCGCCAGGGCGCCGACGATTCCGCCCTGGGTCGCCACCCCTGAAGCGTCCACGCCAAGTTGGGGGGCGGCGAGGGGACCTGTGACTGTGATCGGCGCCCAGACCCGCAGAAGGCGCGGCTTCTTGGTTTCGCCATTGATCCTGAGGTTCATCGTCTCGGCGCCCAGGTCGATGGTCCCCGATCCCTGGGCGAGGACCACGTCCGTATCGATCACAAGGGTGCGCGAGGTCGCCACGCCGCCAGCGACGGTGAAATCCGCCACGGCGCAGCGGATGCCGGACGTGGACTGATCGCCGGACAGCAGCTTGCGCAAGCCGGCGCCGACATTGATGCCCAGCAGTTCGGCAAACGCCGACCGCATCCGTCCCTGGGGGACGACCAGGCTGATGGTCCCCTTGGAATTGGCCGCCAGATCATGGATGGAGGCCCCGGGACCTTCCAGTTTCGCCCGGCCCAGGGCGCGGCCCGTCACCGTCGGCGCGTCCCCCCGTGCGGGGATGATCGATTCCAGCGGATAGCCGCTCAGGCGGAAATCGACGGCGCTGTAAGGCGTGCTCCGGCGGGCGTCGATCCGCGCTGTCCCGTTGAGTTCGCCGCGATTGAAGGTGAAGGACACCGGGTTGAGCTTCAGTATTCCGTCCTTCAGGTCGGCGCCGAGCCGGACCTGCCGGATGTCGAGGGCGTTGGCCTTCACCGAAGCGGCCCGATAGGACAGGGACCCGTCCATGGCGCGAAGCCTTTCGGTCCGCAGCGGCGCATCGGGCAGGAGTTTGCCAGGGGCGCCAGAGCTGGCGACCGTCCCGCCGTTTGTGACCCTTGGCCGGGCGCCCAGGACGGCCGCGAGATCATCGATGTCGAGGGAACGAGAGGCCAGGTCCGCATCGACCCGGCGGCGCGCGCCGATCTTGTTCACCTCAAGCGTCCCCGACAGGTCTGAAGACCCAACCCGGCCGGAGAAATCGGCGAAGCGGAACAGGGCGCCGTCGCGGGTCAGGCGGCCGCTCAACCTGTAAGGCGGCGTGTTCGGCGTGGTGATGCCGGTCAGGAGATAGAGGTCGGCCAGGTCCTGTCCCTCCAGCTCCAGCACGGCGTTAAAACGCCCTAGGTCGAAGGGGCGATCAATGGCCCCCTCGGCCTTCAGTCTCGAGCCTGCTCCTGCCAGATCGGCGGTGAAGGCGTAGGGCCGGTCGCGGCGGATATTGACGAAGGCGCCGCCGGTGACGCGAAGGGTAAGCGGGGCGCCTTTCATGGTTCCCTTGCCGTCAAGCAGGAAGCCGCTTTCGCCGTCATCGGGCGACCGCGCTTCGCGCGCGGTGATCATGGCGTCGAGCGTCATGCCGCGCTGCTGCTCGTCGAGTGTCAGGCGACCGTCCTTGATGACCAGGCGCTGGATGACCGGCAGCTTCGCCCCGCTGCCGTCGTCGGGCCGATCCGGTTTCAGGTCCCAGCTGCGCCGGCCTTGCGAGTCGACGATCAGATGAACCGTCGGACGCGTCATGGTCAGGGAGGATACCTCCACCTGGCCCAGGAACAGCCGACGCAATCGTAACGACACGTCCAGCCGTTCGACCTCGGCCGTATTCCGACCGCGCGCCCAGGCGGGGCCGCCCACACTGAGCTGGCGTACTGTGACCGACGGGGTCCAGCTCAGCAGCCTGACATCCAGGTCGCCATTCAGCAGCACTTCGCGACCGGTGGAGGCGGAGGCGGCGCGGCCGATCGGTCCGCGCAGCCAGTTCCAGTCAAACAGCACCAGGAACAACAGAAAGCCGAGCGCCACGGCCAGGGTGAGCCCTGCTGCAACGGCTTCCGGCTTTCCCGGATGGCGCAACGCCGCCCAGATCGGGTCTCTTGCGACCACATAGGTCTTGAGCCTGTCCGCCCTGTCTCTCAACAGACTCCTGCCGGAAATCACGGCCGCGCGCAGAGATTGAAGGATTGATGTGGAGCCTGGTCTGTCGATGAAGGTCGCCTCCGATGAAGCCGATCAACGCCTGAAACGGCAAAGGGCGCCACGCGGTGATCCCGGGGGTGAAGGCGCGATCGCGACCTGCTCGCCAAGGAGCCGGCGCCCTAGTCATATCTTTCGAGGCCGAGGGTCGCGGGGTTCGACGATGAACCGCGCCAGGGTGGTCAACTGGCCGCCGGGCCTGTCGACCTGATCCAGCACCTTGATGTCGGCCGCCCACTCGTTCGG
>CAYWDO010000060.1:0-13210 GCA_964456995.1 uncultured Brevundimonas sp.
CCTCGGCCTGACCGCGCTCTTCGGCGCCGATGCCGGGATAGGCCCCGGCGGTGTCCACAAAGGTCAGGACCGGCAGACCGAACTGCTCGGCCATGTCCATCACGCGGACCGCCTTGCGATAGCCCTCAGGCCGGGCCATGCCGAAGTTGTGCTTGATGCGGGACTGGGTGTCGTGACCCTTCTCATGGCCCATGACCACGACCGGCTGCCCGCGGAAGCGCGCCAGACCGCCGAGGATGGCCTGGTCGTCGCCGAACTGGCGGTCGCCGTGCAGTTCCACGAAGTCGGTGAACAGGCTGTCGATGTAATCGACGAAGTGCGGGCGTTGCGGGTGGCGCGCGACCTGGGTGCGCATCCACGGATCAAGATTGGCGTAGGTCTTGACGCGCAGGGCGTCCGCCTTCTTGCGCAGGGCTGCGATCTCGGTCTCGAACGAGCCGCTGGTGGGCGCCAGATGCGACAGCTCCGCGATCTTGGCTTCCAGCTCAGCGATGGGCTTTTCGAATTCGAGGTAGTGCGTGGCCATAAGGCGTCCGTGAGGAGGCAGCGCGGTCGGCGCTACGGAAAGCGGCGGAAACTAGAGCGGTGAACGCCCGGGGGCAAGCGGGGTTCAGTCGTCCTTCGCCAAGGGGTGCTTGGAGTGGACGACCTGGGACAGGCGGTCGGTGGCGACGTGGGTGTAGATCTGGGTGGTCGAGATGTCGGCGTGGCCCAGCAGGGTCTGGACCACGCGCAGGTCGGCGCCGCCTTCCAGAAGGTGGGTGGCGAAGGCGTGACGCAGGACGTGGGGGCTGACGCGGGCCGGGTCGATATTGGCGGTGATCGCCGCCTGATCCAGCAGTTGGGCGAAGCGGCGGGGCGTCAGGTGGCCGGTCTTTCCGTGCGAAGGAAACAGCCAGACGCTGTCGGGGGCCTTGGGAGGACGCGCCGCGTCGCGGGCGGTCAGCCAGGCCTTGATGGCCTCGCGGGCGGCGGTGTTGAGGGGGGCAAGCCGTTCCTTGCCGCCCTTGCCTCGCACGATCAGATAGGCGGGGTCGCGGCGTACAGCCTCGACCCGGAGCCCCAGCAGTTCGGAAACGCGCAGGCCTGAGGCGTAGGCCATCTCGACCAGGGCGACGAGGCGTAGGCCCGCCGCGCTGTCGGCGGCGCCGGCGGCGGTCAGAAGGGCTTCGATTTCATCCCGGCTGAGGGTCTTGGGAAGGCTGCGGCCCTGTTTGGGGGCGTCGATGCGGCGGGAGGGGTCGTCGCTGCGCCAGCCCTCGCCCAGGGCGAAACGGTAGAACTGGCGGACGGACGCGCGGCGGCGCGCGGCCGTGGCCGCCGACAGGCCGCGTCGGGAGAGGTCGGCGAACCAGGCCTCCAGCGCGGTTTCGTTCGCGCCCATAAGCCCGCCCGCATCGCTCAGCCAGGCCTCGGCGTCGGCGAGATCGCGGCCATAGGCGGACAGGGTGTGGGGCGAGGCGTCGCGCTCGACGGCCATCATCTCCAGAAAGGCCTCGACCTGAGGCGTCATGCGACGGGCTCAACAGAGGTGTGGAGCGAGCCGCCGTGTCGTGTAGAGAATGTAGGGACCATGCCTGCCGACGCCTCGCCCGATTCCTCGCCCGTGTCGCCTCATCCGGCGCTCAACCGCACCATAACCCTGGTGGGGCTGATGGGCGTGGGCAAATCAACCGTGGGGCGCAGACTGGCGCAGCGGCTCGGTCTGCCCTTCTTTGACGGCGACCATGAGATCGAAGCCGCCGCCGGAATGAGCGTCAGCGAAATCTTCGCCAGCCGGGGCGAGGCCGAGTTCCGGGCGGGCGAGGCGCGAATCATGCGCCGCCTTCTGGAAGGACCGCCCATCGTCCTGGCGACCGGCGGCGGGGCCATGCTGAACCCCGAGACGCGCGGCCTGATGAAGACGCACTCGGTCAGCGTCTGGATGCGGGCCGACCTGAAGGTGATCGCCGAGCGGGTGCAGCGGCGTGACACCCGGCCCCTGCTGCGCGGACGTGATCCGCTGGAGGCCCTGAGCCAGTTGGCGGAAGCTCGCTATCCCATCTATGCCGAGGCCGACCTGACCGTGGACGTCGGCGGCGGCTCGCACGGCCAGGCGGTCGAGGCGATCTATCGAGAGTTGCGGCGCCACGCCCGCGAGGAGAAGAAGCGATGACGACGACGATCCCGGTCGGTGGCGAGGGCTTCGCCGCCTATGAGGTCGTGGTCGGACGGGGTCTGTTGCAAGAGGCCGGCGCGCGGATCGCCGCCTTGAAGCCGACCAAGGCCTTTATCGTCAGCGACGAGACGGTGGCGGCCATCCACGGCGAAACGGTGCGCGCGTCGCTGGAAGGCGCGGGGCTGAAGACCGGCATCGTCACGGTTCCGGCAGGCGAGGCGTCCAAGTCGTTCGAGCAGTTGGAAGCGGTGCTGGATCGGTTGCTGGCCGAGGGGCTGGACCGCAAGAGCCTGGTCGTGGCGCTGGGCGGCGGGGTCGTGGGCGATCTGGCCGGGCTGGCGGCGGCCCTGTTCATGCGCGGCATCGACTTCGTGCAGGTTCCGACGACCCTGCTGGCCCAGGTGGATTCCTCTGTGGGCGGCAAGACGGCCATCGACACGCCGCGCGGCAAGAACCTGATCGGCGCCTTCCATCAGCCGCGACTGGTGCTGGCCGACATCGAGGCCCTGGCGACCTTGCCGGTGCGTCAGGTGCGGTCGGGCTGGGCCGAGGTGCTGAAGCACGGGCTGATCTGCGACGCGGCCTTCTTCGACTGGCTGGGTGGAGAAGGGAAGGCGGGCGCCGAGGGCGATCCGGCTGCGCTGGAACGGGCGGTGATCCGCTCGGTCGAGATCAAGTCCCAGATCGTCGGCGAGGATGAGAAGGAGGCGGGGCGTCGCGCCCTGCTGAACCTGGGGCACACCTTCGGGCACGCGCTGGAGGCCGAGTTGGGCTTTGGCGACGCCCTGACCCACGGCGAGGCGGTGGCCCTGGGCTGTGCCATGGCCTTCCGGTTCTCGGTCTGTCAGGGGCTGTGTCCGGCGGCGGACGCCGACAAGGCCGAGGCGGGGATCAAGGCGGCGGGCCTGCCAACGCGGCTGGCCGACGTGGATCAGGTCTTCAGCGCCGAGGCCCTGATCGGGCGGATGGCTGGGGACAAGAAGGCCGAAGGCGGGCGCCTGACGCTGATCCTGGCGCGGGCCATCGGCGATGTGTTTACCGACAAGAATGTGGACGCCGACGCGGTGCGGGCCTTCCTGATCAAGGAAGGCGCGGCGTAAAGCTGATCCCGTCCTCTTGAGGGCCGGTTTGTCCGGTTCAAGCCTTTTTCACAACGGCGCTGGACTGCAACGCCGAGCGCCTCGCCCTGGCGGCCCCGGATAGCGGCTGAGCCGCTTCCGGGATGACGCAAGAGGTTAGCGGCTGCGGTTGCGTCTCCGGTCGGCGCGATCGCCGCCGGGACGGTCGCTCTCGCGACGCCAGCGGATGGACAGGCTGGCGTCGCCTTCGCCGCCGAACTTGGAGCTGACAGCCAGGTTGCGGCGCACCTGCCATTCGACGTTGACCGCCGCCCCGCCTTCGCCGCCGCCGATGACCTCCAGATAGACGTCGTCGGTGATGTAGCGGCCGCCGGCGACCGTCAGGCTGGACGCCTCGCCGCCGAAGGACAGGCGATCCAGGCCCGCAAGTTCACGCAGGTTGCCGATGACGTCGAAGCCGCCGCCGCCGGCCAGGGAGGCCACGGCCGAGGCCAGTTGCGCCGCCTCGAAGCCTGACAACTGCGAGGCCGAGCGCCCGAACAGGACCTGCGACAGGATTTCGTCCTGGGGCAGGGAGGGGGTGGAGGTCAGTTCGATCTTGGGCGCGGCCGCCGTGCCGGTGACCTTGATGGTCGCGGTCAGGGCCGGGTCCTCGCGCACGGCCGCCAGATTCAGGCGGATGCGCGCCGGGTCGGTGGACAGGGAGACCGAGCCGGTGTCGTCGAAGACGAACCGCTTGCCCGCAAACTCATAGTCGCCGCGCACGACGTTGGCGGTGCCGGTCAACTGGGGCTGGGCGATGGTGCCGCGCACGCGAGCATTGGCGGTCAGTTCGACGTTCAGGCCGCGTCCGCGCACGTGGATTTCACGTCCGGTCAGGTTCAGGTTCAGGCCGATCTGCGGACCGCGCGACGGGGCTTCGGTTTCGACCGGATCGCCGCCGGGGCGGTTGATCTCGACCACGTCCATCTTCACCACGCCGTTGGAGCCGGGCAGGTTGGGCGATATTTCGGCCTCATCAATGTTGAGATCGCCGCTGAGCTGGATATTGCCGTCTGCGCCGCGCACGGCGGTCAGCACGCCATTGGCGCGAGCCTCGGCGAGGTCGTTGTCGATGACGCGGAAGCGGGTCAGCTCGAGGCGCAGGGTTGAGCCGGAACCCTGACGCAGGCCCACATTGCCGCTGCCGGTGACCGTTCCCTTCTGGCCGTCGGCGGCCTCGAAGCGTTCGATGACGGCCTGGCTGTCGTCGAAGCGGCTGGCCAGGGTGACGGCTTCGAGACGCAGGCCGGTGGCGCTGTCGCGGAAGGCGCCCTGCGTCAGGTCCAGCCGACCGTTCAGGCGCGGCGCGTTCAGCGTGCCCGCCAGGGTGGCGCGGCCCGCGACCTGTCCCGACAGCGACTGGGCGCCGCCAAGGAACAGGTCCCAGATCGGCTGGATCTGGCCGTTGATGGCGACCTGACCCGACATGTCGCGGGTGCGGGCGATGGCCAGTCGCAGCGGAGCCGCGGAGGCTTCAACCGGCAGGCTGACGTCGGCCGACGCCTGAACCGCCGTGCCGTCATTGGCCTGAGCACGGATGCGCAGGACATTGTCGGTCAGGTCTGCATTCAGCGTGCCGTCCACGGCCAGACCGCGGGGGGCGTCGACGCTGCGAAGTTGCTTCAGATCGACGTTGGCCGAGCCGGTCAGGGTGTCGCCGGACCCCTGCATGGACACGCGGCCGGTGACCTGACCGCGCAGGTCCGGGGTGATGGAGCCCATTTCGATATTGGTCAGGTCAGCCTGGATCGCGCTGCCTGCCTTGTCCTGACGCAGTTCGCCGGTCAGGACGCCGCCGCCGACGCCCAGATCCAGGCGGACGACGCGGCCGTCGCCGTTGAGGGCGATGATGGCCGGGGCGCGGGTGGTGAAGGCGACCTCGCGCACACGGCCGCCGCCGCGCAGGGTGACGGTCTGGGCCGCGCCGTCTCGGGCGTATTCGCCCGTGCCGTTGAACTGGACGGGCGTGGCGCCGCCCACGTCGGCCGACAGGGTGAAGGGCAGGCGTTCCAGCGTGCCCTGGCCTTTCAGCGACAGGCTGCGGATCACCCAGGTCGATCCCGCCAGACGGACATTGCGGCCGGTGACGTCGAGGATGGCGCTCTGATCACCGCCGCCGTCGGTCAGGCGCACGCGGCCATTGGCCTCGCCCGAGGCCAGGAAGGCGCCCTGGCGCGCGGTGAAGGTCAGGTCGGCGCTGGAGGGGAAGTTGTTGGACAGGGCGATGGCGCCTTGCGCCGTCACGCCGCCGGCGTTGACGTCCACCTCGGTCAGGCGGATGCGCTGGCCGCCGAGGAAGAAGTTGCCCGAGGCGCGGGCCGGGCCGTAGTTCGAGCCGGAGTTGAGCACGATGCGCCCGTCAGAGGCGTCGGCGCCCTTGCGGAAGCTGAGGATCAGGTCGGCGTTGGTCAAGATCAGGCCGCTGGCGGAGACCTTGTCGAAGGCGGCGCGCAGGTCAGCGCGAGGCTGGGCCAGGGTGCCGGTCAGGGCGCCGTCGCCGGTCATGGCGCCGTCGATGGCGACGGGGCCGACGCCGAACGGACCGCGCGCGTCCCAGTCCAGCGCCAGACGGAGTTTGGAACCCTCGATCAGACCCTTGGCGCCCATGCGTCCGGCGGCGCCGGTCAGTTCGCCCCGGTCGATGGAGATGACGCCCTTGTTAAGCGAACCCGCCGCCTGAAGGCGCGGCGTCTGACCCAGCAGGCGGTCCAGCTCGTCCATGCCGATGGCCATGCGCGAACCACGGCCGTCGAAGCTGAGGGTCCAGGGCGCGCCGGGCCGGGCCGAGGCGGCGCGGATGGGGCCGCTGAATGCGCCCTTGGCGCCGGGACGGATGCGCGAGATGTCGGTCAGGGCGGCGTTGCCCGAGAAGTGGAGGCCGCCCGTAATGCTGCGCCCGCCCGATCCGGTCAGGGTCAGACCTCGCCCGCGTCCGTCGATCTTCTTCAGCAGATAGGCCCCGTCGGTGGTCCGCGTGCCTTCCAGCTGGATGCGCGGCGTGGCGCCGAGCAGGGCGCCGATGATGCCTGCGCTGGAGCCGCCGGCGGCGCGGATGTCGGCGACGACGTCGAAGCGGCCCTTGTTGGCGGCCACGCTGAGGGGACCGGAGATGCGGGTGGCGCGATAGCTGGCGATGTCGGTGGCGAGCAGGCTGGCGGAGCCTTGCAGCGTCCAGGCCGTGGCGTCGCCCTTGAACACGCCGGTATAGGCCGAGGCGCCCGCAAGGGGGCGGCCGATCAGGCGGCTGAGCGAAGGGGTTGTGACTTCCAGGCTGACGCCGTCGGGAGCGGTGCGGTCGCTGAGCCGGATCAGGCCCTGGGCGCTGGACTGGATATTGTCGGCGGTCAGGGTCCAGGCCACGCCCTGGAAGCCCTCGCGGGTCTTGTCAGGCACGGCGGCGAAGCCGAAGCGAGCCGTGCGGCCGATGCGTTCGACGAACGGGGCCAGCAGGTCCGAGCCGGAAAAGTCGGCCGCGCCGCCGATGCGGGCGCCGGTCTTGCTGTAATGACCCTTGACCGACAGGGGCGTGAAGTCGCCCGTCTTCATCACCACGTCCACGATCTCGCCGTTGACCACGGCGACGGCCGAGAAGGGCTGATCGGGCGAATAGCCCAGGGCGCCGGCGAGGGGGCCGCCCTGGGCCTCGTTGGCGCGCAGGTTGACGCGCAGGTCTTCGGGCGTCTTGCCCATGACGGCGGCCAGACGCACGTAGTCGCCCTTGCGGCTGAGGCTGTAGGCGTTGACGTTGGCGATCTTGGGCCCGCGACGCGGGATATTGGCGTCGCCGCTGAGCGTCCAGCGGCCGTATTCCTTGGAGAAGTTCTCCATCAGCTCGACGTTGGCGCTGAAGCGGTCGATGTCGACGGAGATCGGCTGGGGGCCGCCGGGTTCGGTGCTGGGCTCCAGCAGAGGGCGGCGGATCACGCGGATCTGGTCGGCGCTGATCTCCTTGGCGTGGAAGCGCCGCGCCAGCAGGGGCAGGTAGGACCAGTCCACGCGGACGTTGGTCGCCTCCAGCCAGACGCCCTCGGCGTCGGTGACGGTGACCCGGCCAAGGGTAAAGTCGTTGAACAGGTCGCCCTTAAGTCCCTCGACGTTGATCCGGCCGTAGCGGCTGATCTTCTTGCCGGTGACGAAGCTGGAGATCAGTTCGCGGCCGGAATCCGAGACCAGATACATCCGGCCGCCAATCGCAGCGACGATGGCGAGGGCCAGCAGGGCGGCGACCACGATGCCGGAGACGAAGGCGATCAGTTGCAGGCGGGTGCGTTTGCGCTTCGCCGCCTTCGCGGGCGTGTCGGCGGGGCGGGCCGCGTCGGGTTCGTGAGACGGCGGGATGTCGGTCAAAACGCCTGGCCGATGCTGATGTAGAGCTGGAAGGCGGAATCACCCTCACGCTTGTCCAGCGGGATGGCGATGTCGGCGCGGACCGGGCCGAACGGCAGTTTGTAGCGCACGCCGACGCCCGCGCCATAGCGCAGGTTGTTGAAGTTCGGCGTTTCCTGGAAGCCGATGGCGCCGGCGTCGATGAAGGCGACGGCCTGGAACTTCTCGCCTATGTCGCGACGCACCTCGATCGAGGTTTCGAACAGGGACAGGCCCCCGCGCGGCGTGTTGTCGGGCAGGCGCGGGTTGATGCTCTGGTAGGAATAGCCGCGAACCGAGCCGCCGCCGCCCGAGTAGAAGAGACGATCCGACGGCACCGTCAGTTCTTCGCCGCCGATGATCGAACCGATGCGGGCCCGGCCCGCCAGAACCGTCTTGGCGCCGTCCTGCAAGGGCAGGTAGGCCGTCGCCTGGGTCTCGGTGCGCAGGAAGAAGACGGTGTCTTCGCCTGTCACGGCCGTGGGCTGGGCCGAGACATAGAAGCGGTAGCCCTGGGTCGGGTTCAGCGGATCGTTGGAGCGGTCCATATAGGCGGCGCCGCGAGCGGTGAGGATGGCCAGATCGCGGTCGAAACTGATCGGAGCTTGGGTGATCGGATCAAAGCGGTTTTCGGAATAGCGGCCCGCGTCCAGACCCAGACCGTAGGTGAAGAAGGAGGTCTTGCCGATACGCTGGGACAGGTCGGCGTTCACCGTGGCGGCGGTGCGGTCGTAGGCGTCGGTCTGTTCGTTGACGAGGTAGGACGACAGCTTCAGGGTTTGTCCCGGCCGCCGCCAGTGCGGAAGGCTGACCTCGCCGCCCAGGCGGCTGTCGATGCTGGCGATACGCACGCCGTACCTGAGCGTCGCGGCGCGACCGAGACGATTATAGCGCGTCTGGAACACATCCAGGCCCGCACCCTCGGCGGTTGAATAGGTGGCGCCGGCCTCCAGCAGGCTGCGGGGACGGTCGGCCAGGGTCACCATGACCGGGCGCAGGCCCTCGGGCGTGATCTGATCAAGCGGGGCCAGGGCCACGCCGACGCCGTCATAGACGCCGGTGTCCAGCAGGCGACGCTCCAGTTCGGCCACATCTTCTGGATCATAGCGGTCGCCCGCCTTCCAGGGCGCCAGTCCGGCGACCCACT
This sequence comes from uncultured Brevundimonas sp., assembly GCA_964456995.1. GTDB lineage: Bacteria > Pseudomonadota > Alphaproteobacteria > Caulobacterales > Caulobacteraceae > Brevundimonas. The sequence goes on from CAYWDO010000060.1 coordinate 8,792, forward strand.
GTGGATTGGTCTGGCCGCGCGTGCGCAACACAACGCCGTCTAAGCGTACGAGGGCGCCCGAGGCGATGTTGAAATTGGGCTGAACGGTGAAGGTCGCATGATCGACCACGACGCGCCGGGGCTCGGCCTTGGCGTCGGCGTAGCCCTCGCGCGTCAGGCCGGCCACGACCCGGCCTTCGGCGGCCAGGACATCGGCGGCGCGACCCGGATCGCCCGGCGTCAGGTTGATTTCCTTCGTCACCGTCTGATCGGTCACGGTGTCGGGGACGGGCGCGATCCAGTTGACCTTGGTCTCGCCCAGGACAAAGCGGCGGCCGGGCGTGACGGTGACGATGGCGACCGGCGTCTCTTCGCCCTCGACATCGTCTTCGAGCGTGGGTTGGTAGTAGCCTTCTGAGCGCAGCAGAGCCTGGGCCGCTTCCATGGCGTCGCGGGCGCGACGGCGCGCCTCGAACCGGTTGGCGGGTGCGGCTTCGACCTGACCTACAGCCTGTTCCAGCTGGCGTCGCAAGTCGGCATCGACTTCGCCGCGGATCTGGGCCTTGGGCACGTCGGCCAGCGCGGCGTGGCCGCAAACAGCCCAGAGCGCCACACCGGCGAGAAGGAGGTTGGTCCGCGACGTCAAACTGGAGCCTTGGTTCAGGGCGCTAAAAAACCGGGAGCGGACGCCGTTCTGGCGGAATCAGTAGAACAGCGTATCGCTTTCGGGCTGCACCGTCTGTTCCGACGTCCGCTGCTCGGGCGGCAGGGTGTCGACAGGGGCGGGGGCGTCGGTCGCTGCGGGCGCTTCGGCTTCGGCCACGGCGTCTGCGGCGGCGTCCTCAGCAGCGGGCGCAGCGGGAACCTCGGTCTGGATTTCGATAGACTCTGAGGGGCGCGGCTCGTCGCATGATGCGAGGAAGGCGGCGGCGCTCAGGCTGGTCGCCAGGAGCAAACGTTTCACAATCAACTGATTCATCTGATTTCTTCCCCCTGTGGGGTGGCAAACGCCGACTTTGGCGCTGGGTTCCGTCCCTTTGTTTACTCAAGGAGAATGAACCGCAACTGAACCCTTGCGGCCACAGGCGAGGAAAGTCAGTCGGCCCAGTCGGCGAGGGCCTTATTCAGCGCCTGGGATGGTCGTTCGGCGCTGACCTCGGCCGCCTGTGCGCCAAAGCGCGGCGCCGGCGCGGGCTGAATGATTCCGGCCTCGACAAAGGTTCCGCGCGCCTGATTGTGCGGGTGGTCGGCGGCCTCGGCCATCGTGAGGACCGGCGTGACGCAGGCCTCGGTTTCAGCGAAATGCGCGGCCCAGTCGTCGCGGTCGCGCATGGCGAACAGGGCGGCGAAGCGGGCTTGCAGGGCGGGCCAGCTGTCGCGGTCGAACTGCGGCGCTTCATCGGGCGTCAGGCCCAGACCGGCGATCAGGGCGGCGTAGAAACGCGGCTCCAGCGCGCCGACAGCGACGAAGCCGCCGTCGCGGCAGGCGTAGCAGCGGTAGAAGGGCGTGCCGCCGTCCAGCAGGTTGGCCTCACGCCCGTCGCTCCACAGACCTTGTGCGCGCAGGGCGTGGAACAGACTGGTGAGCAGGGCTGAACCATCCGTCATGGCGGCATCCACGACCCGGCCGCGCCCGGTGGTTCTGGCCTCCAGCATCGCCGCCAGCACGCCGCTGACCAGCATCATGGCCCCGCCGCCATAGTCGCCGACCAGATTCAGCGGGGGAGAGGGCGGCTGCTCGCCCGCGCCCATGGGGTAGAGGGCGCCGGACAGGGCGATATAGTTGATGTCGTGCCCGACCTGTTCCGCCATCGGCCCGGTCTGGCCCCAGCCGGTGACGCGGCCATAGACCAGGCGTGGGTTGCGCGCGGCGCAGACCTCGGGGCCGAGGCCCAGCCGTTCCATCACGCCGGGGCGGAAGCCCTCGATCAGGGCGTCAGCCCCCTCGATCAGGGCCAGGACCTTTTCGCGGTCTTCAGACGACTTCAAATCGACTGGCACAGCGGTGCGACCGCGATGCAGGATCTCGCCGCCGACCTCGTCGAACACGGCGGCAGGAGCGTTTCCGCCGCGCGTCAGTCGCAGGACCTCGGCCCCCATGTCGGCCAGCACCATGCCGGCGAAGGTGACCGGCCCCAAACCGTCGATCTCGATGATGCGTAGTCCAGAGAGCGGCCCCATGAATTGAAACTAAACCGGAAGAGCTGTTGGGCGACACGACATTTTTCAACGGCGGGGAACAGAGGCGTCACAGATGACTTTCGACATGGCGGGCGGATCATCGCTTGCCCCCGGCGCGGCAAGCCTGCACGGGGTATGCGGGATCAACAGACGACCGGAACCATCGTGACTGAAGCTGAACGCATCGCCGCCCTGCTTGATATCGTCGACGGCAACAGAACACAGGATGCGGACAACAGCGCCCAGCTTGTGGTGTTCGGGCTGGCCGAACGCGTCGGCAAAGCTGGACGCCTGCGCCCCACCAACGCTGGCTGGAATGCGATGGGTCAACAAGGTCGCCCGTTCCGGGCAGACTACGGGTAATCTTGTGCGGGGAGCGTGAGCGGCGTCTGCCGACGTTTTCCTCATAAAAGAGGTGTCTTTGGGTCTCGCGGCTCTTGACCTCTCTCTGCGAATGAACCAGAAACCGCCTCCGCAAGCCGGTGACGAACTGGTTTGCGGAAATAACGACTTAAGTGGTTGTTTTCAAAGTGTGCGCCCCTAGCTCAGTTGGTTAGAGCATCTGACTTTTAATCAGAGGGTCCTCGGTTCGAGCCCGAGGGGGCGTACCATTTTCCCCTAGTATTCTAATCGATTATTCAAGCCGTTTACGGCCTGATTTTCTTCGTCTTGGACGACTTAGGTCTGACCATGCACCGGGACGGGCGGGGCTGGGCGTCGCTGTCGCATGGCATCATCCGTCCAACTTTCGAAATCCCGTTTATGGGGCCAGACCCTAATCCACCGCCCGGCAATCGGTCGGTTCGCGTCCGTCCGCGGTCCAGGTCGCCTGAACGCCCTTGCCGCGCAGCTCATAGCCGCTGGCGCGATACCAGATGCCGTCGGCGGCGCGTTCCTGGAACAGGTCCACAGCCTCGCCCGAGGAATTGCGGACGGTCGCCATCTGACGCGGGTTGTCGAAATCGACCGACAGGCGTTCGCTGTTGTTACAGAGGTAGACGGCGCGGACGACGCGGTTCAGGGCGCGGTCCTGGACCTCTGCTCCGGTGCGGCGGCGGGCGGTTTGCGCCTCGATGGCGCGGGCGCGGACTTCGTCGCCATCGGTCGGCGCCTGACGGGGTTCCTTTCCGCAGCCTGAGAGCAGGGCAGCCAGGACGAGGACAGGGGCGGCGCGAAGGATCAGGTGCGGCAAGTGAAGCGCCTCCAAGGTCAAGCTTAGGCCGTCAACGCACCGTAGCGGCGCGCGTTCCGCGACGCGCCCGGAAGAAGGCGCGAAGACTCTCAGCCGCAGGCTCGGCCATGACGCCGCCCTGGGTTGTCGGACGCCAGTGGCAGGTGGGTTGATCGAAGAAGCGGCCGCCATGAAGCACTGCGCCCCCCTTCGGATCATCGGCGCCCCAGACCACGCGACCGATGCGGGCGTGACTGATGGCGCCGGCGCACATGGCGCACGGTTCCAGCGTTACATAAAGTGTGAGGTCGGTGAGGCGGTAATTCTGCAACGTTGCCGCAGCATCACGCAAAGCTGTGATCTCGGCATGAGCCGTCGGATCATGGGCGCTTATGGGGCTGTTTTGCCCACGGCCAATCACTTTGCCGGTCGATTCATCGACAATTACTGCGCCCACCGGCACTTCGCCAGCTTGCGCCGCCGCTTGCGCCAAGTCGAGCGCCATGCTCATGAACCGCTCATCATGGATCGCCATCCCAAAGACAACGACAAGAACCCCCGCTTCCGTCAAGACGACGGCCCTCGCGGACCCCGTAAATTCGCCGACGCGCGCCCGGACAAGGGCGGCTTTGGAGACCGAAAAGGCCCGCCACGCGGCGACCGCAAGGATGATCGCGGTGACAAGCCTTTTGTGAAGGGCGCCGGTAAGGGCGGTCCCAAGGGCGGCCCCAATGCCGGGAAGGAACCGACGACTCCGGCTCGCAGCGAGCGAATCGCCAAGGCCATGGCCCGCGCCGGCATCGCCTCGCGTCGCGAGGTCGAACGCCTGATCGGTCTGGGCAAGGTGGCGGTCAACGGCCGCATCCTGGACACGCCCGCGACCCTGGTGACGCGCGACGACGTCATCACCGTCAACGGCAAGCCCATGGGCTCGGCCCAGGCGACCCGCGTCTGGCGCTATCACAAGCCGGCCGGCTTGCTGACCAGCCACAACGACCCGGCGGGCCGTCCGACCGTGTTCGACGCCCTGCCGAGCGGTCTGCCGCGCGTGATCTCGGTCGGCCGACTGGACATGAACACCGAAGGTC